>CAYPKM010000009.1:20867-30818 GCA_964411325.1 uncultured Christensenella sp.
TTTCAAGTTTTCATCTACTTGTGCATATTTAATCCCCTCAACTCTATCCTTGCCTACAACTTCGCATATAGTAGAATTAAATAATAGAGGGATATCAAAGTCATCTAGACATTGGTGAATATTCCTAGCAAGACCACTAGAAGTAGGCATTAATTCCAAAACCATCTTAACTTTGGCTCCTGCAAGAGTAAGTCTTCTAGCCATTATTAGCCCAATATCTCCACTTCCCAAAATCACAACTTCTTTTCCCGGAAGTTTCCCATAAAAATTGACTAATTTTTGCACTTGTCCTGCAGTCATTATCCCTGCAACCCTTGTACCTTTGAGTTGTATATTCCCAGCAGTTTTTTCTCTACATCCCATCGCCAAAACTATAGACTTTGGAGATAACACTTGTACACCACTAGGCGATATTATCTCTATTTTTTTGTCTTCAATTTTGGTAACAAAAGTATTTAGCATTACATCAATATTAGACTTTTCTACCAACTTTACAAATCTATCTGCGTATTCGGGGCCTGTCAATTCCTCATTAAAGTAATGCAAGCCAAAGCCATTATGAATACATTGATTAAGTATTCCACCAAGTCTATTATCTCGCTCAATAATTAGTGTCTTTGCTCCAGTCTTGGCACACTCTATGCCAGCACCCATTCCTGCAGGCCCACCACCAATCACCACTACATCATATTCTTTCATTTAATATTCCCCACTATTATCCTACTATTTAAATTCTCTTTTGTAACCTCATCAATTGTCATATTGCATTCTCTAGCAATTATTTCCATTACTTTCAAAAAGCAAAAACCACCTTGACACCTACCCATTCCTGCTCTTGTTCTTCTTTTGATAGCATCTATTGACCTAGGTTTGAGTGGTGAATGTATCGCATTAATTATCTCTGCCTCACTAATCATCTCACACCTACAAACAATCTTGCCATACTTCTCGTCTTTTTCTATCAATTCGTTTTTCTCTTTTATAGAAAGACTTGAGATTTTTGGATAACTTTTCCTTCTTATCATTTCTTTTTCTTGAGCAACATCAAGTCCTAGTAATTTAGCAACCTCTTCGGCTATTGCGGGACTTGCAGAAAGACCCGGCGAACAAATGCCTGTTACATTGATTACATCTCTATTATTTTTATCTTTTTCTATTACAAAATCATTATCCACAATGGTTCTGATGCCAGAGAAAACACGAATATTTTTCCTTAAATTAACATCCGTCAAAATCTCGCCTGCCTTGTCTTTGATTTCTTCCAACCCCTCAAAAGTAGTTCTAGCAACATCTTCATCAGTTAAAATGCTTGTGGGACCTACTATAATATTGTTGTGAATGGTTGGAGAAATAAGCACACCTTTTGATTTTTCATCAGGCAGAGGGAAAATAGTGTATTTCAAATCCATACTGCCTTTATCTAGCAAATAATACTCGCCTCTGCGATATTTTATATCATATGTTTGAGTGCCAAAAATCTTTGCCACTTCATTATGTTCACTTCCACAAGCCAAAACTATTTTTCTAGCACAAACAGTTTTTTCACCATCGCTCAAAGCGTATACATTTTCATCAAACTCTACAACTTTTGTATCAAAATTAAAGACAATATCGCCACCATTCAAAACTGCCTCTTCTGCCAAAGCAATTGTAAACATATATGGAGATATAATAGAGGAATTTTCTGCAAACAGACCATACTCAACCTTGTCGCTAATATCTGGGATTTTTTGCAAAATCTCTTCTCTATTCAAAATATACAAGCTATCAACGCCATTTTGTAGTCCTCTATTATATAGGTCTTTGATTTTTTCCAAATCATTACCTAGCACAAAAGCACCATTATTTATAAGTTCCACACCCAATTGGGCACATAGTTTTGGCATTAATTTGGCACCACGAACATTAAGCACGGCTTTTTTAGTATTGGGCTTTGCATCAAATCCCGCGTGAATAATCCCACTATTTGCCTTACTTGTTTTGGTGGCGACATCACTATTTTTCTCAAGCAATACAACTTTCCTACCAAGCCTTGTCAATTTGTTAAAAATAGCACAGCCAACTACTCCTCCACCCAACACAGCTACATCATATATCTTCTTATCTTCCATCTTGCACCTTTATCAATTTGCTATATATTAATTTTATGTTACTTATTTTGGAATATTATGTCAAATAATATCAATTAAATTGATTATTTCAAAAAGTAATGATAAAATCAAATAAATAAACAATGCTAAATAATAGGAGTTTTTATGAAAAGATACATTATTGCATTAGACGAAGGAACAACTAGTGCAAGAACACTCATTTATGACATCAAAGACAACAAAATCATCAATATTGTTAACGAAAAGTTTAAGCAATATTTCCCCAAACCGGGTTGGGTAGAACATAATGCAAATGAGATTTGGGAAGTCATAGAAAGAACAATGAAAACTGCCATTATTGATTCAAAAATCAAACCCGAAGATATCATCGGCATTGGCATAACCAATCAAAGAGAAAGCATTGTTGCTTGGAACAAAAAAACTGGCGAAAGCGTTTATCCTTCCATTGTTTGGCAATGTAGACGAACAGCCACTTATTGCGCAAGTATCAACAAATCTTTTCAAAAATACATCAAAAAATCTACTGGGCTTATAGTAGACGCATATTTTTCGGCTTCCAAAATTAAATGGTTACTAGAAAACAATGCAAAAGTAAAAAAACTCCTTGAAAATGATAATTTGTGCATTGGCACAATTGATAGTTATTTGATGTACAAATTAACCAAAGGCGAAAAGTTCATTACCGATACCAGCAATGCCAGCAGAACGATGTTATTTAATATCAACACACTCAAATGGGATGACAAACTTCTCAAAAAGTTCGCAATTCCTAGAGAAATCTTGCCCGAAGTTGTTGCTAATGGAAGCCAACTGGGAATAGCACATACACAGTTTGGAGATATTCCAGTAGGCTCAATACTCGGCGACCAGCAATCTTCGCTTTTTGGACAAGGATGTTTTGAAAGAGGTCTTGCCAAAGCCACTTATGGCACGGGAGCATTTATACTTAGCAATACCGGAAATACCCCTATTCACAATCAAAAAATGCTTACAACAATTGCTTGGACAATTGGAAATGAGACTACTTATGCATTAGAAGGAAGTATTTTTAATGCAGGAACGGTTGTTAATTGGATGATTGACGATTTGCAAATTTTGGAAAGCAACAAGGTTTCTAGCGAAATTAGCAACAATTTAGCAGATACAAACGGAGTATATTTCGTGCCAGCATTTACCGGTATGGGAGCACCATATTGGAATAGTACTGCAAGAGGCGCTATTGTAGGGCTTACTCGTGGAACCAACAAAAATCACATTATCAGAGCGGGATTAGAGAGTATGGCATACAATACATATGATATAATTGAATGTATGCAAAAAGAATCAAATACCAAAATTAAAGAATTAAGAGTAGACGGTGGGGTTAGCAGAAATGAATTTTTGATGCAATTCCAATCAGATATTCTTGCCAAAAAGGTCATCAAATCAGAATCTTCTGAATGCACAGCATTGGGTACAATTTATATGACAGCCTTGTCGCTGGGATATTTCAAAAGTCTAAAAGATATCAAAAATCTAATACAGTCAAAGTATATTTATACAAACAAAATGAATCACAATGTTAGACATCAATTAATAGACAATTGGCATAGAGCAGTCAAACAAACTTTAGGAGAACATAAATGAAAAATATCAAAATCAAAGGATATAACAATTTTGAATTAGCAGGATACTTGTGGGATAAAGTAGAAAATCCACAAGGCGTTGTACAGATAATACACGGAATGCAAGAACACGCAAAAAGATACGACGAATTTGCCAAATATCTCAATTCGCAAGGCATAATTGTATTTGCAAGTGACCTAAGAGGACACGGTCAAACTGCACTATTAAATAATCTACCTATGGGATATTCAGATGGCGATATATTCTTTGAAATCGTTCAAGACCAAATAATAATCACCGATTATCTCAAAGAAAAATTTAATTTGCCAATATCTATTTTTGGACATTCGTTTGGTTCAATGATTGCTCAAAGATATATGGTAGAAAATGGATTCAAAATCAAAAACATAATCCTTTGTGGCTCCACATACACCAATTCATTTGCGTTTCGTGCAGGCTATAAGTTAGCCAAAATTTGTCGCTTTTTTAGAGGAAAAAAGACAAAAGCAAAGTTACTAGAAAAATTGTCAATTGGAAGTTATGGCAAAAAATTCCCAGACGGAAATTGGCTATCCCAAAGCCAAGAAAACTGGCAAAAATACAAGCAAGACGAACTTTGTGGCAAAATGTTTCCAAATAACTTTTACTGGTCTTTTTTCAAAAACGCTAGAAATAATTACAAAAATTTGCAAAACATCCCCTACTTTTTGCCAATACTAATAATTGCGGGGACTGACGACCCTGTCGGTAGCAAAAATGGAATTGCCAAATTATTCTTTACATATGGCAAAGCTCAAAAGAAAGTATTTTTGAAGACTTATCTTGGTTGCAGACACGAATTATTAAACGACTTGGACAAAGATGAAGTATTTGACGATGTCAAAAATTTCGTTTTGAATGACAAATTAGACTTCATTCCTATCAGTGCTAATTGCTAAAAAATACTATTAAATAAATTAGTATATATACTTCAATTTATATATTTTACATTAAAAAATACTCTCATTTATTAACGTGGTATCAAAATTACCATTTTAACAAAGGAGAGTATTTTTATTTATACTCAAAACAAAAAAAATATATTTCTCGCACATCTAACTGATAATAATATTCCAAAAAAGGCTGACAAAATAATAAATATCAGCCTTTAAAAAATCATATATATACTATTCTCTACCCTTACAACCACAATGACTAAAAGCTTAAAAATTGTATTTACATAATAACTTTAAAATTTTAGCAAACACACCCTAGCAACAAATATTAGAGATGGAACAAGGAAGAATATACACAAAAACACCCCAAATAACCCTAGTCCAGCATAATAAAATATATTTCTAAGCCATATATACTTTTTCATAAACAGATATATAGCAATTAGTATCGCAATACCCAAAGCACATAATGCTAGACTTAAAAACAAAATTTTGGTGTATGGATACACGTATTTAGCAATTACCTTGTTTTCTCCTTGAAGCAGGTCGATTTCAATAAAGCATAAGTCATTTGGTTCAATTTTTGTATCGTTGACAGTTATTTCGTATCCACCAATATTACTATTGGTTACAATTACTTTCTTTCCCTCTGTTGTGGTTTTTAATTCAAAGCCATTAGCAGTATACTCAAAGTCCACACCTTGTAGTTGCAACGAGGTAAGCAATTCTTCCACCATATCGTAATTAAGCTCATATATTGTTATCTCTTTTTCGTCATATCTATCTGCAAAATTGATGCTTACCTTAAGATTTTCACCGTCCTTTGGAAGATATCCTAGTGTAATAAATGTATCCTCCAAAGCACACAGCGGTTCATCCCATGTATCTCCAAGTTTATATGCCACAAACCTCTTTTTTCCGACGTTTGAAACAGCATAAATAATCTTATTGTACTCACTTGCTTCGCATTCAATATTTAATAATTCTTCGCTTTCAGAATAATCTAGCGTTATACCCATTTCGGATAAGTGATTATCCTTAAATAAGTCTAAAGTATTGGTCTTTTTTATAACCATCCCGCTTCCGCCCAGATATTCAAACAAACTTTGAGTATTGCTCATAATATCCCCCGAAAGGTCCAGCGTTCTATCCTCATCTACCAAAATTGCACTATTCAGTACTAATGTGTTTTCATAAAAATAATATTCATCATCACCAATAATTTTTTTGTCCAATAATTTTAGCCAAGGATACTCGTAATGATGTTTTGATAAACAATATTTATATCCCAAGAAAGAATCAGAGAGTAGTGTTCCTCCCCACGATGCAACAGCATTGGCGGAACTATAATACCCAAGTCTATCCGCACTATCCGTAAATATTTCATTTATTGAGGAAGAAAATCCACTGAATGACGAAAAGCTCGCAAGTAAATGATCATTACATTCAATCGCTCTATCTATATCTTTTATTCTATATCTATAATCTACTTCAAGATTTTCCGACTGCTCAGCAACATATGTTATTAACTTACTATCCGCCAGTGAATCTCCAGAAACTAAGGGCAAATTTGAGAATATTTGCACACCACAAAGAATTATTATACACACTCTCCATAGTCTAACGCTTGTCTTCCCTTCTATTCGCCTATTATTAATAACCACCACTCCAACACATATCAGCAAAGGAATTATGGAGTATACCAAGACCGATTGCAAATAAATATTAAGATTTCCCCAAATCGGGCTTAAAACAGAATAAATAACTAACATATATGCAATTGTACACGCTCCGCAAATTGCGACAAATATACCAATCGACTTCTTACGCTTGGGAGAAGTAACCACACCACTATCTTTCCTTTCTATATCCTTAACATATAGAATAAAGCATATAATTAAAATAAAGCTAAGAATATACGACATTCTGGTAATATAACCAAAGTATGAACCCATGGAAAACATTAGCAAAATACCATCTATTATTGCTGGTGCTAAATTCAAAGCCAAAGAAGCAATCAAAAACTCATTAATAGGCTTTCTTTTATCACACTTAATTATGTACATTCCAGCAAATATAAATGTTATAATATCCGCAAGAAAATAAGCCACCCAATGCCATATTGAGCCAAATAATTTATCATATATGAAACAATCCGTAAAGCTACTACCTAGCCTCGAGCTTTCAAGCAATTGGGCGAAATTTATAAACAACAAAGGCAAAGATAGTACCACTGCCATACCATAGGCAAGTAGAGTTTTGGATATAGCATTTTTTCGTTTGTCTTTATCTTTTATCATTAATATGATGAATAAGATTGCAAGGATAAATAACATAGCTTGCGAAAACAGACCCATTCCAAAGCACGCATAAATCATAGAAGTAACTACATATACAAAGCCAAATATTTTTCCAGTCTTAATTAAGTGTATAAATCTATCAACAAATATTGGGAATAACATATATATATACAACCAACTAAACCAAGTATAATTATATAACATATATGGGCTAATAGCATAAAGGATAGCAAATAGTATTTGCATTGAGTCTCTTAGCTTGAAATACTTGCGAACAAACCATAAAAATGTAAAACCAATAGCAAGCACTTGCAATACAAAAACAAAATTAATAGCATAAATTATTCCGCTCTTTCCAAATGGTAATAATAGCAAATAAAATGGACTAAAAATAAAATATGTAATGTATCCTACAATATTGGCACCACCTGATACAAAATTGGAAAAAATCAAAGTAGATTTGCCAGCAAACGCATCAAAAATAAGCCCAGTAAAAGAGCATATTTGTGCATACATATCATAGTGTGCAATGCTTTTTGAACCAAAAGGAAAGGCTCCAACAAATGCAAATAATACAAGAAATATTCCAAGCACTATGCCAGCTAAAATATAGTAATTTTTCTTGTCAGTAAAATGCCTAATAAGTCTACTCTTTATTTTCATCAAAATTAATCATCCTTTCAATTATATATCTTGGTCTATCCAAAGATTCCATATACCCCAAGAATACATAGGCTCCAACCACACCCAAAGAAGCAAGCAAAATACCTGTACACAAAACCATTGTACCAATTATCCAAAGCACCTGAGAAAAAGCGATACAGCAAAGGGTGAGTATCAACAAAGTGACTAGCATTATTACGCCACCCACACTCATAGTTACTCCGCCAGCAAATACCATATCCAATGGCATAGACGAATATGGCAAAATATTATTAATAGCAAGCCTTACCAATTTCTTTATGCTATACTTAGTTTTCCCTTCAACTCTTGCTTCCCTATCGTACTCAACAATAGCTTGTTTGTATCCTACATATTCGGTCATTCCAGCAAGGTAAATATTATGCTCTTTTAGGCTAGTAATATCATCAACCACTCTTCTAGATAGAAGCCTAGCTATTCCACAATCCTTAGGAGTATTGGTTTTGGATAGCCACGAAAAAAGCTTGTAATAAATCTTAGCAGTAAATTTTTTTAAAAAGCTCTCGCCCTTTCTAGTCTTTCTTTTGCCAAGAACAACATCATAGCCTTCTTCCCACTTTTTAACAAAGTCACCAATTAGTCGTACTGGGTCTTGCAAGTCACAATCTATATTGATTACAGCCTCACCACTAGCACTTTTAAAACCCGCCATAAGTGCAGGTCGTTGACCAAAATTTCTACTAAAATTAATGACTTTTACTTGCTTATTTTTACTTGCAATATCACAAAGAATATCTAAGCTTTTATCCTTTGAACCATCATTTACAAATATTATCTCGTATGTTTTTCCTATTCTTTGACACTCGGCACTAACCTCATCAAAACACCTACGTATACACTCTTGTTCATTGTATACTGGAATAACAATACTAATCTTTACTTGCTTTTTCATAGTTTTACCTCTTAGATTTATTCTGCTTGCTCGTTTTCTTTGTTAGTTTCTCTCTTGTCTACATAGATAAATTTTTTTCTAGTTAAATAATTGAAAGTCATAGTTATAAGAGTTATTAATATCTTCAAAATCCATTCATTAAAGCCCAAAATATCATAACCTATATACATAAATAATGTTTGCATACCTAGTGCTATTATGGATAATATAGCGTATACACTAGCACCCTTAACGGTTTTGGCATACCCACTATTTTCAAAAACAAAGAAGGTGCTAAGTAGATAACTAAATATTAAACTTACAACAAATCCAACACCAGTGCCAACAACCACACTCCACGAACTAGCTTTGCCACTAGACAAAAAAACCGCAATCAAGCTATGATCATAGACTTCCAAATTGAATAAAAAAATAAATAAGCTCATCGCAACAAAATCTATAATAGTCGAACATCCACCAACTATTACAAACCTAGTTATTTCACCTAACCTTTTGTGACTTTCAAAAAAACTTTTTATCTTCTTTATCATAAAGATTGCCTTTATTCCGCATATTTTTATAAATTTTAGCAATTATCAAAAAAAACATTTAGTAGAAATATCAAACATATTCAATAATCATATCTTTGATAAAAAACATATCAACTAAGCATACAATCTTGGTGCATAAATATTCATAATAATCGATAATTATAGATTAATTACTATCTCTTTGTCATTACCTTTGAATTGAACATATGTAACACCACACTCGTCAAATAATTTTTTGGATGCGATATTACTCTCTGTTCCATCGTATTTATCCGATTTGTATATTACAGTTTTGATACCAGATTGAATGATGGCCTTGGCACATTCATTGCAAGGGAACAAATCCACATAAATTTTGGAACCTTCCAAATCTTTGCGTGAACCGCGAAAATTCAAAATTGCATTAAGTTCGGCGTGGCAAACATACAAATATTTGGTATTAAGAGGATTCCCCTCCCTCTTCCAAGGGAAATTTTCATCTTCAAAGCCATTAGGTGCACCATTATAACCACAACACAAAATTCTATTGTCATTAGATACAATACAAGCACCTACTTGAGTATTTGGGTCTTTACTCCTTTTAGCAGACATAATAGCAATAGCCATAAAGTACTCATCCCAAGTCAAATAATCTTTTCTTTCATCCATAAATAACTACCTTCGATTTTTCTAAATTATAACAAAATTCAAGTGAATAATCAATTTATTTGTATATTTATATCGAAAAATTGTACAAAAAAACACAAATTCACATATAATATATTGTCAGAAGTTATAAGTCCGCCTTGCATTTAGCATTATTAAACCATACCTTATTCAATAAAACTTTTGAATTAAAAAAACTTTTTCGCACAAAATACTTTACTAAATTCAATA
>CAYPKM010000010.1:0-30757 GCA_964411325.1 uncultured Christensenella sp.
TAGAAGTGGTAGACAAAAAAGTATATCTTCCAATTTATATGATAATGTTTTTTAATAAAGATGAAATGCAAGAAATGAAATATAAAATAGATTTGTCTGAACTGGAATAACTATTGAGAAATTTTGACATCAGTTGCAATGGCACTCTAAATTGTTGGATTTTAGTAAATTACGATTATTATAATCTAAATCTACTAGGTTGTTGACGGTTATTGTTGAATTTTACTCTTAAATCATTATTTTATTTAATTATATCTATACTAAATCATCAATTTATTTAATTATATCTATATCGCCATTTAATAATTACTTTTTTGCAAAAGGGTAAATTTTTGAAAAAGGTTGAGGACTTTTGTCTAACTTATTTAGTTGAAAATTGTGAGCGTGTTTAGTGGGGCAAGGCGACATTACTGGACGAAGTCGGGTATACGTCTAAATTTATAAATTATATGTGTTTTCATCAAGTTCTTTTTGATTAAAGGATTGCTTGATTTTATTAAATCTTTCCAACATTTCATTTTCTGATGATGCATTTCTTCTAGTATAGCAAGATAAAGAGTCTTCAAAATCTATAAGTTCAAGTTGCTGTGTTTCTGGATTATATAGAATATTGTGTGTGGTAAAATCGTCTAAATATATATAATTCTTAATCATTTCATCCATTGAGGTCTTAATCTTATTTAAAATAATCTCTATTTCGGCAGAAGAAATATTATTTTCTTTTTGATATTGGTATAAAGGTGTCATATTTTTATGATTCTTAAGAATATAACCAACACAGAAATCATCAACATATACTAATCCTTGTGTTAGTGTTGTATGTTTTAAATTCTCTTGCTTATTCATTGCAAGTTTAATCATTTTAATCCTTGCTGTTTCTGTATCTTTGTATACAATTTTATTGATTTGCTTTATATCTTCAATTCTGTTTGTTATATCGCCAAGTTTTTGTAAGTTGACCTTATTGTTGTTTATTTCAAATTCGTTTATAAAATCCTTATAATTAAATTTCAATAAAAAGTCGTCGTTTAATTTTACAACTAAACCACAACTTCCATTTCCAATATACTCATTATTGTTGATTATATTTGATAATTCTACTGAACTTAAATTTAATGTTTTCATATAAGTATTGTATCATATTTAAAAACCGATTGCAATGCTATAAATGAAAATAAACAGGGGCTGTTTTGTGCAAAGTTTCAAAAGCATTGTCTTTATGAGTATTATTGCTTTTTGAATGTGAGCAAATATTCTTTGTCTTTTGGTGAGACTCTATAACTATCTCTGCATTTTTGAATGCCTTTGTTGATGGCAAAGTTGTTTAGTGAGTGTGATTTCAAAAAGTTTAGTGTAGCATCTCTCTGTTTGATAAACATCTCGCAAAAAAGCCACGAAACCATCATATTGACATAATATTCTTGTTCATCAAAAAACGAATTTAGAGTGTCAAAAATTAGACTTGCAAAAGACAAATTGGATGTGTAGCCAAACATTATTTTTAGTCCAATTCTACGAGTAAAGGGGTATTGGGATTTTGTGAGGGGTTGAGCAAGTTCAAATAATTCTTTTTCAAAATACTTTGTTTTGAATTTTAAAATGTCGCAAAGTGCCCAACAATCCACATAATTTGCATACTTGTTTAAATATTTGACTAGTTGGTCAAAGTCTTTTAGATTGTTAAGCACAATTCCGTAGATGAAGGTTATTTCATAAGACGAAAAGGAATTGTTTTCCAAAAAGTCTAAATAATTGCCTTTGCAAATTTTATGGGCGATATCTCGAAGTTCGCCACTAGGAATGGCAAATAATTTGTGAGAAGTGCGAATGATATTTTGTGTCCAAGCAACTTTTTGTGGGCGTGCGTGGTCTTGCAAATAATTCTCCAATTCTAGTATGTCTTCTTGTCTCCATTTGTCTTTTTTGAAATTCATAATTTCTCCATTGTGTCTTGTTTTTCGTAATCCTTTAGTTTTTTAAAAAGACCGTTTTCTTTTTGCATTCTATACATATATTCGTTGGTTTCGTCTAGTATAATTGTCGCTTTTTGAAACCCTCTAGCGTAGTACAAATTAATGATACTTGTTCGCTCTTTCCCAATGTTTGTTTCGGTATATTCTGGAGGTTCTGGATATGCCAAAATTGTTTTGCTTGTAAGATTGCCTATCTTGTTTCCAATTTTGATAAAGCCATAATATTCACACAAAAAATCCACAGGGTTGTATTCTTGAGACTTGCCAAAAGAAAATGCTTGTTTGGAGTATTCTCTGTCACAATCTTGAAAGTTTGAAAACGCTTCTTTGTTGCTATTTAAATAATCTCTTGCAAATTCTTCGTGTCCAGAAAAATGATGTGTTTGGTCTGCAAAGTCTATCTCTTGCCATCTGCCGTTATTCAAAATTATAAATCCAAAATCTATCATAAATTCTCTCTTTTATTATATAGATAGTTTACTACAAATGAAAAATGAGTTCAAGCAAAAATACTTTTCTATTAATACAAACTTTTTTGAAATAAATGTGTTTTTGTTTGAACAAAAAACATTTTTTGTGATAGACTATCTGTATGTGAGGTATTATGAAAAAGATAGCGATAATTATTAGTGATGGCTTTGAAGAAATAGAAGTGATAAGTGTAATAGATATACTTAGAAGAATAGGTGCCAAGGTGGATGTCTTGGGTGTGGGCAATACAACTATTACAGGTAGTCACGGCATTCCAATTTTGGTAGACGAAATATTTGATTATTATTCTCATCTAGATTATGATGGAATTGTCTTTGGTGGTGGGATGAATAATGCAATAACTTTGGGGAATAACGAAGACGTGCTAAAAGTGATAGAATATTACAATCTTCAAAACAAGATGATTGCTGGAATTTGCGCAAGCCCTGCGATAGTTTTTGGCAAAACAAATATTTTGGAAAACAAGACATTTACGTGCTATCCAGATGCTCAATTGTATGAAAAAATTGGCAATGGCAAATATATAGACAAAAGTGTGGTTGTGTGCGATAATATTATTACTAGCCAAAGCCCTTATACCGCTATTGTTTTTGCTCTAACAATTGCCAAATATTTGGGTTATGAAATAGACAAAGTACAGAAAGATTTGAAAGGAAATTAAAATGAAAGTTTGTTCTCTTGCAAGTTCGTCTAAGGGCAATTGCACCATAGTCTACAACGAAAATGAAATATTGGTTGTTGATATGGGAATTGCTTACAAGGAATTTGCACAAAAGATAGAATTATTAAAATTGGATATTAATAATGTTGTGGGGGTAATAATTAGCCACGAGCATAGCGATCATGTCAAGGGGTTGCAAACTTTTTTTAGAACTCTAAGAAAACCAATATATTGTCATTATAATTCTATAGATGGCATAATGCGAAGAACAAAACTTTCGTCTAGCAGTTTCGTTAGATTTGATAATTCTTTTAGGTTGGGTTCTTTTGATATACATCCTTTTGAAGTAAGTCACGATGTTTTTTGTGTAGGATATAATATTTTTGAAAATGATAATAAGATAAGTATTGTGACAGATTTGGGGTATACTACTAATGTCGTAGTAGAAAATCTATTCGATAGTAGATTGGTTATACTTGAAGCAAATCACGATGAAAAGATGCTTATGAATGGCCCTTATCCTGCTATACTGAAATCTAGGATTTTGAGCAAAAAAGGACACCTCAGCAATGTTAGTTCTGCCAAAGTTGTAGCAGAACTTGCACAGCATAATGTCAAGCAAATTTTGTTTGCCCATCTAAGTGAGGAGAATAATACTCCTGAGGTTTGTTACAATACTATTTGTGATTATTTGGAAAGTGTGGGAATTACTCCACAGGTAAATATTAAACTAGATATTGCCAAACCAATGGGCGTGGGACCAGTGTTTGTTATTAAGTAGACCATCTATCAAATTCTTTTTTTGAGGATGGTTTTTTTGAGAAAGATATTTGTTTTGATAATGATGTTTTTGTGTGTGTTTGTATATTCTTGTTCTAATTCTGGACTTGCTGTGGGTAGTGAAATAATGCTAGAAAATGTGGATAATATTGCAGAAGTTGCCAAAGTTGTCTCTCCTGCTATAGTTGGGATTAGTGGCAGTAAATCCTCCTCTCAATCGGTAGGAAGTGGTGTGTGCGTGACAAAAAGTGGGTATATATTGACAAATTCGCACGTTGTCAATGGTTGCGAAAATATTACATTGTACTTATATGATAAAAGTAAAGTGGGTGCAGAGATAATATATGAAGACACTGTTTTGGACCTTGCGATTTTAAGAAGCGAAAAGTGTTTGCCGTACTTAAAATTAGGCGATAGTGATGACCTTGATGTTGGACAAGAAATTTTGGCAGTAGGGACTCCTTTGAGTCTGAGTTTGGTTCACACTTTCACAAAAGGAATTGTGAGTGCTGTCAATAGAACACTCAAAGTTTCTAATGATGGCAAAGAAGGTTATATGCAAAATTTGATTCAACACGATGCTAGTTTAAATCCCGGAAATAGTGGTGGTCCACTTATAAATAGTCAGGGCGAAGTGGTGGGAATTAACACACTCAAAATTAGCAGTGGAGAGGGGATAGGTTTTGCAATTCCTTCCAAAAGTTTCAAGTCATTGCTTGCAAGTTTTGTAGAAAATATTAATTATGAAATTCCGTATTTGGGTGTGTATGGATTTGATAATGAAATTGCTAATTTTTATGATATGACCAATTTTGACAAAGGCTTTTATGTATTGGATGTGTCAGATAGTAGTCCATTAAATAAGTTTGAAATTTTGGCAGGTAGTGTCATTACCAAAATTAATAACAAAGACATTGTCAATACTCTAGATTTGAAAAATGAACTCTATAAATGTAAGGCTGGAGACAAAGTTACTTTTGAAATTGTCTGCAATGACCAAGTGATGAATATTGCTACAAAATTGAAATAATAGATAAGAGATGATTGGGGGCTTTTCTTCAATCTCTCTTTTTTTTGGAGTGAAAAATGTCAGGAATTTATGAAATTTATAATTATAGAAATTTCGCCGAAAAACTTGATTATATCTAAATTATATAGTATTATATATTTGAATATGGAAAAATAAAAAACGTTGTAATATTGATTTTTTTGAATGAAGTATGTGATTTGGTACTAACAAAAATTCAAGTAGGATTTGTTATGAAAGAAAAAAAAGAAGTTGTAGATAAAAATGAATATTCCTTGATAGACGCTTTCAAGTGTTTTTTCTTTTTGTTGATTTCGGTCATTGGCGTGTCGATAGTATTTGAGATAGTCCTAGCAATTGTCTCTTCGACATCTGGTATTGCATTTGATGTGTTATTGAGTAGCGATATTGTGACGATAATTAAATACTTGCTTAGCCCAACTATTTTTATTGTTTTTTTCTTGGTGTATACTCGTACAAAAAAACTTAGCCCTAAAGAGGCTTTGTCTGATGGGCAAAAGATTAGTCTGCTTCCAATATCTATTTCTATGGTGCTTGCTGTTATTTGCATTTTCTTGTTTACACCTTTTATGAATTTGATAGAATATTGGTTTTCGGGAATGGGGTATAATGTTGACAACACCATTCCGCTTATGAACAAAATGCAGTCAAACGGACTTTACTTCTTGCTTGGCATTTTGATATATGCACTTCTTCCTGCTATTGCTGAAGAACTTATTTTTAGAGGGATTATACAAAAGAGTTTGTCTTCCAAACTTAATGGTGTAGCAACTATTACCCTTACTACTATAATGTTTGTTTTGATGCATGGGGCTTTGCAACAAACTGTTTACCAATTGATTGTTGGAATTATGCTTAGCTTCTTGGTTTGTGTGGGAGGCTCAATTGTCTACTCTATCATATTGCATTTTTTCAATAATTTGTTTGTTTTGCTATTTAGCACTTTTGATATTGTTAGTTATTTGTCTAGTGGCAATACCATATACTATAATGTATTTTCACAATTATTCCCAATCCTTCTTTTCCTTTTGGGTGTAGTACTAGTTGCTATTTTGTTTTGGGTGCTTAAATACCTTAGAAACAAAAATTTCTTCCGTTATGACCCAAAGAAGAAGAAAAAGGTTAGGACAATTCAGCCTGTAGTATTGAATGAACCTGAGAAATTGAGGCTAAAGGATTTGTGGAAGAATGCTACTTATGTAGAAAAAATATTTATTTTGAGCAGTTTTGTTTTGGCGGGGCTTATTTGGCTGATTAATACAATAAGTGGGTTTTTGGCATAAATGAAATTTTATACAGTTGAAGAAAAGAACAAATCAATATTCAAAACTTTTGCCATATATTATATTTGTATGGCACTATTTTGTGTGCTTAGAATATACGCTTCCGAAGGATATGTTCTACCCGGTATTTGGGGTGATTTTTGGTTCTCATTTGTAATACAGGTATTTGTTTTGTTTTGCATACCATTATTTCTTAGTTGTACGTTTTTGCAAGTAAAACCTAGACAAGTTTTCAAGTCTTGTAATTACGAAAAGATTAATATTCAAACCGTTCTTATTAGTTTTGTATTGGGGATACTTTGCTTTGTTATTAATATCGCTATTTCTTCTCTTTTTAGTGGGATATTGGAATTTACGGGTTATAGATATCCGGGCGGAACGAGTGTAGATGCAGATTACTATTCTCTAGGCAATTTCTTTTTGCAGATATTCACTGTTGCTATTCTTCCTGCTTTTTGTGAAGAATTTTTGCATAGGGGCGTGGTTTTGCAGGGTATTAAACATATGGGGTTCAAAAAGGCAATTGTTATTTCTTCTTTGCTGTTTGGTCTTTTGCACTTCAATATTAATCAAGTGTTTTATGCTTTTGTGATAGGGCTAATCTTGGGATTTGTGTCTGTTGTGTCCAAGAATATTTTCCCAGCAGTCATTATTCACTTTACCAATAATTTCATAAGTATTTACCTCGAATTTGCCGAAGTTAAGGGATGGGCATTGGGAGATATTTTGACCAAATTGCAAATGTTTTTGTTGAATAATGACTGGTTTACCGTGTTTATTTGTACTGCACTAATTTTGATTGCTGTTGTGGCATTGCTTTGGTTGTTTATCTGGCTTCTTTACAAACAATCTATGTTGAAAAAGGTAAGCAAAGCTATCAACAAAGTCTACTTCTCGCCAACTATTGACGACGATGTCCACATTGTTTTGGATAGAGAAAACCAAATAAAAGATTTGTTGGAAAATAGCACATTGCTTAATTTGAATTATCAAAAGATGGATAATCCAATAGATATTGTATTGCCCAAAGAAAAGTATAGATACAAAGTCAAACCTATAGACAAAGTATTTTTGTACGCATCTATAGTTTTGGGTGGTGTAGTTACATTTTTTACCTATATTTGGGGGCTTTTATGAAGATTAATATTGTAGTAGTAGGTAATTTGAAAGAAAGATATTTGACCGATTGTGAAAAGGAATATGTCAAAAGGATTAGCAGATTTCATACTATCAATATCATTGAATTGGCAGAAGAAAAGTTGCCCAAAAATTACTCGCAAGCAGACATCTCCAAATGTTTGGTGAAAGAGGGAAACAAGATTAAAAATGTTTTGAGTGGGTTTGTTGTGGCTATGGATATTTCGGGCAAAGAACTAGATAGCGTAGAATTTGCTAGGAAGATAGAGAGTATTAGCCTCAATTATGATACTATTACATTTGTGATTGGCAGTAGTTATGGAATAAGCGAAGAAGTGAAGAGTATGGCAAATTTCAGGATGAGTTTTTCCAAAATGACTTTTCCACATCAATTATTCAGAATAATGCTACTGGAACAAGTGTATAGGGCTAGCACTATTTCAAACAATATTTTGTATCACAAATGAGGATAGTATGACAGATTTTGAGATAATGTCTTTTGCTCTTGATGAGGCAAAGAAGTGTGAGCAGTATGGAGATATTCCAATAGGTGCAGTCATAGTCTATAATGATGAGGTGATATGCTGTACACACAATCAAAAAGAAAAGAATCAAAAGACTTGCGATCACGCAGAAATTTTGGCTATAAATAAGGCAAATGAAATCTTGAATACAAATAGGCTTGATGGGGCTATTATTTATACCACCAAAGAGCCGTGCCTTATGTGTATGGGGGCTATTTTGAGTGCAAGGATAAAAAAGATTGTGTATGGTGCCAGTGATTTGAGATTTGGAACCAAAGACTTAGCGACCCAAAATAATTTTAATCACAAATGCGAAATAGTGGGTGGAATTTTGGAAAAGGAATGCTCACAAATAATTAGTGATTTTTTCAAAAAATTAAGGTGAAAAATGAAAACAAAAACGAAATTAAATATCAAAATTCAAGGAGTCAAAAAAGATAGTTTCCAGTGTTTGATATTGAATACTAAGGGAACCAAAAATTCTTTTGATGGCAAAATTTTGGGACTAACTTTGGCAGAGTGGGTTAAATTTGCTTGTGAGAATATTCCTTGTAATATTGTTGATTTTGACAAATCTAATAATATTTGGGAAGTGGCAAAAGAAAATATCAACAAGTCTTTTGATTATACATTGATTTTATTCTCATCCACTCCACTTATATCTCATCAAACATTAGCAGATATTATAGAATATTCCATAATTAAAAATGTGAATTTGTGCAAATTACATATGGGATATGTGGTCAAGAATGCTTATTTGCTAAAGGAAGAAAATCCATTTGTGGATAGCGTTTTTGCTGGGGGCTTGGAAGACTTTTATATAGTTGAAAACAAGTCGCAATTCACTTATGCTTTCAAAATTTTGAGTGAAAGAATTAATAATTTTCACATTGCTAATGGTGTGGATATTGTGAGTCCGACAAATACCCACATAGAGCCTTTTGTGGATATAGATTATGGTGTCAAGATATATCCAAATAATACTTTAAAGGGTAAGACGACCATTGCCAGTGGTGTAATACTTAAAGAGGGCAATACAATTGCTGATAGCAAGATTATGACAGGTAGTTGCCTTTCGCATAGCATAATAGAGGATAGCATTATATCCCAAAATGTATTTGTGGGGTCATTTTCGGAAATAAAAAATAGTCTGATAGAAGAAAATACAGTGATAGAGAACAAGTGTTATATTTGCAATTATAATGTAAAAGCAGATAGCATAATCAAAAGTAATACAAATTTAGGAGAAAACAATGATAGTAGTAGTGGGGCTAGGTAATCCCGGCAAAAATTACGAAAAAACAATACATAATTTGGGATATTTGACAATAGACCATTTTGCAAGGAATAGTGGCTTGGAATTTTCCAAAAACAAATACTTTGCAAGTGTAGCGGAAGGTATGGTTGATGGCGAAAAGGTAGTACTTATTAAGCCTGAGACCTTTATGAATGCAAGTGGCAAAAGTGTAGAGGCTTGTGTGAATTTATTGAAATTAGATACCACAAAAGTTCTTGTGATTGTAGATGATATAGATTTGGACTTTGGGAATATTAGGGTTAGAACACGTGGCAGTGCGGGTACTCATAATGGAATGCGAGATATCGTCCAAAAGATTGGCGAAAATTTCCCAAGACTTAGGATTGGTGCTGGCAGACCACACCCAAATCAAGACCTTGCTAGTTATGTGCTAGGAAGTATTCCTAAAGATAGACTAAGCGAATTGGATGAAGTATTTGAAAAGACCGACAAAGTCATTGAATATTTCATAAAAAACAAAACAATAGAAGGATTGGATGTCAATAGAATTTAGATGTTTGAAAAATTTTTGAGTGGCAATTTTAAACTTTTGAAAGACGCTATAGAAAGTGGTGAAGACATAAGCGTTTTTGGACTTAATATTGGCGAAAAAATAGCACTTCTGGATGATAGTGCTTTCCTTTTTTTTGTAGTGGAAAATGAAGACAAAATAATTGACATATGCGATAAATTTAATGATATGGGCAGGTTCTGCCAGTACATTTCGTCTCCACTTACCCCAATGAATAGCGAATTTGAAAGTAGCGAAAAAGTTATGGCTATATTGAATGACATTAAAGATGGAAAAATTAATACCTTGGTTATTACTCCTGAAGTTTTGGCTGGTAAGTTTCCCAAAAAAGACAAACTTGTATCCAAAGTCTTGAAAAAAGGCGATGCTATCTCTATTTCTCAATTTTCGCAAGATTTAATAGCAATGAATTATCATAGAGTAGATTTGGTTTCTTCTCCCAATGAATTTTCAATACGTGGAGATATAATAGATGTGTATCCAGCCAGTTACAAGCCAATTAGAATTTTTGTTGATTTTGATTGTGTAGAAAATATCAAAGAATTCAACCCAATTACAATGCTTACCTCAAATGAGGTGGAAAGTTTGAGTTTGGGAATTAATTCTTTTAATTTCTGTACTAAGCAAGACATAGATGACTTTTATGCAAAAAACAAATTGAAATATGATGAGACTTATGAAGATTTGTGTGCTTTGAAGAGTAATGATTATAGGCTTATGGCTATTGTTAGCGACAATTATTCTAGCATATTTGATTATGTGCCTAATGGCGTGATTGCTTTTGATGGAGCAAAGGCGATTTATGATAAATTGGAAAGTTTTGTCAAAAACTACAATGAGAAAATATCTGAGTTGAAGTATCCTCTAAATGTTTTGATGTTAAGTTCAAAATTGGATATGAAATCTTGTCTAAAATACTCTAATCAGTCCAAAATCGCCTTTCATTATATAACCAATGCAAATAGGCTTTTTTCACCTAAAAAGGTATTTTCTATTCGAACATTGCCTCCAATGAATTATGCCAATTATTTGGATGGATTGGGGCTAGATATTATCAATTTCAAAAATCAAGATTATACAATTATCTTGTGTATAGGCAGTGAGGAGAATGTCCCTAAGTTTAGCCAAATTCTCAACAAAATTAATGTTTCGTTTAATACTTTTGGCTCGATGTCTTTGTGTATAAAAAACAATGTGAATTTGCTTACCAAAAAGTATCCTATTGATATAATTTTGCCAGACGAAAAATTAATTATCATTTCTACCAATTCGCTTATTGGCAAAAGGAAAAAGGTGGATAATACAAAGGTGGATTTCTTTGATGGAGAAATTCCACAAAAAGATGATTTTGTGGTGCATAATGTTCACGGTGTGGGTAGATGTTTGGGTGTGCAAACTCTCAAACTTACCAATTCACTTAGAGATTATGTAGTAATAGAGTACAAAAATAATGACAAATTGTATTTGCCCGTAGAAAATATGGATCAGTTATCTAAATATTTGGGTTCAGACAAAGCCCCATCACTTAATAAAATCGGCGGGGTGGAATTTGCCAAGACCAAGGCAAAAGTAAAAGCAGTTGTCAAAAAAATAGCCTTCGATTTGGTTAATTTGTATAGAGAAAGGATGAATGCAAGTGGATACAAGTATACAAAAGACGACGAGATAATAGAAAATTTCGAAAATTCCTTTGAATTTAACGAAACTACCGACCAATTAAAAGCCGTACAAGATTGCAAAAAGGATATGGAAGAAGGCAAAATAATGGATAGGCTTGTCTGTGGTGATGTTGGATTTGGGAAGACGGAAGTCGCCTTGAGAGTAGCATTCAAAACAATAATGTCGGGCAAACAAGTGGCTTTTTTGTGCCCTACAACAATTCTTAGCGAACAGCATTTCTCTACTGCCAAGTCGCGAATGAGCGATTTTGGGGTAAAAATAGAAGTTATCAATAGACTAAAGAGTGCAAGCGAGATTGCTAGAATAAAAAAAGATTTGAAAGATGGAAAAATTGATTTGATAATAGGTACGCACAAATTGCTTGCCGGTGATATTAAGTACAAAAATTTGGGGCTTTTGATTTTGGATGAAGAGCAGAAATTTGGAGTGTCAGACAAAGACAAAATCAAAAACATCAAAAAATCTATAAATGTGCTTACTCTTAGTGCAACACCAATTCCAAGAACGCTTAATTTGTCACTTATTGGGGTTAGGGATATAAGTGTGATAGAAAGTCCACCAGTAGAGAGGATTTCAAGCGACGTACAAGTGGTGGAATATAGTGACGACATAGTCAAAAAAGCTATTAATTTCGAACTTGGCAGGGGTGGTCAAGTATTAATTATCTACAATAGGGTTGAGACTATTTATAAGTTTGCTTCTCTTGTTTCTACCTTTGCTCCACAAGCAAGTATAGGTGTCGCCCACGGTCAAATGACAGCAAATGAATTGGAAAAAGAGATATTTAAATTGTATTCGGGAGAGACTCAAATATTGGTGGCGACTACACTTATCGAAAATGGTGTAGATTTGCCAAATGCTAATACTCTAATAGTCATTAATTCAGATATGTTGGGGCTTTCGCAATTGTACCAATTAAAGGGAAGAATTGGCAGGTCAAACAAAAATTCTTATGCTTACTTTACTTTTGACAACAAAAAACTTTTGACAGAAAACGCATACAAAAGATTGCAAGCAATCAAAGAATTTAGTGGAATGGGTAGTGGATTTAAGATTGCTATGAGAGATTTGGAGATAAGGGGTGCAGGAACACTACTTGGAGCCGAACAGAGTGGGCATATGGAGAAGATTGGATATAATATGTATGTCCAATTGCTAGAGAGTAGCATTAGGGAAATTAATAACCAGAGAGTAGTAGAAAAGAGCGATGTGAGAATTGAAACCAATATATCTGCCTTTTTGTCTCACGATTATGTGCCATCTTCTATGGCAAGAATGAAAATGTATCAGGATATTTCACGCATTGATAGCAGTGAAAAATACATTGAGTTTGTTTGTAATACCGAAAATATTTATGGTGATTTACCTCAAGAACTAATAAATCTAGCCAAAATTGGATTAATCAAAAATTTGTGTAGCAAGATAAATGCTACCAAAGTGATTATCAAAGATAAATGTGCTGTTGTCTTGAAAGATAAGAGTTCAATTACAAGTGAATTGCTCAAGTATTCTATGGAAGAATACTCTCAATATGTCAATTTTAATTTTTCAGATACGCCAACTATTGAGATTTTGGGTGTTGAAAAGAGTGAAATGCTTGATTTTTTGATAAGTTATTTGCAATTTGTTGAATGTTTATGATAAAAATATTTGCAATTTGGACATTATTATAGTAAAATATTTGAGTACAATTATTATATAAGGGGCATTATTGTGAAAAAGATAATTAAAAAAGTACTAACTAGTCTTTGTGCATTGGCACTATGTGTCTTTTGTTTGACAGGCTGTAGTTGGTTGCAAATAGATAAAGAAAGATATTACAAAGAAATAATTGCGACTATTGGCGACAAAGAAAATAATATCAAAGAATTTACAAAGAAAGATTTGATCAATGCCTTTAGTAATTACGGATATCAGTATTATCAATCATATGGCTATTCTTTGGAAGAATCTATCAACAAGACTATTGAGAGTATGATTGATAGAGAATTGCTAATGGATGTAGTCAAGAAAGAAATTGATAATGATGTTGATTACAAAATTACCGATGCAGAAAAGAAAGAAATCAAGAAAGAAGTATTTGATTATATTCAAGATTCCATCAATACTTATGAGGAAAAGGTAAGAAAAGAATGGAATATGACTATTGAGACGGAAGATGAAGAGGAAACTTCGTCTTTGAGAACGGCGGAAGAAGAGTATACTCCTACAACTTCTTATGATTACGCAACTCATACTGTTAGTCGTGTGGAAGATGAAGAGGAGAGTGTATATATTCCAGATAATTTGCCAGAACATTTCTCAAAGGATTATAGAATAGTTTTGGATGAGAAAGTTTCTAACGAAGCTTGGACTAGATATATCAAAAGTTTGCAAGATATGGCAAAATCTGAGGGAAGAAGCACCAAAGAAGCAGACGTGCTTTTGGCAGAAGAAGAAAGGCTTGTAGAACTTATGACCAACAACTTGTATTTGGAGAAATACGAAAAGAAATTCTTCGACAAGACTCCTGTAGATGTGGATTCGGTTTTGGAATATTACAGAGAACAATACAAGGCTCAATATCAAAAGTTTAGCAGTAATGCTTCTCTTTATCAAACAGCAATGGAAAGTGCAAGTTCTGAATATGTTTATTATCATTTGGATGACAAGGATAGTGGCAGTGTTTCTAATAAATACATCAATGTTAAACATATCCTTATCAACTTCACAGAAGAGCAAAAAGCAGAAATTTCATCTTTGAATACCGAATATGGCATTGCGGGAGATAATAGCGAAGAAGACGAAGCCAAAAAGCAAAACAAAACTTATCAAAGAAGACTAAACGAAATCGCTCAAAGAGCTACATCTACCTTTGAGATGTCCGAAGAAATGTTTAGACAGTATGGTTCAAGTTTCAATTTTAAGAGAGTAGAAGGCAAGGAAAACACTTATACAGCATATGCCAAAGACATATATAAATTCGTACAATTTTATGCTGATGGCGTAAATTTGAAAGAAAAATGCAAGAATTTCAACGAACTTGTATATATCTTTAATGATGACTCTGGTCTTATGAATAGTGAATTTGACTATGTTGTGAATTTGGACAAAAATATTACTGATAAAATGGTTAAGCCATTTGCAGACGGCGCTAGAGGACTAGACACCTATTATGGTGGCGAGGGCGAAGGCTCTATGACTATGATTATTAGTGAATATGGCTATCACATCATTATGCATACTGGTAGAGCTCAAAATATAGTAGAGCCAAATAATATAGATAATATTAGTGATGAGAATCTACTATATATTCTATGCAATACTATGACCACTCCAGAGAGCAACAAATCAATTTTCAATTATATTTATGATGATTTGAGTTTGGATGATAATTTGTATAATAATATGACTTCACAAGTCGTAGCCAACGAAAGAACTCTTTTGAAAGCAAAAGACTATGTAATCACATATTACGAAAGCAGATACAAAGATTTGTGGAAATAAAAAAGAAAAGATGTTTGACAAGAAATTAAATTCTTATCTAACATCTTTTTTTTGTGCAAAAGGAATCCAACTAGGATTAATTTCTAGTGTCAAATTATTTAAATAATTCAACTGTCCAGTAATATTAAATTCAATTTTTGATGCAGTCAAAAAGTATCCACTGTATTCATTTGTAATTGTCATCTGTGTATTATCAATTATTGCTTGAGAATTGCTTTTGTAGGCGTATTTGGCGTCGTTTATGATGGGATATCCTAGAAAACTTAAGTGTGCACGAATTTGATGGGTTCTGCCAGTATGTAGGATAACGTCGATAATAGATATATTATTTGAATAATTGTTTAGGTGAAATTCTGTAATGATTTCTTTGCTATTATCGGTCTTATTCTCAGACACATATACTTTTGATTTTTTGCTGTCTTTTTTGAGATATGCTTTGAGTATTCCATCTGCTTTGAATTCTCCAAAAGCTCCTGCGATATAATGCTTCTTAACTTGTCTTGTTCGGAAAATCTTCTCAAATTCACTTGCTATTTCTTTTGTTTTGGCAAGAATTACCAAGCCTTCTGTCAATCTATCCAAACGATGAACGACTATGGCATTTTTTTCCTCAAATATCTCTTCTAGAGAATAGGTGTTGTCGCTACTTTTGTCTCGTGTGGCACATTCAATGCCAGCGGGTTTGCTAACAATCAAGACATTGTCGTCTTCATATAGAATATCTACTGTGGGCTTGCTCTTTTCTACTAGATAAATATCTATTTTGTCGCCAACAGAGATATTTATATTCTCTTTTGTTCGCTTGTCATTTACTTTTACATCGCCTTTTCTAAGCAACTTTTGTGCTTGTCCAAAACTAAGCCCTTGGATATTGTGTATTAGATATTTAATTAATTTGTCATTGTTAGTCGCAATTATTTGCATTTGTTTGTCCTTTTTTTCCAAAAATACTTTTGATTTTTGCAAGTTTATATATTTATAATAACACAACAAGAATAGTTTTACAAATGCACTTGTACAAAAATACTAGTAAATTTAAATTTTTTGTTGTATAATCACTTTTGTAAGATGATAAATTAATTTTGAATAATTAATCGTCTTATAATCAAATTAAGTGAGTTTAAAAAACAGGAGAAGGAATGTTAAAATTAGATAATGTTTGTTATTTCGTGGAAGAAGATGGCAAGCAAAAATATATACTAAAAAATATCAACCTAGAAATAGGCGACAACGAGATAACTGTAATTACTGGACATAATGGCAGTGGCAAAAGTACGCTTATGAAAATTATTATGGGCATTATCCCAGTATCCTCGGGCAAAATTTATTTTGACGGGGTAGACATTACAGAAATGACTATTACAGATAGAGCCAAATTGGGTATTGCGTATTCCTTTCAAACGCCCGTTAGGTTCAAGGGGTTAAAGGTTAGAGACCTTTTGACTACGGCTCAAAAGACCAATTCGAAATTGACCGAAGTATGCAATTATCTGTCCAAAGTCGGGCTTTGTGCTAGAAATTATATAGATAGAGACTTGGATGATAGCCTGTCGGGTGGAGAATTAAAAAGAATAGAAATTGCTACGACGTTTGCCAGAGGTGCTAGGCTTAATATGTTTGATGAGCCTGAGGCTGGCATAGATTTGTGGAGTTTTGATGGACTAATTTCTGCCTTTGAAGAGAACAAAGAGAAGAATAAGTGTTCCAATATAATTATCTCGCACCAAGAAAAAATCTTGAATATCGCAGATAGAATAATCGTAATGGATAGTTCAAAAATTACAATGATAGGCAGTAGAGAAGAAATTTTGCCAAGTATTAAGACTACAAAGATTTGTAGCAAATTACAAGGAGATTGCTATGAATAAAATAGAGAAAGATTTGCTTTTGGCTGTAGCAGATTTGCACCAAATTCCTAGTGGTGCATTCAATTTGAGGGAGAATGGCAAGGGTGTGGAGCGAAAAAACTCTGCCAATATAGAAATTGTGCCCAAAACGGACAAGAGTGGAATAGATATAATTATTAAACCTAATACAATCAACGAAAGTGTACACATTCCGGTAATTATTACCGAAAGTGGCATTAAGGATATGGTGTATAATGACTTTTTTGTGGGCGACAATAGTGATGTTTTGATAGTCGCTGGATGTGGCATTCACAATGATGGGGATGATTCTAGTACTCACGACGGCATTCATACATTTCATATAGGAAAGAATGCCAAAGTTAGATATGTAGAGAAGCATATTGGAGTAGGACAAAAGGGCGACAAAATTTTAAATCCAGTAACCCAAGTATTTATGGAAGAGAATTCTTGTATGATTATGGAGACCACTCAAATTGGTGGCGTGTCGTCTTCTATTCGAAAGACTGAGGGAAAACTAAAGGAGAACGCCAAACTAGTTATCAAAGAGAAAATACAAACAGACTTTGACCAAATTGCCAAGACGAATTTTGATGTGGAATTACTAGGCAAAAATAGTTCTTGCGAGGTAATTAGCAGAAGTGTAACAAGGGGTGGCAGTAAGCAAGAATTTTATAGTAAATTAGTAGGCAAAAACGAGTGCTTTGGGCACGTAGAATGCGATGGAATACTTCTTGACCATTCCCAAATAATATCCACGCCAGAGATTGTAGCAGAATGTGTGGATGCAACGCTTATTCACGAGGCGGCGATAGGCAAAATTGCAGGCGACCAAATAATCAAATTAAAGACTTTGGGGCTTGATGACAAAGAAGCCGAAGATATGATTATTCAAGGATTTTTGAGTTGATGATGATGGAGAGTGAACTTGTTTTTTTGAGATGACAAAATAAGGGCGAGTCTTCCTCTTAAAGGATATAAAAGTAATTGCAAAGATTGCAAGATTATAATTGAAATGTGAGGTAATACTTTCGGTGATTACCTTGCATTTTTTTGATATTTTCTTCAAATTGCATATTGACTTTTGGGTAAGTGTTATGTATAATTATTGTACGAACAAAAGGGGGATTATTATGGAAGGGGATTATACTAATATAGATGGTTTAAGCAAAGAGGAAACAGGCGACTTAATTATTTCCTTGCTGATGAAGATTAATTATTTGGAAACAGAGCTTTTTGAAATGAGAGAAACATATAGAGATATTGAAGTTCAAAGAGGTCGTGGACTTTTGACAGAAGTAGATAAGGATGAGAAAGCTAGTCTAATTGTATCTACTCTTAAGCAAATTAATGATTTGCAATTAGAATTGTACAAGGCTAGGAAACAATTCGAAAATCTTTGTGTAGAAAGAGGAATTCCTTTTGATAATACCGAAGATGAGATGGAAAGATAGGAGGTAAAAATATGTCAAGTAATCAAAATATACAAGCATTAGAAATGCAAGCATATATCTATTCTCGCGAAATTACTTCGTTAATATCCAAAAAGAATAATATTCAGAGAGAATTAACTACGCAACTTGGATTGCTTAGAGATTTGGAAGGTCTTGTCGATGAATACATTAGCGACAAAGACGCTATGCACAAATACGAAGTAAAGGTGCAGATGCAAAAGTTTGTTGTAAATAGATTGGAAAATGACTTTAGTGATGTTGAATTGACTCTTACTAGCACTCAAAACAAATTGAGAGACATAGAAGGGTGCTTGGAAGAATTAAGGATGCAAGCAGAAAATCAAGAAGATTCGACTCAATCAAATCAACAATTTGATGACGAAACCACGATGAATGCAGATGAAATTATTAACGCATTTAGAAATAATTTTGAAGCAACGCCTTATGAAGAAAACGGATTTTCTTTTGGCTCTAGTGATGAAACTATTTTAGAATAATAATAATACAAAAACACTCAAATTTCGATTGAGTGTTTTTTGTGTCTTAACCCTCCTCAGATAATAAAGTGCCACCTACAGGGTGCACTTTATAGACAGGGAGAATTTTTTTAATTAATTATAATATTTTCGCCACTATCTGCATCTTGATACATTACCCAAAAACCTTTGGTATATGGTTGCATAGTGTCTGTTGGCAACCACTGGCTATATTCCCTTAGTTCTCTTGGTGGCTCACTTGTATAATCTCCTGGAACACCATAGCAAATGTATTTGACGTCGTTGTCAAAATATATTAGTCCTACTACATAAAACTTGTCGTTGTCGTCATATTTAATTCTTACCCATTTGCTATTTTCTACTAGATTTTCCAAATTCTCTTCTCTGGGGTATTTGTCAAACAATTCATTTAGTTGACTGGCTATCATATTGTAGAATTTGTGTTCCGTCTTTTTTTCGTCCAATTCTTTGTCAATAGTTTGCTCTATTTCCTCATCGCTACTCTCAAACAAATTGCTAAGAGTCGCTACTTGTGCGATTTCGTCTAAATGTTTGCAATTAGTACTCTCGTCGGTCGTGGGCGTGTCATTATTGTGTCCAAAAGGGTGATAACACTCACCCAAATCTGCAAGTGTGGGGGGTGTGGAAGTGGATTTCTTAGGTGGGGTGGCTGGCATTGTGATGGGTGCTTTTTGCTTAGGAGTTTCTAATTTTTGGATATTTTCTTTTAGGTTATTAATTATCTGCGATTTGTAGTTTTCTTGTTTTTCGCTACCCCAAAGAATTGGCGAAAAGGTATTGTTACTAGTGTCTATAAGCACGCATCCTATGTTTTGGGAGAGGTCGATGTCTTGATTAATAAAGAAATTGTATATATTATTTTCCAAATTGACATTTTGTTTGTAGATTTTTTGGTTTGTTTTGATTCCTAAAACAACATTTGGATATTTTGCGAAATTGTAGGCTTTGATAGTGCAAAAAACACCTTGATTCTGTTTGGCAAGTGTCAGAATTGCCATTCCTTTGTTTGTGCTTGTTTTGTTGCTTAAAAAAATTGTTTTTTTGTAAGTATTCATATCTACCACCTATGTTTGTTCTTAAATAGTATATATGAAAAAGTGCAAGGCGATTGTTAAATTTTGATGGCTAATTTAACTAATTTGAGGTTTTTTTGACTAGGTTTGTCAAATGGACAATAAAAAAATATCGAAAAAATTTTTAATTATCTCGATATTTTATTGACTAAGGGTTACCTTTTTGATAAACTATAAGTGCTAATATGAATAATATTAGTTTATTTTTTATAAATAACTCCTTTTTATTGTCACTACGGAGACTAACTCACTCCATAGTGGCTCTTTTTTTTGATTATTTTTGTTTAAACTTAAAAATTTCATTTGATAAATTTACCAATTGTTCGGTGTTGAGGGTTTCGCCTCTAGCAGAAAAAGATATATTTGCCTTTGAACATACTTCTTCTACATCTTCTTGACTAAAGTGAAAAGTGCTTTTTAGATTGTTGGCAATTGTTTTTCTACGCATAGCGAATACGCATTTGATAGTCTCATCAAGAGTCTTTGAGTCGAGTATATTATATTTGTCTTTTACAAAGTCTATTTTGACAATGGCACTATCTACATTGGGTACGGGTGTAAACATATGACGCCCGACTTTTTTTATAATCTTGGCATTGGCTCTATAATCTATTGCTGGAGTGATGGCTCCATAATTTTTGGAACCAGCAGGGGCAACTATTCTTTCTGCTACTTCCATCTGAACCATTATAGCCATAGATTTTAGGTTTTTGGCATTTTCCAAAAATTTGAAAATAATTGGGGTGGTTATATAGTAGGGCAAGTTGGCGACTATTATATACTCCTCTCCCAATTTCTCTTCCAAGCGTGCTATGTCTATTTTCATTATGTCTTCAAATACGACTTCGCAATTTTTATAATCTTTCAAATTTTCTTTTAGTATAGGCTTCAAATTTTGGTCTATTTCGAAACTTATCACTCTTTTTGCTGTGCTTGCAAGCATAGAAGTCAAAGTTCCAGCACCAGCACCAATTTCCAAAACAGTATCTGAGGGTGTAACTACTGCACTGACAATAGACTTCAAAAAGTTGGTGTCAAAAATGAAATTTTGTCCAAACGATTTATTAAATTTAAAATTAAAATCATTCAAAGTTTGTATATTCATTTATTTGCCTTTTTAAAAAGATTAAGGGTGTTTTGAGTAGTGATGTCTACCACTCTATCAAAGGAGATTTCCTTTAGCAATGCTATTTTTTCTGCAACCAAATTGGTGTATTTGGGCTCGTTTAGTTCTCCACGATGTGGGGTAGGCGCTAGATATGGGCAATCTGTTTCAATTAAAATGTCTTCCACGTCTGCTATTTTGCAAACTTCAGGGGCAACTTTGCTATTTTTGAAAGTAAGAGTTCCTCCAAATGCAATTTTTAGCCCTAAACTTTTAATAATTTTGTATGTTTCTACACTTTCGCTAAAGCAATGAAAAACACCACCATAACGCAGAAATTCTCTATTTTCTTGCAAAATTTCTAGCATATCTCCAATACTTTCTCTATTGTGAATGCTGATAGGAAGTTTCAATTCACAAGCCAATTTGATTTGGTTGACAAAAACTTCTTTTTGTTTGTCCTTATTGTCTTGTCTATAATGATAATCAAGACCAATCTCCCCAATTCCTACAATTTTTGGGCTTTGGGAGTACTGTTTAATTAATTGAATAGTTTCCTCGTCGTAATCTTCCAAATCTTCGGGATGAATGCCTATTATTCCATAGATATTATCGTACTTTTGGGCAATATCAAAAACTTGCTTGATTGACTCTTTATTATATGCTACACAAAATACTTTTTCGACATTGTTTTGTGCAAGGTTTGAAATAATGTCTTCCCTGAGCCCATCGAATTTGTCGTCGGTTAGGTGAGCGTGAGTATCTATTATCATTAGCAAACCTCAAGCCCGTCGCCCAAGTCTCGGTCTAGGGTAATAAGGCTTAATTTGTCATTTTTCTCGTCAACAGCACATAGTAGCATTCCTGCACTCTCTACTCCACGCATTTTTCTTGGTGGCAAGTTTGAAACGACTACTACGGTTTTGCCAATTACATCTTCTGGGCTATAATACTTTCTAATTCCACTGCAAATTGTCCTAATTTCATCGCCAATTTTAACGGCGTTTTTCAAAAGTTTGTCAGCACCTTCGATAAATTCGCTATTTATAATTTTGCCAGTTAGCAATTTGACTTTGTCAAAGTCATCTATAGATATGAATGTTGTTGTATTGATTTTGTCTTCATTTTTGATTTCTTCTGTCTTTTCTGCTTTTTGCTCTGTAGCATTTGGAGTGTCAAGATATTTGATTTCACTCTCAATATCTAGTCGTGGGAACAAATTCTCACCTTTGTTGACAGTGAAAGAGTGATTGTCGTGACTAAACTTTTCTATGCTTGCAAATGTTCTCAAATTTTCTGGATATCCAAATTTCTCAAATATTTTGGATGGAATCTCGAACATAATGCTTTGAAGTAGGGTAGTTACTATTCTCAAAGTCTCGCTTAGAGTATATAGAACGGTATCCAACTTATCCTTTTTGTCTGGGTCTTTTGCTAGTTTCCAAGGCTCGGTGATATCAATATATTTATTAGCACTTCTAATTACTGCAAATATCTCATTAGAAAGCAAATCAATCCTTTGACCTGACATATGTTCTCTACACTTGCCAAGCAAATTGTTGCATAGTTCTTCCATATTTTGCTCTTCTTGGTCGTGAAGTTTTGGGCTTGGAATTACTTGTCCATTGTATTGAGATATCATCGCTAGAGTTCGGCTGACCAAATTGCCTAAGTCATTGCACAAGTCACTATTGACAGTATTGACAAATTGCTCTGAAGTATAAGGACAGTCGCTATATATAGGTCCAAATTTGGCAAGATAATGTCTAAGTGCATCTGCACCATATCTATCAACCAAATTCAAAGGATTAAATCCATTGCTCTTTGATTTGCTAATTCTATCTCCCTTGAGTGTAATAAATCCAGTGGAGTGAATTTGTTTAGGCGTTGGTAGGTCAAGCATTTTAAGCAGAATTGGCCAAATGATAGCGTGGAATCTAGTGATGTCTCTACCAACGACGTGAACGTCACAAGGCCAGAACTTTTGGTAATCGCTATCGTGGTCGGTATTGTAACCTAGCACGGAAAGATAATTAAGCAAAGCATCTATCCAAACGTATGCTACGTGTTTGTCATTGAAAGGAAGTTTGATACCCCAATCAAAGGTTGTTCTCGATACACACAAATCAGAAATTCCCGGTTTGATGAAATTATTGAAAATTTCATTTTTTCTGCTTTCAGGAACTAGGAAATTTGGATTTTTCTCAAAATGTTCTTCCAAAAATTTTTGGTATTTGCTCAAACGCAAGAAATAGCACTCTTCCTCGGTCTTTTCTACAGGTCTGCCACAATCTGGACAATTGCCGTCTACCAATTGACTCTCTGTGAAGAATGTTTCGCAAGGCACACAATAAAGACCTTCATATTTGCCAAGATAGATATCTCCAGAATTATATAGTTTGTCATAAACATATTTGACAAGTTCGACGTGTTCTTTGTCGGTAGTCCTGATGAATTTGTCATAGGTGATGCCAAGTTTTTGCCAAATATCTTTGAAGTCCGCAACTGTTTTGTCTACAAATTGTTGAGGGGTTAGTCCATTTTGCTCAGCCACTCTAGCAATTTTTAATCCGTGTTCGTCGCTACCTGTCGCAAAGAAAACGTTGTCACCCTCTAGTCTATGAAACCTAGCACAAATATCCGCAAGTACTGTGCTATAACAATGTCCCACTGTTAATTTGCCACTAGCATAGTATATAGGGGTGGATATATAATAATTATTTTTCTCTTTCATAAAAACCTCCAATAACAACAATAATCGAAAAATATTTCTAAAAATTTTTTTTATTACATATAAATAATTAAGTATAAATACATAGAAAGTATACAATAACTTATTTTTTTTGTAAAGAGTTTATTTTTAAAATTGTGAGGTTTTTGGTATATGAATTTTGTGTGGACAAGTGTAATGCTTGTTGGAATGGGAATGTTATTACTAAATAACGTTGATGCTACAATGGAGGCTCTATTTAATGGTGGAACCAAAGCTATTTCTCTCGCTTTGAAATTGTGGGGGATTTATACTGTTTGGCTGGGGATACTTAAGATTGTAGAAGAAACTGGACTTGACAAAAAATTGAGCAAATTGTTTCGCCCCATTATTAGACTTTTGTTTGGCAAAACTGATGAGTATACAGAAAATCAAATAGCCATTAATATTACCAGCAATCTTCTTGGAATGGGCAATGCGAGCACTCCTAGTGGAATGAATGCGATATATGGATTGGACAAGGGTATAAGCAAATATGCTACATCGGCAATGATAATGGTCATTATTCTCAATTCCACCAGTTTGCAACTCATTCCCACCACTATTATTGGATTGCGAATATCTGCAGGCAGTGCATTCCCTACAGATATAATTTTGCCTACAATAATAGCGACAATTGTAAGTACGCTATCTGGAGTGATATTAGTTAAATTATTTTCAAAAATATTTAAGGATAAATTATGAGTAAATATATAATTCCCAGTTTGGTTATCTTGCTTTTGCTATATAGTTTAATCAAAAAGAATAATACATACAATAGTTTTGTGATGGGTGCCAAAACTTCATTTGATTTGGTGCTAACATCCTTTCCATATATTGCCACTATCTTTATAGCACTTGAGATTTTGGATGTAAGTGGGCTTAGTGTAATGTTTTCAGATTTGGTTTCTCCTGTATTTGAATTTGTGGGCATTCCTAGAGAACTTTCGCAATTGGTTATTATCAAAAACTTCTCTGGTTGTGGCGCACTTGCAATTCTTGAGAATATCTTCGCAACTTATGGGGTAGATAGTTATATTGCTAGGGCAGGATGTGTGATTTGTGGATGTAGCGAAGCGATATTTTATGTGACAGCAGTGTACTTTGGCAAAACAAAGATAACCAAATTTAGATATGCAATCGTGGTGGGGGTAATTGCAAATTTATTAGGTGCTATTGCTGGATGTTTGCTTTGTAGGGTGATTTAGTGTAATTGATTGACACAAAGTTTCTAATTGGTTATAATTTTAGTATAAAAAGGATGGAGACAATCTATGATAGTGATGAAATTAAAAGAACTTCCTTTTGACCAAATTAAGAGCAAGGTGAAAACTTGGGAAGTACGACTTAATGACGAAAAGAGACAAGGCATTCAAATAGGCGATAGTATATTGTTTAGAAAACTACCCGATTTGTTTGATGGAATTGTGTGTAGAGTGGTAGACAAAAAGTATTTCAATACTTTTAGAGAGATGGCTAGTGTTTTGTCACTTGAGAGTTTGGGCCTTGAGGCTGGTGCTACTGCAGATACTTGCGAAGAAGTTTATCATACATATTATTCGCCAGAAGAAGAGAGTCAGTATGGCGTAGTTGCCTTAAAATTGGAAGTTTTATAAAAAAATACTCTATTATATGGAAACGCCCATTTTAATAGAGTATTTTTTTAGTTTTCCAAAAATTTGACGTCTCCACACAATACATCGTTATATGAATAACTTTTTCTATCAAGGTCAACAGTGGATGTGGGAGTTATTACAAACATACTAGGATAAACTTGGTCGATGATGGCAGTCAAAGTAACAATTTTGTTGCGACCTTTGTTTACTTTTAATTGTATGTTTTTGCCTTTGAGTGATAATATCTTTTCTTTTACTTGCAAAATGTTTGCATTGGTTGTCATTTTTTCGCTCCTTTTTTAGATAGCGTGTGCAAAAAATATCAAAATATTCCATCTATATTTTTCCATTTGATTGAATAAAGAAGGAATTTGTGCTAAAATGAAACTATGGAATTTGTTGAATTATATAAAAAAAGCGAAACACACAAGATATTATCTCTTGATTTGCAAGGGGGGACTATTTCACACGCATATTTGATTGTTTCAAAAGACGAGATGCTTTTGGATGAATTTTGTGGTCTTGCTATCAAGGAGATGTTTTGTGTAGAAGAAAATGCACCTTGTGGCAAGTGTGTTAATTGTTTAAAAATAGAACATAGCAATATGGTGGATTTTGAAATATATCCTAAGGATGAAAAAAGTCTGGTTGTAGAAGACATAGAGAAGATTGTCGAGAGTGCATACATTAGACCGATAGAAAGCGAGTACAAAGTTTTTTGGTTGAAGAATTTTGATGAATGTACGCCTCAAGGTCAAAATAAAATCTTGAAGACTATCGAAGAACCACCACACAATGTAGTATTCTTTTTAACTGCCAAAAATGTAGGTGGGGTGCTATCTACAATTTTGAGTAGAACCAAGAAAATATTTGAGAAAAGTTTGCAGACAAAAGATGTGTATCAATTCCTTTTGGACAAAAAAATTGGTGATGCAGACTTGATATCTAATATGTGTGATGGAAACTTGTCTACAGCCATTAAGATTGCAGAAAATAAAGATGCCAAAGATATTATTAATCTAGCAATTGATACTATCACAAATTTGAAATCATCCAAAGATGTAATTGTGTTTAGTAGTCGTATTTTGCAATTGAAGAAAGATATTCCATTTTTCTTAGACACAATGCTTTCGATGTTTAGAGATATCGCCGTGTATGGTAATTCAGATAGTGTATATTTCAAAAACTTGAGTAAACAATATGAGAGTTTGAAGAAAGTATATAATTCACAAATGATAGAAAAAATTTCAAAATTAATAAATGAAGTATATCAAAAGCAAGAATTTAATTGTAATATAACAGGAGTTATTGACCAATTGCTTTTGAATATTTTGGAGGTAAAATTTTTATGTCAAAAATAGGTGTAAAATTTGTAGAAGGTGGCAAGGTTTATGTGGCAGAAGTCGAAGATGGCGAATTTTGCAATGGAGATAAAATTGTTGTAGAGAGCGTGCGAGGTTTGGAAATGGCGTATGTGTCAGAACTAAGCAAAAACATAGAAGATGAAGAAATTATCAAGGTGATAAGACTTGCTACAAAAGAGGATGAAGAAAAAGCCCTTGCTCTAAAAGCCAAAGAGGATAAGGTGGTCAATCTAACAAATGAACTTATCAAAAAATATTCTCTGCAGATGAAACTTGTGGATGTTAATTATACGCTAGATGGAAGCAAAGTAATAATCAATTACGTGTGTGAAGATAGGGTAGACTTTAGGGAACTTGTCAAAGATTTGGCTAGTCAACTAAAATTGAGAATTGAACTTAGACAGATAGGCATTAGAGACCAAGCAAAAAAGATAGGGGGGATAGGTTTTTGTGGCAAAGAATGTTGTTGCAAAAAGTATCTAAACGACTTTGACAAAGTAAGTATCAAGATGGCAAAAACACAAGGGTTATCACTTAATCCAACCAAGATAAGTGGGATATGTGGCAGGCTTATGTGTTGTTTGGCTTATGAGAATGATGCATATAGCGAGATGTCATCCAAGATGCCTAAACTTAATGCCAAAGTAAAGACCCCAGACGGAGTGGGTAGCGTAGTATATAATAATATTTTGAAACAAATAGTAACAGTCAGAATTGATAGCGAAAACGAATCAAAAACTAACGAATATGAATTGGAAAAGATTGAAGTTTTGCCAAAAGAGAATGCTTTGAATAATACTATGCAAAAAGAGAATTTAAAGCCAAATAAAGAGGATTTTAAGAAAAGCAAAGAAAGCATGACGACAAATAATTCTCAAAAGGGCGACAATAAAACTGGTAAGTTTGTGCCAAACAAATTCAAAGGCAAAAAGAATAAAAATAAGAAATAATTAATTGAAAAAATATTGAGAGATATTATGGAAAGAGAGGAGACGGAAAAGAACAATCATAGTGGGCTTTTGAAAGCAGGCGAAAGACTAGATGACTTGCAGTATAATGGACTATATATTATCCAAAATCCCGACGAGTATTGCTTTACGAGTGACGCTGTAGCCCTTGCTAATTTTGTACACCTTAGCAATTATGGCAGGGTGGTAGATTTGTGTAGTGGTAGTGGAATTGTAGGAATTTTGGTGGGTGCCAAAAACAAAGTGAAAGACATAACGTTTGTTGAAATCCAAGAGCATCTAGCAGATATGTCTGCTAGGACTATTGCATATAATAATCTAACTAATTGCAAGGTTGTTTGTGACAAGTTGCAAGGCGTACACAATGTAATTGGCGATGGCTATGACGTGGTTGTGTGTAATCCTCCATACAAAGAAAGTGGCACTACCAAATATTTGAGCATCAAGCAGAGTATTGCAATAGCCAAACACGAGGTCTGTGTGGAACTTTCTCAAATAATAGAGGAGGCAAGCAAACTTCTCAAATTTGGTGGAACATTCTACATTTGCAACAAAGAAGAAAGACTGACAGATATAATGATGTATTGTAGACAATACAAACTAGAACCAAAGGAATTGAAAATATTGCCATCAAAAAAAGGTGCGAGTGTAATTCTTTTGAAGGCGAAAAAAGGAGGAAAGAGTGGAATGAAAATTCTACTTTAATTTGTAAAGAATGTTGTATATAGTAGCAACGCCTATTGGCAATCTAAAAGAGATAACTTATAGGGCGATAGAAATATTGCAATCGGTAGATTATATATTGTGTGAAGATACTAGAACTAGCAAAGTTCTTTTGGATAATTACAATATAAGCAAACCACTGAAATCTTATCATAAGTTTAATGAAACAAAGGTGTCGGCAGATATAATAGAGGATTTGAAAGACGGCAGGGACATAGCATTAATATCTGACGCTGGTATGCCGGGTATTAGTGACCCGGGAAATATCTTGGTCAATAGATTGGTGCAAGAAAATTTGGATTATACAGTTGTGTCTGGTGCAAGCGCTGTAATTAATGCATTTGTGATGAGTGGCTTTGAAACTCCATTTACTTTTGTAGGATTTTTGCCAGAGAATAATTCCAAATGCTTGCAACTTTTTGAGACTATCAAAGATTACAAATCCACACTTATTTTTTATTGTTCTCCTCATTCTATTACACAAGATTTGTCTCAAATGTTTGAATATTTGGGGGATAGAAAAATTTGCGTTGTAAGGGAAATTTCCAAAAAGTTTGAAGAAAAGACTTTTTCAACGCTAGGTAGTGGATATGATGGAATTATCAAAGGCGAATTTGTGGTGGTAGTTGAGGGAAAGAGTGAGCAAAAAGACAATAGAGATATTGACAAGGATTTGCAAACACTTTTGGATATGGGGATATCCAAAAGCGATGCTTCCAAAGTACTAGCCAAAGCAAGGGGAATCAAAAAAAATGACATTTATCAAAATGCCATAAAAAAGTAAAATTATGTTGTTATAGATTTTTTGGTATTAATAAATCAAAACAAATCCATATTTGGAAATATGGGTTTTGTTTTTTTGTGAGACTTTATTCGATTAAATCTTCATAAGATACATTAAAAATATTTTTTAGTGTAATTAATATATCTAGGCTAGGCTCGGTATATCCACTTTCCCAATGACTTATCGTTTTATGACTAACGTTTAGTTTTTGGGCAAGGTCTTTTTGTGATAGATTATATTGATATCTTAGAGATTTTAAATTGTTTGCAAAATTATTATTCATAACTATATAATCTCACAAATTGAGAATAAAATGTTGACAGTCTCAATTATTGAGAGTAAAATATGAAAAATAATGGGAGGAAAAAATGAAACAAGATGATCGATTGTATGTGGAAAAAACAAAGGTTTATAGAAAGACATTTTGGATGTTAACTATTTTAGGGGATGTGTTATCTGGTTTATGTGAAATAATTGCTATAATATGTTTGTTTCTAGATAAAAACACGTTTGTTCTAAAGTATTATTATTTTGGTATATTTTTGCTGACGGGATTTTGTATAGTACTTGTTTGTAATATAATTAATTCTATAATGCTAAGATTTGTATATAGAGATGATATAAATTACAAAAATGACAGTTATCAAACAAATGATGATGAAACAAATGATGATGAAACAAATGATGATGAAACAAATGAAGATGAAATAATTACAACTAATGAAGTGATTAAGTATAATAACAAAAATGTAGATATGTTTTACAAACGCCCAGCATTTTATCTTCTCGTAATTATAGTTATAATTGTGGTAGTTGTAATAGTTTGTGCTGCTACATTGTGACAGGTTGTTTTTAGCAAACAGAATATTTGTAGTTTCAATATATATTTTGTGAATAATATTTTTGACATTGTAATATAATTAAGTATGAGCAAAAAATTAAAATATCAATTGCTTGCTGTGGCAAGTGTAATAGTAGTGGCAGGGCTAGGAAGTCTATTTGTAAATCTTGGAATGGATTGGTTTAATGGTTTATTAAAGCCAACACAGTGGATTCCAAACATTCTAATTCCAATAGTTTGGACAATTATTTATGCTCTTGCAGTTTACATTTTGTGGAAGAATATCAAAGAAGACGAAATGGACAAAAGCCGAACAATTTTGTTTGTAATTAATGGCTTTTTGAATATTTTGTGGTGCTTGGTGTTTTTTACATTAAACTTGACATTGCTAGGGGGTATTGTAATAATTTTGAATTTGGTTTTTGGCTGGATACTTGTTGTAAATTTATTTAAAAGTGACAACTGGCAAAACAAACTAATGATTGTATATTCTATATGGCTAAGCATCGCCACTTCACTTAATTTGTGCTTGTGGATACTAAATTAAACAAAAAAGGCACCAAAAATGGTGCATTTTTTTGGCGGAGACGGAGAGATTCGTCTATATGACTGAAAGGAATATATCTCATAAGCGAGAATGCTAGCATTCGGGAGCGTTGAGTACAAGTTCGAATGACTGCAGGGCAGTAAGTGTGCGTAAGCACACTGCTCTCCGACTCCAAATAAAAAAGGCACCAAAAATGGTGCATTTTTTTGGCGGAGACGGAGAGATTCGAACTCTCGTGCCGATTCCTCGACAAACGC
>CAYPKM010000011.1:0-8109 GCA_964411325.1 uncultured Christensenella sp.
CTATGTAACTAGGCACGGTGACAGTGTCGCCGTTTTCTCCATCAATAAATGGAATAATTACGTCGCTACCTGTAGCGTTTATTTCTTGTAGGATTGAGTTTTCGTCGTTTTCGGAAGAGACATAGTAGAAGTATCCCGAGTGGTAATACCAATGTGGCTTGTTTTCTATCATCGCAAATATTTGAGAATAAAAGTCTGCTGCAATGTCTTTATCTCCCTCGTCAATTAGCACGGGGTTGCCATATTCGTCCATTACTGTTACTGTGAAACTGGCTCTAAGGAGTGGCATAGTGGTGCTCTTGTACACTTTACAATTGGCAGTGATATGTATGGGCATATTGGGTATTAGCACACCATAGTCCCTGTCGTAGTCTATCTCTAGGTTGCACGAATTGGGTATTTTGTCTTCTACACTTTTGTTGCCCTTGCCCACTGCTTCTATTTTTACTTTACCCGACATTTGGGTGTATTTGGTGCCGAAGACACTATTAGAAAAGAATGCAAGGGTGACACCTACAAATACAGATAGCAAAAGCATAAGAATTATTAAATAAGTCTTGTCTTTGCCTTTACTGGGTACCCCCCCCCGAAATACATATTTTTCATCGAAAAACTCCTTTGTTTAGCCGTTTTTTAAACATTAATAATTTTTATTTTTCTTGCTATCTTCGATATTATCAAGAGCAATAACTAGTGCTATCAAGAAAGGCAAATTTGCTTCATCAGCATCCAATTCAAATGAATCGCCAAAGAGTTTGAAATCTCTAGTGATAGTTCCTATCACCTCGCCATTCTTGACAATTTCACATCTAGGAGAGAAATATTGACCTATTATCTTAATTTCGTCATTAGTCCCCTCTACGAAGTATTCCCTTTTGGTACTAAGCATTTTGAATACAACTTTTGCCACTCTTGTTTTGTTTTCGTCATACACAAAAGCAGTTCGTCTAGTCAATTTCCAAAATTTGTTTCTAATAGTATATATTGTCTTGCCAGATGTGTCTTTTATTCTCTTTTTGTGAGTAAGGCTAAAGGCTTTGCCTTTTACTTTAAACAAAACTTGTTTGTTTTCATCCAAGACAACAGAATCCCCACCCCACGAAATCGTTTTGTTCTTAATATAAACTTTCATCATTCACCTCACACATATTCTTTGCAAATAATCGCCACAATTATTACTATCAAGGCTATCCACGCAAGCACTTCACCAATTTTGATAATTTTTCGTCTTTTTTGTGCTACTTTGTCTATATCAAAGTTATTAGCAATTTCTTCATATTCGCATACAGTTTCTATTCTTCCTGCCTTGCCATCATTGCCAGACGCATTCAATTTAATCGTTATATCGTTATTGTCTTTTAGTTTCAATTTTACTCTATAATCAATTTGAACACATTTCTTTTCGTACGATGGATTGAGAATGCCAAATATGCTTATCACAAAAAACAAAATTGCCATCAGCCACCACAATTTACCACCAAGTTCCAAATATCTGAAGACTGATACTTCTATTTCATCTTTTTCTGTATCAAAGTTATATTGAGAATTTCCATATTTATTTTTCTTAGTTTTAACAATCTGTCCATCAATTGCCAAAACGGGGTCAATGCCAGTAGGTGCTACGACATTCAAATTAACGCTTCTCATTTGCTACCCCCTATTATCAAAACAAATATGACAATCAAAATAATAATACTTGCAACTATCGAAAAAATTATTCTGCCCGTATGTTTTTTGTTTTTGTCCATTGCCAAAAGCACAATAGAAGCAATCGCACAAGCAAGCCCTACGCTAGCAATATATGGAAGTACTTTAATCAACTTTTCTATTAATTGCGATGATTGCTCTATCAATGAAACTAGTTTGTTCCAATAATTAGGAATAAGTGCAAATATAGAGCCTAGTGTGGCAAATATTAGTATCATCCCCAAAATCCACAGCAACACCGAAAGTATTGATGATATAATGGACGACATACAAAAAATCACACAAACAATAGCCATATTAGAAAGTATTATTCCAAGTCTAGTCAAATAGCAATTAGTTAAATATTTGGCTGGAGGTGTAGATATCGCACCCTTTTCAACATTCTCCATTTTCTCTCCTCATTAATTGAAATATTCAATTTTTTTTAATTATATCAATTATCAATATAAATTCAAAATAAATATTATAAATTTTTGATTTTTTAGTCGCTACATATTGAGTATATTCAAAATTATTACATCAATTGCATTGTCTATGCTTATATTGCTTTGTTTCAAGTCAAAATCGATTTTTGAACACAAATCGTTAATTTTCTTTAGTTGAGACTTGCTAAAGAGATTTAATTGTGCCATAGACATTTTGACAGCATATTCTTTGACCCCCAACATCTGCGACAATTCAAATCTATTTCTATCTTGATTGATAGACACCATAAATAGTCTTCGGAAGTGCGAAAAAATAATTGCTGGCAGTGTTCTAAATTCATCCTTTTTGGACTTCATATCGCCGATAATATCATAGACTCTTTTGCTATCTTTCTTTGACAACGCCTCTGTCAATTCAAACACTTGATATTCCAAACTCTGAGTCACAATTTCTCTAATGTCTGACTCAGTTATCTCTTGTCTATCTCCTACAAAAGACACCAATTTCTTAACTTCCACAGTAATTTTTGCCAAATCACCTAGTGTAAAGTCATTAAGGAGTTTGATGGCTTTGTCTCCAATTGTCTTGCCGTCACTGTTTGCTAGTTGCTTGATTTTTAGCGACACAATATTGAATCCCAATCTATCGCAATCTACAATCGTGTACATTTTTGGGTCAAAGACTTTGATTGAATTACTTCCTATATTTACAATCAAAATACTTGTAGGATTAGGACTTTTTAGATATTCATCTATAACTTTGGCATTTTTGATATCGCTAGCCCTAGACATTCTAATATCTAGATAGACAATTTTTTTGTTGCAAAAAACCGGCAAAGTGTTTAGTGCTCGCACCACATCTTGCCCATCTATTACCCCCTCTTTGAATTCAATCAAATTTAGGTCTGCATATTCCAGTCCCGAGTATTTTACAATAAGAGAGTAAGCAGATGACAACAAAAATTCATCCACCCCACACAAATAGTATGCACTTGCAATTCCATTTTTAAAACTACTTTTTAATTCTTCAAACTTCATACTTTTCATCTTCCTTTTTTATGCATATACAAACACATCAAATATTTTTTCGCTACCATCTCTATAATAAACTTTGTCATTATTTATTATTATAACCGATGGATTAATCTTGTCAAAATCAATATACTCAGAATATTTATTTAGATACAAAATATCTGCATAATAATTGTCAGAAATATATTCCCCAACACTTTTGCTTATACTTACTTTTGGAATAAGAATAGTGCCCATACTAGACATCTTGGCTTGTACTGCAATTATTTGGTCTTTGAAAACAATTGTGTCTAGTTTCAAATTTCCTATTATGACATTTTGGTCGAAATATTGTACACAATCTATACTCTCTGACACAAAAGAATAATCAAACTCTTTGGGTAAATACACATTATCAACATCCACTTCTTTGCAAATAGTCAAAAAGTTTTCCATTTCATTCAATTGAAAATCGTATGCAAAAATATTCTTAATTTTGGCAATTTTCAATTTCTTCAGTTGGTTTGCCAAAACATTGTATTTGATATCACTTCCCACCAGAGTTATTCCATCTTCATCCACATAATAACAGACATTGCAATCGTATGCAGAATAAAAAATCATAGCATTATTTTTGTACTTCTTTGGAATTGACGACACTACAAAGATAGTTATTGTGAAAGCCAAAAAGATTATTGAAATTGTAGATTTCAACCAATTTCGCACCATCAAGAAATGCACGATAATCGACAAAACAACTATGGCAAACAAAGCCCAATAACTAATACTAAAGACTTTGTATATTCCAAAAGGGATATTTGATACATAATTAGCAACTACTTTGATTAAATGCAAAAAAGCATTGGGCAAAAGTAGCAACACGCCCAAAAATCTAAAAATCAAACTAATAACAACCAATGAAAATAACAGTACATATGTGACGCTAAAAATTGGCAAAACAAATATATTGGCAATAATTCCAAGCATACTTACTTTCAAAAATGAATTGTAACATACTGGTAGTATCACAAAATTCGTAGCAATGCTAATTGCAAAGGCACTAGCAAGCACTTTTGGCAATTTAATTTTCATTAGCAACTTTTCTATAGTCGGAGCAAGGGTAATTATTGCAAAGATGCAAAGAAAAGATAATTGAAAGGATATAGTAAATAATTGCAATGGAGACACAAGCAAGATAATTATTCCCGCAATGCCTAGAGAACTAAGCGCATCATATTCAATCTTGAAAGTATCGCAAAAAGCCAAAAGCACTGCCATAATGCTTGCCCTGCACACACTTGGCGTAAACGAACACAAATATGAGTAAAAGAAAAGAATTATTGGCAAAACAATCAATTTCAAATACTTTGGTTTCTTTATTTTTTTCAAAACAAAATACAAAGCAGAAACCAAAACTCCTATATGCAAGCCCGATACGGCTAGTATATGAGATATTCCAGCATAACTAAACATACTTTCAATATTTTCGTTTAGCCCTTGCTTATCACCAAACAAAATAGCATATGAGATATCTGCATTATCCTCATTCAGATTTTGGTCAAGTATCTCTTTTGTTTCATTTCGAATACTATCTTTTACACTCATCTTGCCAGACTTTATCTGCATATCGTCAAATTCAACAAAACTTTGATAAGCAATTTTTTGATATAATTTATTTGCTTCACCCGAATTGTAAATAGAATACTTTTTCAATTCCCCTTCAAAAGTCACACTATCACCAAGTTCTAGTGGTATAGATTTTTCGGAATATATACAAACCTTGAAATCTGTATGATACTCTATCCCATCACCCTCTATTACAACGTTTTTTATCAAAAACCTAGAAGACGTATCACCACTAACAACATAATCACAAACCTTTCCACTCACAATTACACTATCCGAAAAGTCTGGCAATTTGAAAATATTAAACATAGGAAAAATACAAACGATAATCCCTATCAAAAAAGCAAATAAATAAAAGACACTAGATAGAGTCAATATCTTGCTCATATCTTTTCTATATGATGACAACAAATTTTTCTTGTGAGTTAGTTGTGCATACACACATATTCCAGCACACACAAACATTGTAAGAATCATTAGCGTAATTGCGATGCCAAACGAAATTGCATTAAGTAAATATGCAGAGCAAAAAATAATGCCGAGCAAAAGCCCCACAAATGCCACAAACATTATTCTTATATTTATAATTCTCTTTCTCATCTGTATTCGCTGTTGTCTAATTTATTTAAGTATATTATATATTAAAGTTATAAATTTTCAAACACTTTCATTTCAAAAAGTCAAAATTCATCACTAATACAAATCATCCTCAGAAATTGTTATAATTTCACCATTGCTAACACATTCGAATACAGAAAAATATTGTGGACTCAAATATTTTATCAAAGTAGATTTTTCTAGATTTGACACCCTAAATTTTTTAATTTCCACAGGCCTTGAATAACTCTTGTTTAGTGCTTGCACTTTGTCAAAATATTTATTATTCTCCATCGTCAAACTATTCATCATCAAAAAGCAAGAGATTATAAGCAAATTAAAATTAATGCTATACATCAAAGACAAAAAGAATAAAATTAGAAATACAATAGAAATTACAATTCCCACTATTTTTTCAAGCCTCAACAATTTCTTTTTTGACCTACCTTTCAAAGCCAAAAACGACACAATTATTCTTCCTCCATCAAGAGGATAAAGTGGCAGTATATTAAACAAAAGCACAACTATATTGCAAACAAAAAAGTCATAAGTGAATAAATAAAGAGTAGGAAATATCCACCACAAACACACAATCAAAATAATAAACAAAAGATTTACAAAAGGACCTGCAAGTGCAATTTTTATCTCATCTTTGTCTTTGAACTTTTCTTGAGTAGTAATGCCAGCACCACTCAAAGAATAGACTAGACTATCAATTTTGTATCCATATTTTTTGGCACAAAAATAATGTCCGTATTCGTGAAATGTCACAGTAATTACATAAAAGAATATTTTATTGAACCAATTAAAATATATACAAACAAAAACGTATAATACAAATAATGGATGAAATTTTATTTTTAATTTTCCCATACAATCTTACTTTTTGAAATAGTTATTTTATTTAATTGACTATCATTTTGAAAGATTTTTAATGTGATTAATTCACCCACTTTGGCAGTGGCAATATCTTGTCCAGACTTGACAATATCTCCCACTTTCACACCAATTATCTCCACTCCGGCAACAATTGTTTTCACACTATTTTTATGTGTTATTTCTATGTATTTTATACCATTCAAAGATTGTCCAATATCGCTTACTTTGCCACTTTCGCAAGAAGTAACCATTATGGAGTTCCCAACTAAAAATTCAATAGTTCCGTCACTCAAAATCTCATAACTCGCACTTTTGATAGGAAGTATCAAACTTGTTAGTTCCTTTTCTGACACTTCACCATTCGTAAAGACTATTTTGCCATTATCATTATATAGAGAACTAACAGGATTGTACGCCTTGACAATACTTTCTTTCATATCAACAAACAAAGAATTGTTTGTGGCAAAAAACAAAACAAAGCAAAAAATCAAAGATAGAGATACAAAGACAAAAGGTGATTTATTCTTTCTTTTTTTTATAATTATTTCTCTTTTTTCAAGACTTAAAATTTGAACTTTTTTTCTCATACAAATATGTATGCTTGTCCAAACGAAATTATTCTAAGATATTAGCAATCAAAAACTTTTTTGAAATAGCATTAATCTGCAAATCATATTCTCCCTTTTTATTAATTATTATACTTATATCTAGGTCATCAAAATTAATATCAAAATAATTTCTAAGAACATTCAAAACTTCTGACTTCAAAAGTTTCAAAATTTTGTTTGGATTTTCACTTCTATCTGTAGCAATTAGATTTTTTAATCTCTCTTCATTCAAAGTCAAGTTATTCAAAGTTTACCTCTCAATTTTCTTTTTATTCCACCCAAAAAGCCTTTGTATTTTTTGGTACAATCATATATTTCATTCTCATCACCACTCAAACATTTACAAATCATATCGAGAGACATTTGAATCTGACTCCCCTTTTGAATCATTCCACCCACAATTGATTGAATAGTCACACTATCGTCTTCTGGCACAACCCCTATCAAGTTTGCATTTAGCGCGTCTTTGATAACGTCAATACCAAGCATTTTGTTATCCAGTATCAAATCTCCTCTTACTCTATTAATTATCAAATAAGCATTACGATGAGGATTTAGAGCACTTATTATTTTGTCGGCATCTCTTACGGCAGACAAATGTGGAGTGGTCACAACTATATACTCATTGCCACTACCTATCGCCCTTCTAAACCCACCATCCATTCCTGCCGGACAATCTATCAAAACATAATCAAACATATCCTCAACCTTTTCTATAATCTTGGATAATTCAAAACTACCAAAACGAATTTTGCAAAAAGAATGAGTACTGGGGAAGACAAATAAATTTTCTTCGCAAATATCTTGAATAATCGCTTGTCTTGGCGAACACTTCCCCTCAAGCACATCGATAATATCATATACAATCTTATTTTCAATCCCCATCACAACATCCAAATTATTAAGTCCAAAATCCATATCTACAAGCAAAGTTTTGTATCCCATCCTAGCAAGAGACACGCCAATTCCGCACACAAGAGTTGTTTTTCCCACTCCACCTTTTCCACTAGTAATGACAATTTTTCTGGCCAATCTCTCACCCCCAAATGCCAAACTTAAATTTAATCAAATATTATATATAATATTTTTTGGCAAAAAAAATGTAAAGACAAAGATACGTCTCCACATTTAGAAATAATTATTTTTTACAAAAACCGAGCAGAAAAATTGTTTTTCGTCAATTATTGATTTTCCAAGACTATTTTTTCAATATTTTGATAATCGTCCAAAATTTGTCCGGCACCAATCATAGTAAT
>CAYPKM010000011.1:8209-29342 GCA_964411325.1 uncultured Christensenella sp.
TTTTTTCAATATTTTGATAATCGTCCAAAATTTGTCCGGCACCAATCATAGTAATCGCATCAGGTCTAAAAATATAACTATCCATATCAAGTTTTACTTTCAAAAATTTTGATAGCCCCGCAATCTTACTAGAAGAACCACACAAGTATATTCCGTGCCTCTTAATATCTTCATTAACTTCGCTATCCAAAGTAGATAATACTTGAACAATCGCAGATGCAATGTTGGAATACTCGACAGTCACAATTCCAAAGATATCCGAACTAGAAATTGTGACAGTAGAGTACTCTGTAGTATCCTTGATAAATCCACCAATATCCAAACTTCGAATATCGTTAGGATAAAGTGTTGCAAGTTCATTCTTTACTCTCTCAGCACTTTCACGACTAAGTTCAATTCCTTTTTCATTATATATATACTTAGAGATTTTTTCGTCAATATTTTCACCACCATTATATACAGTAGCACCAGACAAAATTCTTCCATTATTAATTATTCCAATCTCGGTATTAACACCAATATCCACAATCAAAAAAGACTTGCGAATTTTTTCTATTTCAAAACCATATGCTGTCGCTACCAAATGTGGAATAACTTGAACATAATTAACTCCCAAAGCATAAGCCAAATTTTTGAACTCGCTGACAAGTTGCATATTATCAAGCGACACCAAAAACAAGACCCCATCTTTTTTGGTAATGCCAACTTTCTCAAAATATTTGCCAAGCATAAGTTCTGCCAAACTAAAATCAATACTTCCATTGGAAACAACTTTCCTAAAATCCATACCCGAAGTATAAGCATCTTCACCCACACTAATGGCTACCTCGTGTTTACCTTTGATACCTGTCACAACAACAGACCTATCGTGCAAAACAACACCCACTCCAACCTTGTAAATTGAAGTCATATTACTTCCAATATTTACTGCAAAATTAATTCTTTTCATATTCTCTCCTAAGTGTATTTTTTCATACTCGTCTTTGAAGATAGACAAGCGATTCTATGTGTTTGGTTTGTGGAAACATATCCCAAATCTTTACTTGTTTTATCAAATAATTGTTTTTTATTTCATTCAAATCCCTTTGCAATGTTGCTAGATTACACGACACATACACTATACTTTTTGGAAGATAATCGTGAATATTTGACAAAAAGTCTACCATTTCTTTTCCACAACCACTTCTAGCAGGATCCAAAATTAATACTGAATTTTTATAACTTTTACATAATTTTGGAAGAATTACATTTGCATCTCCACAAATATTATTTAGATTTTTCAAATTGTTTTTATCTTTCAAATCATTTGCAATATTGTGGGCAAATTTGTTTATTTCTATCCCTACAACTCCCCGACATTTTTTGGATAAAATTGCCGACAAAAGTCCCGCCCCGCTAAACGCGTCAAATACAAAATCATTATCATCAATGTAATCCAAAATCTGCTTGTACAATTCGCTTTTAATTTCATTATTAACTTGCAAAAAAGACATAATATTTACACTATAATTTATTCCAAATTCGTTTAGTTCAATCTCTTGGTTTTGCGTAATCGGAACTAGTTTTCCCGACAATATTTCATCTTCTGAATTTGCTATAATATTTGAAAGAATTACATTTTCAAAATTGCTTGTAAGAACTTTTAAATAATCTTTCAAATCGCATTTTTTGTTGCTAACAATAGCAACCATAATCTTATCATTTAATTCTCGTACAACCAAATATTTTAGTACAATTTTATCATTGTCTAGCACAAACAAATTGGAATTATTTGCAAAATATTCTTTGGTTATTTTTAAAATTTTATTTGTGTTTTCTTTGGCAAGCAGACAACCATCAATATCCACAATATCGTGCGAGCCTTTCCTATACATTCCAAGTACAATTTTGTTTTCAATCAAACCAAAAGGAAAAACCATTTTGTTTCTATAATGGAAATCATTAAGCCTAATAATGTCTACATCTTTTATATTTTCATCTATTTTTTGAAAAACGTCTAAGGCTATTTTCTTTTTAAAAAGCAGTTGGCAATCTTTGTTCATATGTTGAATATCACAACCACCACACTGCTCGAAGTATTTGCATTCTGGTATCACTCTCTCATTTGACAAGCGGATGAATTTATCCACTCTACACTTGCAATAACTTTTGTATTCTTTAGTAATATCAATATCCACAATTTCGCGGGGCAAGGCAAAATCAACAAAAGCAATTTTTCCATTGCTCTCACCACTAGGAATTTTCCCTATTCCTTCACCATTAATACCAATTCTTTCTATTTCGATTTCCATACTTATATAATATCACATCCAAATTAATTAGTCTAATTTTTATATAAAATTGTATAAACTTTTAATTATCTGCCAAATATTAAAATATGATATTCACATTAGTATGCAGAAGCATAATATTATACAGTTTAATACTTTTTTTAATTAGAATTATGGGAAAGAGGCAAATAGGCGAAATGCAACCTTTTGAATTGGTAATCACGCTTGTCATTGCAGACCTTGCTACAATTCCTATGGCAGAAACGGCACTTCCACTAATTCAAGGAATCATTCCACTGGTCACTCTTGGATGTTTGCATTATCTTATTTGCTTACTCTCTCGAAAGAGCGTAATATTTAGACGATTGTTTAGTGGCAAGCCCGTGATACTACTGGATAGCAATGGCATTATCTATGATAATATGCGAAAAGTTAATATGAATTTTAACGACTTGCTTGAAGGTTTGCATTCGGCTGGATACTTCAATCTTGACGAGCTCTTGTACGTTATCTTGCAAACCAATGGCACTATGACCGTTGTCAATAGGTCGCCCTATTCCCCACTCACCGCACACGATATCAACTTGGAAAAAGAACCTGCAACTCTTCCAATGATTATTGTATCAAAAGGCAAAATTATGAACGAAAATTTGAAACTAGCAGGCATTGACGAAAAGTTTTTGTTGGAAAACATAAATAAAGTAGGCTTGCATTCTCTCAAAGAAGTTCTGCTTCTGACATTCACCAACGAAGGCAAAATTTACGTTCAAGGCAGGAAGGGAAAGTTTCAAACAATCCAAACAGAATATTCGGGAGGTAGTTGGTGAAAAAAGCAATAATCGTTATAACAATAACACTTGCAACTATCGTCTTCGGCATTTTGGAATTGACAAGAGTACGCACAACACTCACATCTATGGAAGACATTATCACAGACTTGAATGTAAGATACGAGCAAAATAGCGAAGATATAACAATTTTTTATGACGAACTTGGAGACCTAAAAGAATATTGGGAAAGACAAGAAAATTGGTTGTGTTATATATTTAATCACAGAGATTTAAGCACAATAACAGATAGTATTAATAGACTTATTCCTTACACCAAAAATAACGACTATGACAACGCCATATGTGAATTGTCTTTGCTCAAAGAATATTCAACCCAAAGTTATCATATAATGGGCTTTAACATCCACAATATTTTATAATGTCTAAAAAATACAATCTTCAAAACATCATCTCAATTATTTCTTTTCAAAAAATAAACTTTTATCTTTATATCAAATGTAAATTAACAAACATTCGTCAAAATACTTTGATTAAACAAAAATCAACTCAATAACTTATGCACAAAAAAAAGAAATGGAAAAATCTAATCATTTAGTTTATTCCATTTCTTTTTATTTACTTTTTCAATTTGTCCTTTAAAAATTTGGCAGTATAACCAATATTTTTCTTAACAATTTCTTCTGGAGTGCCAGTAGCCACAATTTCTCCACCATTGTCTCCACCTTCCATTCCTATATCAATAATATGGTCGGCACATTTAATTACATCTAGATTATGCTCAATAACAACTACAGTATTGCCATTGTCCACCAATCTATTAAGTATTGACAATAATTTTTGAACGTCATACATATGAAGCCCAGTTGTTGGTTCGTCCAAAATGTATAGGGATTTGCCTGTGCTTCGTTTACTCAATTCGGTTGCAAGTTTCACTCTTTGTGCCTCGCCCCCACTGAGTTCGGTTGCAGGCTGTCCCAATTTTAGATACCCAAGCCCAACATCCACTAGTGTTTGAATTTTGTTTTTGATTTTAGGCAAGTGTTCAAAAAATTCATTGGCTTGAGATATTGTCATATCCAAAACATCATAAATACTCTTGCCTTTAAATTTCACTTCCAATGTTTCTCTATTGTATCTCTTGCCGTGACACACATCACAAGTCACATACACATCTGGCAAAAAGAACATCTCAATTTTTTTGATACCAGCACCACCACAAGCCTCACATCTACCACCACTAATATTGAAACTAAATCTACCACTGCCATAACCTCTCTCTTTGGCACCATTAGTCTCTGCAAACAAATTTCTAATATCGGTGAAGACATTTGTATATGTGGCAGGATTGCTACGTGGAGTTTTCCCAATAGGGCTTTGGTCAATATTTATTACTTTGTCAATTTGGTCTAACCCACTTACACTCTTGTGCTTTCCTTCTACCATATCAGATTTATTAATCTTATTGTATACAATAGGAAAAAGAGTTTCATTAATAAGACTACTCTTGCCACTGCCACTCACACCAGTAACAACAGTCATCACACCTAGAGGAATTTTCAAATTAACATTCTTCAAATTATGGTGTGAACAACCTTTAATTTCGATATATCCCTTTTCACTCTTCCTTCTAGCATTCGGCACTTCAATACATCTTTTGCCACTTAGATATTGTCCTGTCAAACTTTCGTCGCAATTCATAACGTCTTGCAAATTGCCACTAACTACCACGTTTCCACCATTGACACCTGCGTATTTGCCAATATCTACTATATAATCTGCAATACGCATAGTATCCTCATCGTGTTCAACCACAATTACTGTATTGCCCAAATCACGCAAATGTGTAAGTGTAGCAAGCAATTTGTCATTATCTCGCTGATGCAATCCAATGCTTGGCTCATCCAAAATATATAGCACTCCAGTAAGCCCACTTCCTATTTGAGTGGCAAGCCTAATCCTTTGAGATTCCCCACCACTAAGTGTACCAGATATTCTAGACAGAGTTAGATATTCAAGCCCCACATCAATCAAAAATGTTAGTCTTGCTTTTATCTCTTTTAATATTGGAGTAGCAATAATTTCTTTGTTTTTGGTTAACTTTAGATTACTCACAAAATCAAAAATATTCCTAACCGACATATCGCAAACATCGATAATATTCTTTTTGTTTATAAATACATTAAGAGCAGATTCTTTAAGCCTTCTCCCGTGACAGGTCGGACAAATTTCTTCTTTCATTAGTTTGCCAATTTCTTCTTTGGCATACTCACTATTGGTTTCTCTAAAGCGTCTCTCGACATTAGGAATTATTCCCTCAAACGCCATCTGTCCTACAACTTGTTCACCCAAACGAACATAATCTATTTCTATTTTTTCTTTGCGTGTTCCATACAAAATCATATCCAGCATTCCATCAGGCATTTGGTTTACAGGAATGTCAGCACTTACACCAAACTTCCTTGCCACTGCTCTATAAAACATCCTAGCCATCCCCGAATCGTATGACCATCCAGAAACACTAGCAATTCCGCACTTGGTAATTGACTGGTCTCTTTTTGTGATGATTTTGTCTATATCTATTACTTGTTTAACACCCAATCCTTTGCAATCTTCACAAGCACCAAATGGACTATTAAAACTAAACATTCTAGGCAAAATTTCATCAATAGAGTAACCACACTCATCACAAAAGTGTGTTGTGCTATATAGAATATTTTCTCCCTCACAGTCGATATTAACAGTTCCATTTGATAGTTTGATTGCACTCTCCACACTATCCATAATTCTCTGACTACTATCGTCTTTGACTATCAATCTGTCAATTATGACATATATTGTATGCCTAATATTTTTCTCAAGTTTGATATCTTCGTCAAGTGTTCTTATCTCTCCATCAATATTTACTCTTACATATCCATCCCGTCTTAGTTCGTCCAATTCTTTGGCAAAAGTCCCCTTTTTGCCAATTGCAAATGCAGACATTATTTGGATTTTCTTTCCCTTCATTTCCATAATTTTGTCAAGAATAGTATCTATCGTTTGCGTGGTAATCTCTTTCTTGCACTTTGGACAAAAAGGCGTGCCGATATGTGCAAACAAAAGTCTCAAATAATCATAAATCTCCGTAACTGTTCCCACTGTACTTCTAGGATTATTTGATGTCGTTTTTTGGTCAATAGAAATTGCTGGAGACAATCCATCAATACTATCCACATCGGGTTTGGACATTTGTCCCAAAAATTGTCTAGCATATGAAGACAAACTTTCCATATATCTCCTTTGACCTTCGGCAAATATAGTGTCAAAAGCAAGTGTACTTTTGCCACTGCCACTCACACCAGTAAAAACAACCAATTTGTTTCTAGGTATAGTCAAATTGATATTCTTCAAATTATTTTCTCTAGCCCCACGTATAATTATATCTTGTAGCATTTTAGTTTCCTTTCAATTCCTTTATCTTTTCTCTTATTACTATTGCTTGCTCAAAGTCAAGAATGCTAGACGCCTCTCTCATCATTGTTTCCAATTGAGATATCTCTTTTTCTAGTTCTGCTTTGCTTATTTTCTTTTTCTTTTCCTTGTTCGCTTTCTTTGTTATTTCTAGAGTATTAGTAATAGGCTTAATAATCGTCTTTGGAACTATTCCATTTTTTTCATTATAAAGCATTTGTATTTGCCTACGTCTAGTAGTCTCCGATACCGCTTTTTTGATACTATCAGTCATTATGTCTGCATATAGAATTACCCTACTTTCGCTATTCCTAGCAGCACGACCAATTGTTTGAATCAACGCCCATTCACTTCGCAAAAAGCCCTCTTTGTCCGCATCCAAAATAGCCACTAATTTCACTTCTGGTATATCCAATCCCTCACGAAGCAAGTTGATACCTATCAAAACATCAAAGTCTTTTCGTCTAAGCCCATTGATAATTTCTACTCTATCTAGAGTATCAATATCCGAGTGCAAATACTTAACTTTGATTTTCTTTTCAGAAAGATAATTGGTCAAGCTCTCAGCCATTTTTTTGGTAAGAGTTGTAACCAAAACCCTGCCATCGCTGGCAATAGTCTCATTAATCTGACCTATCAAATCATCCACTTGATTAGTAACTGGCTTGATTTCAATCAAAGGCTCCAGTAAACCTGTAGGCCTAATTATCTGCTCTACTACCTGCCCAGAATTGTCTAATTCAAACTTGGAAGGAGTAGCAGAAACGAAAATTGCTTGTCCAATTTTCTTCTCAAACTCATCGAAATTTAGAGGTCTATTGTCAAACGCAGATGGCAAGCGAAAACCATAATCAACCAGGTTTTGTTTTCGTGCCAAATCGCCTGCAAACATTCCTCTAATTTGTGGCAATGTTATATGACTTTCATCCACAAACAAAATAAAGTCATCGGGAAAATAATCAAGCAAAGTGTATGGAGCCTGTCCCGGTTTCCTACCATCAAAATATCTAGAATAGTTTTCTATTCCATTGCAGTATCCAACCTCTTTCATCATTTCCAAATCATAAAAGACTCTCTCTTTGATTCTTTGTGCCTCTATTAGTTTACCTTGCTCTTCGAATTGTTTGACTCTCACCAAGCAATCGTGTCTAATCTCATCAAATACACTTTCCATCTGCGAACTATTGATAATGTAGTGAGTCGCCGGCAACAAATACAAATGTTCTAATGTATTTAATTTTCTACCAGTCAGCACCTCGAATTCTGATATCTCTTCTATTTCGTCATCAAAAAAACTAATGCGAATACCCACTTCACTTTTGTTTGGTGGAATAATATCCAAAACATCGCCCTTGCTTCTAAATGTGCCACGCTTAAAGTCCATATCATTTCTTTGATACTGTAATTCAATTAGTCTTTTGATAATGTCTTTTTTGTCATAAACCTCATTAGGTCTAAGTGACAAGCACGAACTAGAATAAGCCTCTGGTGCACCCAAACTATATATACAAGAAACTGATGCAACCACTATAACATCACGCCTTTCAAAAAGCGAACAAGTGGCAGAATGCCTAAGCTTGTCTATTTCATCATTAATACTCATATCCTTTTCAATATAAGTATCACTAGAAACAATGTAAGCCTCCGGCTGATAATAGTCATAATAACTTACGAAATATTCTACTCGATTATTTGGAAAAAACTCCCTAAATTCATTACACAATTGTGCCGCCAAAGTCTTGTTGTGAGCAAGGACTAGAGTTGGTCTATTGGTTCTCGCTATAATATTTGCCATTGTAAAAGTTTTCCCCGAACCCGTAACTCCCAAAAGAGTCTGGTATCTATAGCCATCACCTAGCCCCTCTACTAGTTTGTCTATTGCTTGGGGTTGGTCGCCAGTAGGAGAATATTTGCTCACTAATTCAAATTTTTCTTTCATAATATTATTTTTTCCTAATTAAAAAATATATACTCTCATTTTTGCACAATTACTTGCTTTTGATAGTTTACTTAAAAAATCAAAATATAGTAACATATGTACAAAACTATTTCAATAGTATTATACAATAACTTTTGATGAAATACAAGCAAAAAATGTGCCAACATAGAACGTTTGTTCCACGTTGACACATTCATAAATATTGTCAAATGATTTTTTCAAAAAAGCTAGTTTCACCCAATGCAAAGTACTTGTTTTTGCTTAGTTTGTCACCACTATTATTTATGTAAATAGTGCTTTGAGCAATAGACCTACCAAAAAGGAGATAATTGCTAACACTACTGTTTTAAAGATAGCAGCGGACCAAGACTTTTTTATATTTTTTTGTTCTCTATTAAAGGCTTTGCCTTTGTCCAAAATGGTTATGCAATATATAAGTTCACCATTTTTGTCAGAATTAACCAAATTGATATAATTCTCTTGAGCAAGTCCATCAAGTATTGATTGAATTTCTACATTATTAGCATTGTACTTAGGCTCCAAGCAATGTTGCAAATCTAGAGGTGCCAAAAGACAAGTAGACTTACCGCTACTTTCCTTCAAAATATAATACATAATAATCTTCTCTTTTTTGGATAACATAAACTTTACCTACATATCAAAATAGCTAAAAACGCTCCTAAAAATGCCATAACGCACGATACGCAAGAAAAAATAATCAGCATAGATTCAAATCTTTTTCGCGACTTCTCTTCTACCTTCAAATTCTCTTCTAATATATGCAAATTGTCTTGAATTGTTAGACATATACTATTCTCGTCCAGATATTTTAGGTCAACATATTTTCTTTTGGCAAAATATTCAATATCGGTCTTCAGTGCATCAAAGTCGCCCTTGTACTTTCTCATAGCAGAAAGTACTTTTTTGGTCTCAAGCACTCTGTATCCATCGCCACAATTTTTAGTCAAATATTTCAATAGAATTATTTTTTTCTTGTCCATATCTTATATATTAGCACAAATTAAAAAAATACACCAATAATTTGAATGTTTAAAAAAAGAAATCCAACAAAAATTGTTAGATTTCTTGAAAAAATTGATTATTTCTTTTTACTTTTTGCTTTCTTTGTTGGTTTTTTCTTGTTAGTAGCAACAAAGTAAACTACGACACCACCAAGAACTACAACCGAAAGAACTATAAGAACTGTACCCAAAACAGGGCTAACTTTCTTTGTCTCAGTCTCTTCTGATGGAACAACAATAGTATATGTTTCAGTAGTTTTATTTCCTACTTCGTCTTTTACGGTAATTTTAAGTGTATATTCACCAGCACTTTCAAATTTCCACTCGTAACCATCCCCATCTTTCAAGTTTGTTACACTTGTACCTTCTGGAGATGTCAATGTTACTGTAACATTAGCACGCAACTCGTCCTCTGTCATATCAGAGCCAACATCTTTAAGAGTTAAGAAATCCTTAATCTTTAATTCATAAGTTTTATTTAGCTCTATCTCTTCTGGCAAATCATTTTCTTTATTTTTCCAAGTGATTGTAGGAGCATCAGTATCACCTATTTTGATTTCTTTCTCAACTTTGGAAGTATTACCAGCTTTGTCAGTTGCAGAATAAACAACTGTGTATGTTCCTTGACTTGTTGCTTTGAATGTCTTCAAATATCCCTTAGAATCGTGATCAACAACTTCTGGTTTTGAGCTATTAGGGCCAGTTACTGTATATACAACATTCAATTGTCCTACATCAGGGTCAGTTGCAAATGCTACTGGAATTTCAATAACCATATAGTCTTCACTAGAAGATATTGGATTCCATTCGTATTTAGTTTGGAATCTTTGTTTCAAATCCAATTTGATTGTTGGTGCAACAGTATCTTTGGCTGTAACAGTAAATAGACTATCTTCCAATTCTGATTCGTTGCCATATTCGTCTACGCCATAGTATCTAATATAGAATGTTCCCTCACTAGTAGGTACAAAGCCATTACCAGAAAGTTTGTATTGAGCATCTGCACTCTTTTTATAAATTTTCCAACTAGTAGAGCCATCAACTTCTACACCATCTTTCTTTAGTGTAGCAGTAGGCACTTCAAAATATTTACCTACTTCGATATTTTCACTAAATTTATCATCGTCGATAACTGTAATAGTAGGAGCAGTCTTGTCATTTACTCTAATTCCAAAAGTTTGGATTGTAGTATTTCCAGCATAATCGCTTGCTCTAAATGTAACAGTATACATTCCATATTGGCTAAGCTTGAATGAAGCCTCGCTTACGGTGTAAGTGTAATTACCATCGCCACCTACACTATCAGAAATTGTAACTTTTTCAGTATCAACCTTAGAAACTGTATTACCCTTTCTATCTTTGATTTCTACATATATATTTAATTTTGAGTCTGCATCCTTGAATTGAACTGTAGGAATAGTAATTACAGCATCACCTTGGTCAAATGGAGACAATTTTGGTTTGTCTTCACCCTCTCCGATAAACAAATCTGTGTAATTACTATCACTGCCAGATTGCAAATATCCAGCATCCGAAATTTTTGTTCCGTTAGTATTTACTTTCTTAATGATATCTTGGTTTGTGTTATACAAAGCATCGTTCCAATCTCCATTATTGGCAACTACACTAAATTCTGGAGCAACACCATCATCATCTGCTTTCAAAATTTTAACAGTATGCATTTTTCTAACAGTAGTTTCTCTACCAGACAAAGCTATTGTACTATCTATTTTTGCTTCAGTCACAATAGTGAATGTGCTCACGCCTTCTTTAACAAGTTTAGTGATATTCAAAACATAATTGCCATCATCATCAACGTTTGTTAATTCGTCAACCTTGTTCAAAACTTCTGTATTCTTTTCGCTCTCTTTTACTTCGTGTTTAACCAAATATGTTTTGACATCAACATTTTTGTCATGAGTATCTGTTGCAGTAGGTTTAGCAAATGTCAAAACCTTATCAGATTCATTAACTGCAGATGTTCCTACGCTCAAGCTTATAGATGTTTTACCATCTTTCAAGTCATCTGCACTATCGTATACAGTTATACTATATTCAACAGTACCCAATGTATTGCCATCTTTGTCAGTTGCCTTGTATTCAACTGATGCAGAACCTGATTCGTCAAAGTGCAAAGTATAAGATTTATTAATAGGATTTTCTGCATTTTGGATGGTATAACGAGTATGTCCCGGAGTTATTACTGTTCTTGTAATTGTAATATCATCGTTTAGATTGCTAAATACATATTGATTGTCTGTTGCATATGCCGCAGGGATTTTGAAATCTTCACCTTTTACAACTACAGAAGGTACGTCAACTTTTCTATTTTCAAGATATTCTTCGGCTACTTCCCTTTGAGTCTTACCAGATTCAGGTGTTATTACTACACCATTAACACTTTTAATTTCGCCATCTGAATCAAATTCATAATCATAAGTTGGTATTAGCTTTGGACCTTCGGTATCTGTAACTGTAATTGGTCCTTGAGTTAGTTCACTAGTCTTACATTCTGTACCAAACAAATTGATGAATGCTTGATATGTTACAGTATAAGTACCAACTTTGGTTGGTCTAAAGGTAAAGTCTTCATAATTAACTTCGATTACTTCACTTGCATCTTCCATATTTCTAACTGTTACTTTTACATAAGCATTAACAGCATCGCTACTAGAAACATTGGTATCTACAACTTTTACCTTTGGAATAGAAATATCAGAGCAAACATTGCCTTTTGTTGGCATACTGCTTTGCAAACTCATTTTTAGCTTAATAGCAGAAGTATCGTAATCATCTACTACTTGGAAAGCACTTTCCAATCTAGAAATGACTGTATCTCCATCTTTGTATTCATAGATTATCTCGTATGTTCCTACTTTGTCCAATTTGGAAGAATCAACAGCATAGAAATGTTTGTCAGTATCAGTATTGGTACTATCCAAAGTCAAATCAATTTCTTCGTTTGATGGGTTAACCAAATATACTCTCATTTGACCTGCTGTCAAAGCACTTGCATGTTCAGTCTTCTCTTCGATATCCCCTTCCGCATTTTCTTCATCAAAAGTAACACTAGGAGCAGGAATCTTAAGTCCTGTCTGATTTTTAGGCATTTTGGCAGGAATAACATATTCACTATTGGTTGGAAGAGTAATTGTAGCATCTCTAGTCTCAACAAAAACAGACATAGTCTCAAGTGTTGTAGTGACCCTACCTTTTTCTTCCAAAGATATGGTTACATCATAATATCCCTGATACTCAGCCTTAAAATAAGTAACAGTTTCGCCACCAACTTCTACATCGTGAGTTTCAACCTCAGATTTGTCTTTGGTTACCTTGTATACAATTTTCTGCTCGTCAGTCTTATTTTCCGCCAAAGTAACTTTTGGCAAATAAATATCCTCACCAACATTAAAAGTATCCTTATAATTCAATTCGTCACCCTTTGCGTTTAGAGTACGAAAACGGCTAACTTTCAAATTAGCTCCACGAACTTGTGTTATTGCAGAAGTATCAGTTGTTGTATTAGTATTAGACTCTTCAGCTTGAACGCTAATATGTTGTGCTTGAGCGATATTAGAAACAACACCAGTAGCAGTTACACCAGCAAGTAGCAAAGGTACGATAATCTTTTTCTTGTCTTTCATAATTGTAAAATTTCTCCCTATTAACTTAATTATAACGAATTTAGTTTATTATTTTTTTTGTGTTTTGTCAACTATATATTACAAATATTTCAATTTCTTTCACTTCATCCCCTCGTTATTTGTAGTATGTGTAGCAATTTCCAAAATATGTAAATTAATTGTAAAAATTTTCCAATTGTAATTCGACATCAAAAAAGCCCTTGAAAACAAGGGCAAAAATTTTCAAAAAGTTATATGGTAGTCTGGGTTTTAATTATAAACCAAAACCGTTGCCACAACCACAGCAATTAAGAATTAAAAGCAATAAGATTATATTCCAACAGCAATTATCCTCACCACCAAAGCCATTACAACCACAAAGCATCAAAAGAAGTAACAAGCAACAGCAGTTATTTCCTTTACCCATTCCTACATTGCCTACTCCTTGGTTACATCCACAATTGTTTCCAAACATATTGTTTATCCTCCTAATTAATTTATTTACAAGTTTATGTAGTTCAAATTAATTATATAGTGCTAGCATTTATAATTATTAGAAAGTCTTTTTGTTGGCTTTCTACTTCATAATACTAAATATATTTGGAAAATGTTACTATACTATTTAAAAAGTTTATTTATCAAAATTTGTTTCAAATTATCTATTCCCTCACTAGTCTTTGCCGAAACGAAGGCAATATCAAGGCCCTCAAACTTCTCTTTGACTAGAGCAATCATTTCGTCTTTGTAAATATTATCGTCGTGAATTAGAGGATTTCGCGAGTCTTTTGTCTTCAAATTGTCGCATTTATTAAATACCATAATAATTGGACTATTACAACCCAAATTCCCCAAAACTTTGTTTGTAACATTTATGTGTTCCAAATAATTAGGATTGCTAATATCCACGACGTGCAAAATTAAATCTGAATAAACACATTCTTCTAGCGTACTTGCAAAAGCCTCTATGAATTCGTGTGGAAGATTATTAATAAATCCGACAGTATCCGTCATCAATACTTCTCTACCATCTTCCAAATATACATTTCTAGTAGTTGTATCCAATGTGGCAAACAATTCATTTTTGACATACACATCACTTTTGGCAAGCAGATTAATAAGAGTACTCTTGCCCGAATTTGTATACCCCACAATAGAAATAGTTGGTTTGGAATTTTTGAGTCTATTCTTCCTATTCAATGCACGAATTTGCTTTAGTTTTTTTAGTTCTTCCGTCTTTTTTTGTATATTTTGCTCTACAATTCTTCTATTAAGTTCCAATTTAGTTTCGCCGGGTCCACGCATTCCTACCCCACCACCAAATCTGCCACTACTCTCCAAATAAGAGCCAAGTCTAGGCAGAGAATATTTCAATTGTGCTAATTCAACTTGCAATTTTCCTTCATTAGTTCTCGCTCTTCCAGCAAAGATATCTAATATTAGCATACTCCTATCTATAACTTTGACATTGCAAGCTTTTGAAATATTGCTAAGTTTGCTCCCACTGAGTTCATTATCAAAAATTATCAAATTCGCTTCGTACAATTGAATCATTTCTCTCAGCAAATCAATTTTCCCTTTGCCTATAAAAAATGTTGTATCGGGCTTGTTTCTAAATTGCGAAATTTTGTCAACAGTCACAATTCCTGCTGTTTTGGCTAGATTTTCCAGTTCTTCCAAATCACCATCAATATTATCTTTTTTCTGCATTGACACTTTGACCAAAATAGCCCTTTGCTCAGGAGTTGCATTAGTGTTCTTTTGATATTCTATATATTCTTTTTCGCACTCATATATTTTTTCCAAAAGTCCGTACTTATTGATATATCTACAATCATGGCAATTCACAATCACCTGCTTTTCGCCAGTCAAATATGCTATCTGTCCATCATACGCTTCGCCATCTTTGATAGACACAGCACATACACAGTCCATTTTGTTATTTCGCAAAAAAGACAAGTCCATTTGGCTAAGAGTACAAGTTGCATTGGGATGAGTATGAATAAGTCTAAGTCCAGACAATCCACGTTTGTTTTCCATCTCTACAATATGACTAGCAGAAGTTTTGTCACCACAAACAACATCTACAATTGCTCCTTTTCTATCCACCAAAATGGATACCTCATAACCCGTTTCTTCACTAATTTTGCACATTTTCCTCAAAACATTGTCGTCTATAAAAAGAGACTTGTCAAACTGAACATCTGCCAAACTCTCCAAATCTTCTTTAATTGCTTTTTTTAATTTTTCTGGATATTTCATAAAAGTCCTTTTATGTATTCATTAATTTTGAGCATATCTGCGTTATTTTTATCAATTTTGCTATTATCATTTGATATAGCATTAATATTAGTACCCACTTGCACGATTCGATTGCCTAGAGATATCAAATACGCCTTTTCCAAACTATCTCCCGTTTGTCTATTTTCTTCAAACAACCTTACACTACTATCAAAATAATCTTCCATAGCACCAATCAACGTGCCCTCAAATCCTGCTGGTGTTGTCTCAAAGTCATTAAACCCATCTATCTCCACGAAATAATTGAGTGCATAGACCCCTTGATTTTTCAAATCAAACTGTTTGTAATCCTTGAAACCCTTCAAGGCTTTGTCATAGGCTTTCCTTGTTTCATTTTGATTAATTAATGCCTTTATGTATCTATTTTGCAAATAATCATCCTCGTTCAAAATTGCACTCTTTTCAAGTATTCCAATATTCAAATTTTCATTTCTAGTCTTTAATTGAGACATAAAGTTCTCATATTCATCATCATCTACAAAAGTTTCATAAAGCTCTACAATTTTAGTATTATTCCCTTTGGATATCTCTATACTTAGAGATTTGTAACAATACAACAAATCGCCACTCTTTTCATACTCTCGCGTATACATAGCCGAAGCCAAATGATTGTTGCCTAGAGAATAAAAGAAATTGCCCAAAGTCTTTGGGAATGCGAAAATCATTATAAAGACAACTACAGCACACGAAAGTATCAAAGCTGTAAGTGTCCAAAGGATTGTAGTAAGTATTGTTTTTTTGTAACTACCCATATTTGCCTCAGTGTTATGATATTAAACACTTCTAATATAACAAAAGAGACAAAAAAAATCAACAAATCATTATCCAAAGCAAAATCTTTTTCAAAATAATTTGTTGATATCAAATCGTCTTAACGTATTATTTCAAACACATTACTACAACCATTGCAATCCCTAAACCAGTAGCAAGAATAATTCCCATAATATTTTCCCCCTTTGTTTCAATCCCCAAAATTATTATCTATTATATCACTTATTGTCCAATATGTCAACCCCTTCATTTTTGGTACTACGCAAAGGTATTATGCAAATATGAAAAAATCCACATATTCTGTGGATTTTATGTCAAATCGTTTAAAGCCAAGATTTCTTTTGTATGAGGAGAGATAATAGCACTAAGTCTTTTCCCATTTCTTCCTATAATATTTACAAACCAATAATAATCAGATACATTAATATCTTTGTCGTTTAATATTTTGATATAAACCTCACCCTCAAAGGTATTGCTTGCAACAAAGGAATTTACTTCCTTTTTTAATTTTTGTGACAAAATAGTATAAATATCTTCGCTCTGCACTTTCCAATCGCTATTTACGCATTTTAAGTGTATTTCTTTTTCGTACTCCTCCATACATATTTTGGCATAAACTTTTTTGTCGCAATCAAAAGTCTTCTTTATGTCTGCTACAAGAGTATTATCAATTGGATTGGTTTTCAAATTTCCATTTATTTTCTCCGTTCCCACAGTCAAGACGAAATTGCCATCTTCCAAACTTTCTTTTTCCCTGAAATCAAACGAGATTATCCCGAATTCCACACAATCCCCCGAATACCCATTGACTATATAATTCTTTTCTCTCTCGCCCAAAATCAAACTACACTCAAAGTCCTCACACTCACCCACAAAAACATATTTTCTTATCTCTGACGTATTATTTCTCAAATACACTTCATATTTGTTTTGGCAAGAAGTAAAGACAAAAAGAGAACAAACAATCAAAAAAAATAATTTCATATTTCTCCCAGTACACAAAAACTTTTGCATTACTCAAATATATGAAATTATTTCACTTAATATTCTAAGAATGTTTATTTATCTATCAACCCATATTGGATTAATATCTCATACAGCAATTATCAAATAAATCTGAATTTCTTTTTCAAAAAAACTTAGTCACAAAAACTAATTAATTTCGTCCAATTCCTCCACTCTCTTTTGGTACTTCCCACCCAAAAATTCTGTTTGCAAAAAGGTTTCTATTATTCTAATAGCACGTCTATAGCAAATATATTCACAAGGCAGAATGCAAACATTTGCATCATTGTGCTTTCTGGACATCTCTGCAAAAATTGGCTGAATACAAAGAGCACCTCTCACACCCTTTTTTCTATTACTCGCCATACTCATCCCTAGTCCAGATTTGCAACCGTATATGCCAATATTCCCCTTGACAACCTCTTCATTGGCAGATTTTGCAAAGGAAGAAAAATTGTCCAAAGCATCATACTTAGGACTTGCAAATTCCACATAATCCAAACCTTTTCCTTCCAAATATTTCTTGATTTTTTGAAACATCTCATATGCTCCGTGGTCGTATGCCAAAATTATCACAAACACATCCTCCCTATTTCAAATATTTTGTTTATCAAATTATTTAAACGCCCAAATAATATTTTTGCAAAAAAAGTATTTTTCTAAAAAAAAATTTTAATACCCAAAAATTTACAAAACCTTAATACTAATATATAACAAAACAATGACATTTGTCAAAACATAGCACACCATAAGTCAAATCATTTTATGATTATCTTTACTTCATTCCTTACATTGTTTCAATTTTTGTTTTCACAATATTTTTTAGTATAAAGAAAGATATTATTGCAGTCAAAAATTCTGCAATAGGAAAAGTCCACCATACGATACTTACCACATTAGAAGAGAGCGTAAATAAATATGCTACTGGAAAAACGAAAATTACCAGTCTACAAAATGCTGTGAAAAGTGGTTTAAATGCAAATCTTAGAGCCTGTAAAACCCCTTGAACTGCAACTGAAAATCCCATAAAGACATAGCCGATGGAAGCAATTCTAGTTGCCTTTTCGCAAACATCAATAAGTTCAGCCGTAGAATCGCCCGAAAGTGCAAATAATTGAGATAATGGCTTAGCAATTATTTCAAACAAAATAGTGATTAGAATGGTTACAACAAATGTATCAATTATTCCATATTTAATACACTCTTTTGAACGGTTTTTATCCTTCATTCCATAATTAAATGAAAGTATTGTAATTATTGTATTTGATAGTCCAAAACAAGAGAACAACGCTATTTGTTGGATTTTATAGTATATTCCAAAAGCACCAACCAAAATAGTAGGATTGGCGTTTGCAGATCCCAAAATAATATTCATCCCAGCCATCATAATAGAAAGCAGACCTTGCATCAAAAATGCTGAAAAGCCTACCGAATAAATTCCTTTGATTATATCCTTTTTTGGTCTAATATATTTCAGATTGCCACTAATTTCTTTGTTTTTTGTATAATGCAAAATCATTGCAATGATCATAGATACAAATTGACCAAAAATAGTTGCCCAAGCAGCACCACCTACTCCCATTTTTAATGGAAAAATAAAGATATAATCAAAGACTATATTTACAACTGCGCCAGAAATTTGAGCAATAGTTGAATACATTGTTTTGCCTGTTGCTTGCAAAAATCTCTCATAAATTGTAAACCCAATAGAACCAAGAGAAAGCGACGAGCATATCATCAAATATTCTGTTCCCATTTCAATAACTTGTGCATTGTTGGTAAAGAGTGAAATAAACCATTTTGAGCCAAACAACCCAAAAATCAAAAATACAGCATAAATAACTAGAGACAAAAATATTCCATTGCCTGCAACACGATTTACTTTTTCTTTGTCACTTTCCCCTAAACTTTTGGAAAGGAGTGCATTGAGCCCAACTCCAGTTCCTACGCCTATTGCAATAATCAAGATTTGAATAGGAAAAGCATATGTCAATGCCTCGTTTGCGATAGCCCCAACACCCTCAATATTTGCGACAAATATACTATCCACAACATTATATAATGCCTGCAAGATCATCGAAATCATCATAGGTAGTCCCATCTGCCAAAAAAGTTTTTTAAGTGGCACAATTGCCATTTTGTTTTGTTTGATTTCTTCCATAATTTCCTCCATAAAAACACAAAAAAGTGTGTAAGTCCAAAATCAATTGGACTTACACACTTCTGCTACTCATTGATGTAATTATTTTAGCAAATCAATCCAAAAATTTCAAGCAAAAATTGAAAATTTTCATAAACTTTATCTACAATATTAATTCCCATATTCCTTATATTTGGGCTATTTTATTTATTTCAATTTTTCTATTAGATATTCTTTCAAGTCAGACCACTTTTTCTTTTTTACACCGAAATACACAATGCAAAATATGGCTATGCCAACAACAATTACACCTGCAATAATTATACTTGCTATTGTTCCACCATTAAGTCCAATTTGTGCTGTTCCATTTAAGAACTGGTCATAATATCCGTGATTTGGAAAAACAAATTTTGAGTTTTCGCTTTTGAAAATCATTTCTGGTAAATTTACAAATAAAAATGACAATAAAACAAGTGAACCAAGTCCACCAAGTATTTGTTTCCAATTTGGTTTGTCTTTGATAAACACAATTAGATAAGCAATAAATACTGGCAAAAATCCAAACAATGCTGTGTTTAGTCCTGGTGCGTAAAATGCAACTTGCCCGATAGATGAAAAAGCATTTAGTGATTTACCTGCAAGGACTATGTGAATTACTGCCTCAAATAAACTAAATAGCCCTATTGCAACACCTGAACCTTTGCCAAATTTCCAAAATCTCAAAACAATAACTCCAAGCAAAACTCCACCAAAATTTGTTATCATATCCGTTAGTTGGTTCATTGGAAAATTACTAGGATTTTCTGAATTTAGATTGTAAATATAATGAAAACCACCCGGCAAAACCCATTCTTCGTAAACATGCAAAACCAAAACAATTATTGCAATAATTCCAAGTCGCTCAAACCAATCGTATTTTTTCCAGTTTTTAACAAGGGTTATTCCCAAAACTATTCCAATAATTCCAATTAAATATAGCCACCCAGTGCCTACAAACCAATAAATAAAATTCATAATATTCTCCTTACAAATTGATTGTATCAAATACTCATTTTGTGATACAATCGTTTCATAAGATGAATTTGTGTTATAGAACAAAAAGGAGTAATTATGTATCATATCTCAAAAGACAAACGAGCGTATAGTTCAGCAAGTAAAATTTGCAATGCAATGATGGAATGCTTGAAATCCAAAAACTTTACAAATATAACAGTTACCGATTTGCAAAAGAGTGCAAAAACAGGACGGGCAACATTTTACAGATTATTCGATAACACTGCTGATGTTCTGTCCTATCTTTGCGACAAAGTTTTTATTGATGCTGGCAAAGAATTTGCAAAAATCAACTCTCCTACTGCTGACAAAACCACACTATGTTTTATTGAAAAATGTATGGAAAATAAAACTTTACTTACTGCCATTGTTGAAAGTAATAGAATAGACTTTTTGCATAATGCACACAAAAAATTCTTTGACCTCGGTCAAAATTATTTTTTTCCTAATCTAAACAAAGAAGAACTAAACTATATAACAACAACTCTTACTGCCTGCACTTGTGCATTTGTAATTTCTTGGGTTAAAAATGGTAGCAAAGAAACGCCAAAGGAATTACAGAAAAAATTAAAAATGTGCTACAAAACTCTAGGCAAAATATTTGAATAAAAGATTCCCCCTATCCCATCAAAAAACTGAAAAATAAAAATTTAAAAAATTTTTGAAAAAAATTACTAAAAGCAGTTGACAAACAATTTTAATTGAAATATAATAAACGTGTTATTCCTCAATAGCTCAATGGTGGAGCAACCGGCTGTTAACCGGTAGGTT
>CAYPKM010000012.1:0-4441 GCA_964411325.1 uncultured Christensenella sp.
AAATGATATAGTATGCTTTCACATACAATGATATTACTCTCAAGTTCGTAATGATATGATATTTCCATGCACATTCTCGCAAGAGAATATTTCATTGCGATAGCAATAACATTTGTACAACAAATATCGTTTCCGTTAGGAAATATCATTGCACAAAAAAAGACTTCAGAAAGAAGTCTTTTTTGTGCATGGTCTACTTGAGGGGACTCGCATTAAGGAGTGGAACTCCGTCAATCTTCGGGTGGCAGTATGAAATACTGACGGGGTCCCGAATACACCCTGATGGAAGCAGGGGTTGCACTTGTTTGGCAAGTGCAGTGTGCAAAAAGGAAACTTGTTTGCACACAACGAGTCCCCCAGAGAGGAAGTAAGAAAAAGCACCTTTCTCCAAAGGTGCTTGTTTGGTACTCCTAAGGGGACTCGCATTAAGGAGTGGAACTCCGTCAATCTTCGGGTGGCAGTATGAAATACTGACGGGGTCCCGAATACACCCTGATGGAAGCAGGGGTTGCACTTGTTTGGCAAGTGCAGTGTGCAAAAAGGAAACTTGTTTGCACACAACGAGTCCCCCAGAGAGGAAGTAAGAAAAAGCACCTTTCTCCAAAGGTGCTTGTTTGGTACTCCTAAGGGGACTCGAACCCCTGATTCCACCGTGAGAGGGTGGCGTCTTAACCGCTTGACCATAGGAGCAAAATATTTATTTCACGAAGTAAGTATACTATAAATTTTTCATATTTGCAAGCCTTTTTTGATGGTATTATTTTTATTTATTTGCAAATTGACTCTTGTATATGTTAAAATAATTGTGTAATACAAATATTTGCACGCAAAAATAAAAAGGAAATACGTAATGTTTAAACCTCTAAAGATAGGAATAGTTGGTGCAGGTAATATAGGTAGAGTTTTGGGAGTGACGCTGTCGGTCAGTGGATACGCTGTAGAGATGGTTACAGGCAAAAGCCCACACAATATCCAGATAGACAATTATTGTGCATACGAAATTGCAGGTGACTTTGGCAATAAATCGTATCTAGTTAATGTTTTGGATGATGTAGAAAATTTGTCGGATAATCTCGATATAATATTCGTTTGTACCAAAATATTTGATGCCATACCTATTTTGAGCAAACTCGAAAGCAAACTCAGCCCTATAGGCACTATCGTTACCATTCAAAATAATTTTTGGATAGATAGAGTCGTCAAATATATAGACCCAAGTAGGCTTGTGTTTATGTATTTGGACTTTTCGTGTGCAACCATTGGCAAATGCACGCAAGTCAAAGATTATGACGGTATCAAATTGGGTATTCTTCGCAAAGAGGCTTATCCAATGCTAGAGAATGTCCACGACATACTCTCTAATGTGTGCAAAGTCAAAGACACTAGAGATATCTTGGGTCTAACGTCTGGCAGAAGTATTATAAATACAACAATATCTAGCCTAGGTGCTGTATCTGGGCTAAAACTAAAAGACATATTACTAGATAGAAACGGCAGATATTTGTTTGTCAAAACAATAGAAGAAAAAGTAAAATTATTTAGAAAAATTGGTGTCAAAATTACGCCTTATGATGGCAAATTGGATTATTATTTGTTTACAAATAATTCATTTAGAGGTAAAATATATAGACACAAGATGATTAAATTGTTAATTCAAAATAATGGCAATGTCAGGTCGAGTGCTCTTAGAGATTTTGAAAACAAACGCAGATGTGAATTGATAGTCACGCTTAATAGTTTTCTCAAACATAGTGCTTTCAAAAACATATCTGTTCCGTACAACAAACAATTGTACTTAATGTTGAATGAAATTTCTAAAGGCGATAGAAGAATTAACGAAAATGCGTTTTATGATAGACAATTAGTAAATATAGGAGTGAAAAAATGATTATAGACGAAATTAAAAGTGCAAATGTACAAGCAATGAAAGACAAAGACCAAAAGGCTAGAGCGATTTATAGTGTTATTATGAATAAGCACTTGATGGCATCGGTAGATGCTCGTACTAGTGGCAAAGAAGTGGGTGATCCGGAAATGGTACATATCATCCAAAAAACAATCAAAGAATTGGAAGAAGAAAGAGACAATTATAGCAGAGTTGGCAATACCGAAGAAGTGCAAACTATAGAATACGAGAAGTCTCTTTTGGAAAAGTATTTGCCAAAATTATTAAGTGCTGAAGAAATCAAAGAAATTATCCTTTCTTTGGAAGACAAAACTGTGCCATCTGTTATGCGTCATTTCAAAACCAATTACAATGGCAAATGTGATATGAAAGTAGTATCCGAAGTACTAAAAAGTTTGAATTAATTAAAAAATGCAGGTTCAAAGTCCTGCATTTTTTTGTCTTTTGAATAATTTTATTCCATCTCAAAGTCGTCAAAGTCGTCATCAAGTATATTTCCTAGATTCTTCAAATATGAGTCTACTTGGCTTTCGACATCCAACAAATTTTCTAGTGTGAAGTCTTCAGATATCGTGTCTTTGTCCACATCCCACTCGCCATATATAGCGTCGAATGAAGAAAGTGCCATTTCCAAAGTCTCATCCTCTTTTGAAATGTATTCTCTAGTATGAAAACCATCGCAAAAGTCATCAAAGAATTGATTGATTCTATCATTTATTGCCCCGAAGTAATCTTCTTGAGCAAAGTTGGAATCAAATAAATTTTGATAATATCCCTCATCCCAGTTTTTGGCTGTTCTTCGCAAATTTGAAAAACATTCTACAATATGCTCGTCGGCGTCTTCATAGTCTTCAAATTCAAGTTCTTCGTTTTGACCTGTCATTCTATTATTAATATAACCAATTACATCAGCCAAAACATCTAGACTTTCCACTTTTCTATTTTCATCGCCCAAGTCAATTAAATAATCTATTTGATTGTCGCTAGAAACTAGATGAAAACAAGTTTTGCCAAACGTTGGTAGTTCGTATTTAGTAAGTGATAGCCCGTCTACCAAACGCGACAGAGCGAAAGATATCCCAAAATTCTTTAATTCATTATCCATAATATTTACCCCATAAAAAAATATTATTTTTTGATAGTTTATCCGTCAACTATTTACAATTATAGTATATCATATCTTGCTTAATATTTCAATAGCGACTGAGATATTTATGTCCAAAAAAAGAAGTTAATCAAAATAATTAACTTCTAATTTTTTTAGTTTTCTTGTGTACTTTCTGGATTGTATGGAGGAAGCAATTCCATTACCTCGGCTATAGCATTAATGGCTTTGTCCAATTGCTCGTGAGTGTGTGTTGCAGTATAACTAGTTCTAAGCAAACTTTGTCCAATTGGCACAGCAGGGGATACGCAAGGATTGACGTATACGCCTCTCTCTTGCAACATTTTGCAAGCAAGGAATGTTCTCTCGTTTGTGTAAGTGTATATAGGAATAATTGGTGTTGTGGCTTCTATTATTTTTACGCCCTTTTCTTTCAATCCCTTTCTCATATAGTCACTTACTTCTTGCAAAGCCTTTACTCTCTCTGGATGTTCTCTCAAAATTTTAAGCGATGCTCTAGCACAAGCAACACTTGCAGGGGTGATAGATGCAGAGAATATGAAAGGTCTGCTATTGTGTCTAACGAATTCAACTACTTCTTTTTTGCCAGCCATATAACCACCTAGACTTGCCAATGACTTGCTGAATGTTCCCATATATATATCTACTTCGTCTTCCAATCCGAAATGCTCAGCAGTGCCTCTTCCGTGTTCTCCCAAAACTCCTAGACCGTGTGCATCGTCGACCATTATTCTAGCACCATACTTTTTGGCAAGAGCGACAATCTCTGGAAGTTTGGCAATGTCTCCACCCATACTAAAAACGCCGTCTGTTACAATCAGTATACCTTTGTCTTCTGGTACAGATTTCAATTGCCTTTCAAGGTCTTCCATATTGCTGTGTTCATATCTTAGTAGTTTGGCATAACTAAGCCTACAAGCATCATAAATGCTCGCGTGATTCTCTTTGTCTCCAATTATTACATCATTTCTACCACATATAGCACTAATGATTCCTAGATTGCTCTGAAATCCAGTAGAGAATGTTACTACAGCCTCTTTGTGCAAGAATTCGGCAAGTTCTTGCTCAAGCAATATATGTTCGTCCAAGGTTCCATTCAAAAATCTACTTCCCGAACATCCACTGCCATATTTCTTGAGAGCCTCAATTCCGGCATTGATTACATCAGGATGGCTTGTAAGCCCTAGATAGTTGTTTGAGCCTATCATTACAGTCTTTTGTCCATTCATCATTACTTCTGTGTCTTGACCAGATGTTAATTCACTAAAATAAGGATAAACATTGTCTCTTTTTAGTCCTTCCACCATTTGCATAAATTCGTTGTGGCATTTGTCAAATAAATCCATATCAATCTCCCATTTTTTTTCGTTGTTAGTCTTTATTTTAACATCTACTTAAATTTTCTCCAA
>CAYPKM010000012.1:4541-14869 GCA_964411325.1 uncultured Christensenella sp.
CCCATTTTTTTTCGTTGTTAGTCTTTATTTTAACATCTACTTAAATTTTCTCCAAACAAAATACATTTTATTTTTCAAAAAACTATTAAATTTGATGTGTTACAAAAATTTCTCATATTCACTTTGTTTGTCCAAACTTGAATTGTATACAATGCACCTTTTGTCTCTCAAAATATCTATCCACTTATCTTCCTCTCGCCAATAAACTATGCAAAAAACATAGTTAATTAGGCACAATTTCACACTTTGAGTAAGTCCAATTTCTCCAAAAAAATCATTGATTTTGCCACGAAAAAAGTAGTTTTTTTTCAAAAATTTCTCCACCAATTTGATACATTTCCACCAATTCATTTGTCTGATTTCGTCATCAAGATTGTCGTCAGATACAATCAAATTGTTATCCAAAATCTCATTGAGTTCTTCATTTAAGTCCCTTGTCAAAAACTTCTCAATTTGTTCGTTGGGATATAGACATTTTCGCATTTTTTGGATGTATTTTGCCTTTGCATTTTTCATAAATTCTCCTAAGTCTTTTGCGTGTATTTTATTTTAAAATAAGAGGTACTCAAATGTAAATATCCAAAGGCAAAAAACATTGCAAATTTTGTCGAAAAGAATATAAAAAATGTTGGCTTTTTTGTGGTCAAAAAATATGCAAAATACACACAAAAACACTTGCAAAAGGTGTAATTTGGCGATTTGACATATACTTAATTAATATTATATTAATATATTATATGTTTTTGGCATTTTATGCTTGTAAAAAGTTGTCAATAATGTTATAATATTTCTGAATTAAATGTGGAAATGTAGACAAAATTTAAACTTTGATTGTTTGCATAGTTAAATATTTTTTGATGGGAGATATTATGGAAGAACAAAACGAACACATTTTGGCTAAATCCGAAAAATACGATGAGGGTGATATCCAAGTATTAGAAGGGTTGGAACCAGTTAGAAAAAGACCGGGAATGTATATTGGTAGCACAGATAGCCGTGGGCTTCATCACCTTATCACAGAGATAGTGGATAATAGTATTGACGAGGCTTTGGCTGGATATTGCGACCATATCAAAGTTATTATCAATAGAGATGGCAGTTGTACAGTTATAGACAATGGACGTGGCATTCCTTGTGGTATTCACAAAACAGAGGGTAAAAGTGCTGTAGAAGTAGTTTTGACCAAATTGCACGCTGGTGGCAAATTTGGTGGCGAGGGCTACAAAATTAGTGGTGGCTTGCACGGTGTAGGTTTGTCGTGCGTTAATGCACTATCCGAATGGCTAGAAGTAGTTGTAGAACAGAGTGGCAAAATTCACAAGCAATTGTACAAACGTGGCGTTCCACAAGAGCCTTTGAAGATAATTGGTGATACTGCCCAAACAGGTACCAGTGTTACATTTATGCCTGACTTTGAGATTTTTGAGACTCTTGACTTTGATTACAATGAATTGAAGAGTAGATTTAGGGAGATTGCCTTTTTGAATAAAGGTCTAACTATTACTATCGAAGATAGACGTGGTGAAGAACCAGTTGGTGAGACTTTTAGATTTGATGGTGGTATAGTTGAATTTGTAGACTATCTAAACAAGAACAAAGAGACTTTGTTCCCTCAACCAATTTATGTAGACGTAGTCAATCCTAATAATGAGGTAGAGATTGCATTTCAATTCAATAGTGGATACAACGAATTTATCAATTCTTACGCCAATAATATCAATACCGAAGAAGGTGGTACACACTTAGAGGGTTTCAAAGCCTCTCTTACCAAAATAATTAATGATTATGGCAAAGCCAATAGAATTTTGAAAGATAGTGAAAAATTGACTGGCGAAGACGTTAGAGAAGGTATTACAGCCATTATATCTGTTAAACTTACCGACCCACAATTCGAAGGTCAGACCAAAACTAAACTTGGCAATTCCGAGATGAGAAAAATTGTGGCTGACGCTATGCAAGAGAAGTTTGGAACTTTCCTAGAAGAGAACCCAGCACTTGCCAAAGAATTGGTTTTGAAATCAATCACAGCCAAGCGTGCTAGAGATGCTGCCAGAAATGCTAGAGAGACTACTAGAAGAAAGGGTATTTTGGAGAGTACCACTCTTCCGGGCAAACTAGCCGATTGTACTAGCAAAGATAGAAAGAGTAGCGAAATATATCTAGTAGAGGGAGATAGTGCGGGTGGTACTGCTAAACAAGGCAGAGATAGAAAGTTTCAAGCCGTTCTTCCACTTAGAGGCAAAATTATTAATGTAGAAAAAGCCTCATTGCACAAAGTGCTAGAAAGTCAAGTTATCAAAGATATGATTACAGCATTCGGCTGTGGTATATCCAATGAATTTAACGAAGAAAAATTAAGATATGACAAAATTATCATAATGACAGATGCCGATGTCGATGGCAGTCACATTAGAATATTGCTTTTGACATTCTTCTTTAGATTTATGCAACCACTTATAGAGAATGGTCACGTATTTATCGCTCAACCACCTCTATACAAAATTGTTTATGGCAAACAAGTACTATACGCTTATTCTGACGAAGAATTAGACCAAATTCAGACAGAAAAGGGCAAACCAAACGAAGTACAGAGATACAAAGGTTTGGGTGAAATGAATAGCGACCAATTGTGGGAAACTACAATGAATCCAGAAAATAGAATCTTGCTAAGAGCAACTATCGAAGACGCCTTTGAGGCAGACGAAACATTCAGCAAACTTATGGGCGAAGACGTAGAACTTAGACGAAAGTTTATCGAAGAGAATGCGACTCTTGTCAAAGATTTGGATATTTAAAAAAGGGGGAAAGACTTAAATAATGGAAAGAGATGAGATTGAGAAAATTCTTGACAAAATCGACGCCAGCAAAGTAATGGATGTCAAAGTCAAGGAAGAATTAGAAAAGTCCTTTATAGCATATGCAATGGCTGTTAACGTTAGCCGTGCTATTCCAGATGTTCGTGACGGTCTTAAACCCGTTCATCGTAGAATTATCTATGCTATGGGAGCAAACTTAGGTTTGTACAATGACAAACCTTTTAGAAAGAGTGCAACTATTGTCGGTGAAGTTATGGGTAAATTTCACCCACACGGCGATAGTGCTATATATGATGCCTTGGTGCGTCTAGCCCAAGACTTCACTATCAATTGTCCATTGGTTGATGGACACGGAAACTTTGGTTCAGTCGATGGAGACCCTCCAGCAGCAGCCCGTTATACAGAGGCTAGACTTACCAAAATCGCTGGGGAAATGCTTAATGGAATCAATCAAGAGACTGTAGATTTCTATCCAAACTTTGATGGTAGAGAAATGCAACCAACAGTACTTCCTAGTAGATTTCCAAACTTGCTAGTCAATGGTAGTGACGGTATTGCCGTTGGTATGGCTACCAATATAGCACCACACAATCTATGCGAGGTAATCAATGGTGTAATAGCACTTATAGACAATCCCGACATAACAATTGATGAACTTATGAATTACATTCCTGCACCCGACTTTCCTACTCGTGGCATAGTTATAGGTGGCAGAGGTGTCAAACAGATGTATGAGACTGGCAAAGGCACATTCATAATTAGAGCCAAGACAGATATCGAAGAAGAGGGCGATAGACAAAAGATTGTTATCACCGAGATACCTTATCAAGTAAACAAAGCCAAACTTATCATTCAAATAGCAGATATGGTCAAATCAAAGAGAATTGAGGGTATATCTGATATTAGAGAAGAAAGTGATAGAACGGGTATGAGAATTGTAATAGATGTCAAGCGTGATGCCAATGCACAAGTCGTATTAAACAATCTATTCAAACTTACCCAACTTCAAATATCCTTTGGTGCTATCAATCTTGCATTGGTGGATGGCACTCCAAAGATTTTGAATTTGAAAGAGATTTTGGTTAATTACTTGTCATTCCAAAAGGAAGTTATTACTCGTAGAACCAAATATGAATTGGACAAGGCAGAAGCAAGGGCACACATTTTGAGAGGTCTTGTAATTGCCCAAGCCAATATTGACGAGGTTATTCGTCAAATCAAACTTTCCAATGACAAAGCCGATGCTGTAGAAAGACTTACTAGACTATTTGAATTAGACGAGAAACAAGCCAACGCTATTCTTGATATGAGACTTCAAAAATTGACCGGACTTGAGGTAGAAAAACTAAAAGCCGAATTGGAAGAAGTAGAAGGACTTATCAAAGAGTACAAAGAAATCCTTGCTAGTGAACTAAGAGTGCTAGAGATTATCAAGGGTGATTTGATAGAAATCAAAACCAAATATGGCGTTGCTAGAAAGACAGAGATTAGTTATGATTATTCCAGTCTAGACATTGGTGACCTAATACCTAAGGAAACCGTTGTTCTATCACTTACTCACGGTGGATATATCAAACGTATGCCTGTCAGCGAATACAAGAGTCAACATCGTGGTGGAATGGGCGTAATAGCACACAAAACCAAGGAAGAAGATTTCGTAGAGAATATTTATGTTACATCTTCTCACGATGATTTGTTGTGTTTCTCAACCAAAGGTAGAGTGTATACTATCAAAGCATATGAAGTGCCAGAAGCCCAAAAGCAAGCCAAAGGCAGAGCAATGGTAAATCTTTTGCAAGTAGACAAAGACGAGAGAATTACTACAATCATCCCAATCAAACCGGAATATGAGGGCAATTTGATAATGGCTACACGAAATGGTCTTATCAAAAAGACTCCACTAGAAGAATTTGAGAGCATTAGAAAGAGTGGCAAGATAGCCATCAAACTAAACGATGGAGATGAATTAATATCCGTTTATCTAACTACTGGAGAGGATGAAATTTTGATTGCAAGTTCTGAAGGCAAGTGTATCAGATTTAATGAGAAGTTTGTAAGAACTATGGGTCGTGATACAATGGGTGTTAAGTCAATGAAATTGAATGAGAACGAAACAATTGTAGATATGACTATTGTCAAGGCAGGCGCTGATATGTTGACTATTTCCGAGCACGGATATGGCAAGAGGTCAAGTGAAGACGAATACAGATTGCAAGGCAGAAATGGCAAAGGTATCAAAGCAGGAATATTCAATGATGTTACTGGCAAACTTGTCAATCTTAAACAAGTAACCGAAGATGATGATATTATGCTTATAGCCGACGATGGTGTCGTTATTAGAGTAGAGAGTTCTGAGATAAGTAAGATTGGCAGAAATACAAAAGGTGTCAGAATTATGAAACTAAAAGATGACGCCAAGATTGTTTGCGTTGCTGTTGTCAAGTCTGACAAATCACAAGAAATGATGGCAGAAGAATTGCCAGAAGAAAGTGTAGAGGAGACTCAAAATATAGACGTTGCTGAGGCTAATACAGATATGATGAGTGAAGACTTTGATGATATCGAAAATGGCGAAGGTGATGAAAATCTATAAGCCTTAGTATTGAATATTTTGACTATCAACGCAATGTCGAAATCTTAAATTTTAATAAAAATAAAAAATAACACAATGTCAAGGTTGTGTTATTTTTTTGTTGTTATACATAATGATATTGTCATTAACCTGTTACTTTTTGTCATTATTGTGTTTATTTCGGTCTTTGTATACTTGGATGTTTTGATTGCTTTGTGATGAGTTTCTGCTGTGTTTAGACTTCTTTGTTCTGGTTATTTTTGACTTTGATTTTTTGGATTTAACTATATATATTGTAATGATTGTTATTATAATTATGCCGATTGCTATAGCACTTGCAATTACAATAGATTTGTTGCTAGCGATAGACGCTTTGATGTTTATTTCAAATTCCTCACTATCTACATTAATAGTGCTTCCATCCAATTTTTGTTTGGCAGTCAGTTTAACGATGATTTTGTTTTCTAGAGAACTATCCAATATCAAAGATATAGTGCTTTTGCCTGTTGTTTCGTCGCCCGTTGTTTCTCTAAACTTGACGCCGTTTAGGAACCAAGAATATTTGTAATCACTATATGAACTAATAGGTGTGTCGCTTGTGGGCTTAACAGTCAAAATAACTTCGTCGCCTGTAGAATAATCTTCTTTGTCAGAAGTTATTACTAGTTCATCTAGGACTGATTCTTGTACTACTATTTGTCTAGTTTTTTGTGTTGCTATATTCCCTGCTTTGTCCACAAGTGAGTATGTGATTGTATAACTTCCACATTTGGTTACATCTACTTTGCCACTAGTTTGTATTAGTTCGGATATATTGTCGCCACTGTCAAGGCCTATAGCACCGGGGTCAACAAATTCTTTGTTTTGCCTCCAGTACATCTTGTCATAGCCTTTTAGTTCGATAGTGGGTTTTTTTGTATCTTTGACCAGGAATGGCAATTTGATAGTGTCGGTTAGATTGGTTGTCTCTTCACTGGTAGTTTTTTTGTACTGTATTAATAGAGATATATACGAAGTCCCGGCAGTCTGTGTGCTTGGGTCGCTAATGTAAGAGAATGTGCAATTATTAATGCTTAGCCCGTCTACTTGTATATCCATTTTTGTAGGGTTGGTTGTGTCCAAATTTAGTACGGCAAAAGCCTTTCGCTCTACCCAAAAACCATCTTTGATTTTGATATCATATACGGTCATTGATTGGGTATGCTCTAGTCCATAAAAGTATCCTGTTTCGCTCTGGGGTGGGTTACTAATATTTATTTCCAAATCTCCACAAGTAAGCGAATTGTTATTATTTCCAAATAAAGGATTAATGCTATTCAATGAGTAACCAAAGCGACTGCCATCCTTGATGATATTATAAGATAGTACTAGGGTGTCGCTATCTCGAATGAAGTAGGTTGCATTCTCCACACTCTCTTTTTTGATTAGTCCTGTTGCATTGCGGTCTAAATTTTGGATTCCAAACAAAAGTTTGCTGTTATTAAGACTGGTAGAATCAAGATTATTCAAATCAATATTATTATACATTAAATTGACGTTTTTAATGAGCGTACCGAAGTTGCTTTTGCAAGTAATTGTGCTGTCTCCATAAGCAATAGTATCATTTTCATTCAAATTTAGAACACTTTCAATTTTTGCCAAATCGTCGTTGGTAATATTATTTGCACTTAGGTCTATTGCAACCATTGTTTCAGGTATGGAAAAATATGCAAGCTCGGTGATGTCATTGACATTGCAATTAGATAGGTCAAGATAGCCTGTTATCCCCAAAAGGTCATCGGAGTACAAATCGTCGCTTGCAGACTTTCCCAAAAGTTTGAGAAGTTGTGTTCTCAATTGTGCATTGCTAATTGTAACTTTGGTAGACGAAGTGCTTTCTTTTAGTACATTCACATAAGCATAAGCGTTTGTATTATTAAGTTTGATTTCTGTGCAAAATATTGCACTACCAATCAGCATTCCTGCTGTGAGTATCTTAAAAAGTTTTTTCTTTTCCATAATTTCTTTCCCTAATTATTTTTTTTAGTTTACCACAAAAAGTTCTTTTTTGTGTACTAAAAAAGCACAAATTTATCATTTGTGCTATAAATTTATTTTCTAGGCAAAATCTTGTCTTTGCCACCCATATATCCTCTTAGTGCTACAGGAATAGATATAGAACCATCTGCTTGCAAGTTGTTTTCTAGGAATGCGATTAATGCTCTAGGTGTAGCAAGTACAGTATTATTAAGTGTGTGAGGATAATAATTGTATTCTGCACCTTTTACTCTTATACCTAGTCTTCTGCTTTGGGCATCTCCAAGTGTTGAACAAGAGCCTACCTCGAAATATTTTTGTTGACGTGGGCTCCACGCTTCTATGTCGCACGATTTAACTTTTAAATCTGCCAAGTCGCCACTGCAACATTCCAATTGTCTAACTGGGATATTTAAGTTTCTCATTATTTCTACGGTGAATTTCCACATCTTGTTGTACCAATCCATACTGTCTTTTGGGTCGCATATTACAATCATTTCTTGCTTCTCAAATTGATGTACACGATAAAGTCCTCTTTCTTCTAGTCCGTGAGCACCACCTTCTTTTCTAAAGCAAGGACTGTATGATGTCATAGTTATAGGCAATTCCTTTTCGTTTATCATTTGCTCTTTGAATTTGCCAATCATACTATGTTCGCTAGTTCCAACTAGATACAAGTCTTCTCCCTCAATTTTGTACATCATTGCTTCCATTTCTGCAAAACTCATTACGCCATTAACTACATCGCTTCTAATCATAAATGGAGGAATGCAATATGTGAATCCGTGCTCTATCATATAATCTCTACCATATGCAATCATTGCTTCGTGTAGTCTAGCAGCGTCTCCCATCAAATAATAAAATCCTGCTCCACTAGTTCTGCCAGCACTTTCTTTGTCAAGTCCATTAATGCTAGCAAGGATGTCTGCGTGATATGGAATTTCGAAGTCTGGGGTGGTAGGTTCGCCAAATTTTTCTACCTCTACATTCTCACTATCATCTTTGCCAATAGGCACAGAATTATCAATGATATTAGGAATAATCATCATTATTTCTTTTATCTTCTCAGTTACTTCTTCTTCCTCTTTTTCTAGTTCCTTTAGTCTATTATTGATGGCAACTACTTCTTCCTTTAGAGTCTCCATCTCAGACAATTTCTTCTCTCTAGCGAGTTTGCCAATCTCTCCACTTATTACATTTCTCTTTGACCTAAGTGTGTCACCCTCAGCCTTTAGTGACCTATTCTTTTCGTCTAGTTTCAAAACTTCATCAACCTTTGGAAGTTTCTCTTCTTGAAACTTATTGATTAGATTTTGTCTAACAATATCTGGTTCTTTTCTAAGTAAATTAATGTCAATCATATTATCTCCTTTTGTCAGTTATTTATTAGTTATCGACAATTATTTTGTATTTATTGTCAAAAACTCTAAATTTTATTAAATAGCAATTTTGTATTAAAACAAAAAATCTCCAAGGCAAAAAATGCCTTAGAGATGAATAAATCTTTATCCACGGTGCCACTCTAATTGAACTTCATAAAGTAAGTTCCTCTCATATCCTTGGGGTGAATGCTTCAAGGTCAAAGCACGTCTTTCAACGCTCGCCTCTTTGGGTGGAAACATAAATTTCTTTGGCTACCATTTTCAGCGAATTGCAAAATGCAATCCAAGTAGTTCTCTTTTCAAAAAAATTCCATTATGTATTCCCAAGTCGTTGGCGAATAACTATTTAATAAATATTACTCTTTTAGTATAACTCAAATAGTTCAATTTGTCAACGAAATGCTTTGATATTTTTTCTTTCTTTTTTTAAGTAATTGGTCTATGCGTGTTTTTTCAAAAGAGGTTGATTTTGTCTTCATTGTTTGTTTTGAGAAGTTTGCAAATTTTCTCTAACAATTTGATAGGTATAAAATTTTTGATATTTGGCGATAATTACACAAACAAAAAAATAGGGAGCATAAAAAATGGAAGATTTTGATAAAAGTAGAACTAAACAAAATTTAGCAAGAGCATTTGCAGGAGAATGTCAAGATGGTGCTAGATATCAGTTTTTGGCTAGTCAGGCAGAAGAAGAGGGGTATGAATATATGAAGACTATTTTCAAAACTCACGCCAAAAACGAAATGGCTCACGCCAAAAAATTCTATACCCTCCTAACAGACAATTGCTCGACCAAACAAAAGAATATTGAGATTTGTGGTGGATATCCATTCACGACGGGCACACTTTTGGAGTGCATCAAAGATGCCATTGGTGCCGAGACTTCGCAAACGGAGAATGTCTATCCCGAGTTTGCCAAGGTGGCAAAAGAAGAGGGTTATGAAGATATTGCCAAAAGTTTTCTCTTTGCAGGAAGTGTGGAGAATTGTCATAGAATGATGCTTGAGCAAATCTATGCCAAACTAAAAGGCAAGAAATTGTACAAAAGTCCGACAGCCATCAAATGGAAATGTAGCAATTGTGGCTTTGAACACACAACCAAATCTGCGTGGGATGTTTGCCCTAGTTGTGATATGCCACAGGGCTATGTAGAAATTCCAATAGATGTACAATCAGGTGATGAAAATTAAATAAAAAAGCAACCACTTTCTTTTGTGATTGCTTTTTTTATTTATCTATCAAGAACGATATATTTTGTGTCTACCTTTAGTACAACATTGTCTTTGTCAGAGTACATATATGTTGGTGTGTAATTGCTAGTAGTGATACTAGTAATTGTGCCTAGATTTTTGCCAGATGTGTTATAAACGGTATAAGTATATGTGCCATAGTCATCTTGAGTCACAACCAATATTAGTGTTGCATAATCACTCCTTTCAAGTATAATGTTTTCTACTTCGTTTCCGTTATACTTGAAACCGGTAGGAGTTTTGGTGTAGAAAGGTTTTTCTTCTGTCAATCCCAATTCTTCGATGTAATAAT
>CAYPKM010000012.1:14969-27818 GCA_964411325.1 uncultured Christensenella sp.
GTTTTGGTGTAGAAAGGTTTTTCTTCTGTCAATCCCAATTCTTCGATGTAATAATCGATGTAAGTTCCATCATCTTCTTTGCGTGTTTGAGTTACAAAATAGTAATGACTATCGTTTAAGTTTATAAAGTTGCTATTTGCAATTTTCTTTAGAACTATTCCGTCATAATTACAAATATATGTTTGGTCACTATCTTTGACAATTAATGCATTTCCTGTGGCATATACATCATCAAAGTTTTCTAGGTTGGTTATCAAATTGTAGTATTTGTCTATTAAATTATAATTAGAATTGCCTGTGCTAGTCAAATATCTATTATCGCTAATTTTAACAATTGTATCAAAACAATAGTCGATAGATTTGATTTGCATTTTGTCATTAATTAGTAGGTTTTCATATGAAGAAAGTTGTTTGTTATTGATTTTTTGGGCAAATATTAGCGAAGTGTTGGTATTGAAATTGCTATTATAATCGTGGATAACATAGTCAAATTTTACTTCAGTTATGTTTGCATTTTTCAAGTTTAATTTGAATGTCTTTAGATTGTAATAGTATGTATTGGCTCCGTTTGGATAATAGAAATCGTATTTGTCTTCGTCAGCCTCAATTAGTGCTTGAAAAATTACATAATTTCCAATTCTTAGTTTGGATGTGCTCCAATCTTTTGATACATTCAAATCTTTATAAATATTGTAGTTTAGTTGTGATTTGCCAATCAAATTGAAATCTATACTATAAATTTCATATTCTATCGACTGTGTTGCTTCTACCAATAGGCTTGAGCTTTTGTATTTTATCTTTCTTTCGTTTATAAATATTGGTGTGCCATCAGTCAAAAAATCTAGTTGCAAATCTTGACTTTCTAGCGATACACCTAGGTCGTTATTAAGTGTTTGTACTAATTCGTGTTTGTCATCTACTATTCTGTATAGGTTTCTGTATGTTAAGCCATCTTTTGTAGTTAATTCCCATATTTCATAATCATATTCGCCATCTGAATAATAGTAGTCAGTATCTTTAATTGTTGCATTTTCTACAACGATTGTCTCGTTGTGATATTTTTTATTAACATTTGCTTTTACAGAATTATTCTTTTCTTTTAGGTCAATTGTTCTTGCTTTGATTTCGCTTAGTGTTTCTTTCTTTTCTTTGTCATAAGTAAGGAAACTTAAATCTTCGCCATCTTGATTGGCAATTTTTACTTCATACTCTTTTGTGCTAGAGGTATTTAGTCTAAAGTAACTTCTATTAGCCTCTCTATTAGTAAAAATCTCAGTAACATCGTTGTATATTGGGTCAATAATGTTTTTGTTTTTTAGATAGGAATAAAGCCCCATTTTAGTATTTTCTTCATTGTTTGACCCATATTTTTTTGTGATAATCTCAGTGCCTTTTGCGTAATATTTGGATGTGTCTACTCCGCTTTGAGTATCTCCAGTATAATTGTAAGTCGTGTCTCTAACTATCACAGTCATATTATTGTGATTATTAAAGTCGAATTGGTCTTGGGCTTTCATATCAAACCTTTTGATATTAACTAGAATAATTGTCAAAATTATTCCAATCAAAACCACACCACAAGTCACCGAACTAATTATTATCTTCTTTTTCTTAGACATAAAAAATCTCCCTTTTCCCTTATTTTTTTGAATATTTTTTATTATACAAGAAATACTTAATCTTGTCAAATGTTTTTGTACAAGCAAAATTTATATTTATTGTATAAATTTCATCCAAATATGCAAGTATTTTCAAATTTGTTGCAAGATACTAATGTATGTCTATTTTTCTCCCTGTATCTCTCCCCAGTCAAAGCCAGTCAGTGCCAAATTCTCCCCAAATATTACTTTTGAGGGGTGTTTTGTCTGTACTTTTGGAAGTTTTTGAGAGGTTACAAAGGTATTATTAAATTTATTTAATAAAATAAAAAAATATTTATATTATATAGCAAAATAATTTTTTATTTTCGACAATATGTGCTAAAATAACTAATGTAAATTACTATAAATATAAAAAGTTAAGGTGATTAGAATGAAAAAGATAAAAACAATTTTAGCTAGTTTAATGATTATTTTGGCAACAGCAGTGATTTCTGCTTGTTCTTGCTCGGGAAGTGATGATGATGGCCCACAAATTCCAGTGACTGCTATCTCTATCACTAGCGAATATAGCAGAGCGACCCTCGACGAAGAGACAGGATACTTAAATATTACCTGCGGACGATACGACGAGTTTGATATTACATACTCTCTTTCTCCGGGCAACACTACGCGTACTCAAGTTGATTGGACTTTTGAGGGCGATGATTCTGTAGTGGTTACCAAGGGGAATTATTATACATACTCCAATACAGCTACTCATACCATTACTTTCAAAGCTGTTAAAGCAGGGGAGACTATTATTAAGTTTAAGCCAAAAAATACTGATAAGTGGAAACAGGCTTCGGTAAAAGTTGGCGAAGCAGAATCTCTATGGCCATCTTTTGTCGCACCTTCTGGGCTAGATTACAATCCTACTACTGGCAAAGTTGTTTGGAATTCCGTTTCTCAGATGAAGACATATACGGGAGAAATTCAAAATGTATCTACAAACAATGGTTCCATAAGTGGACTTAGTGGATATATTCTTAAGTACAAAAATTTGACAACTGGCGAAGAGTATTGTACTCCAAATAACCAGCCTCTAGTGGATAGAGAATATGAATTGCCTAGAGGTTATACATATGAGATTAGTGTTAGTGCTAGAGGTGATGACTTCAGTGTGAAAGATAGTCCAATGAGCGAATCTATCTGCATTCATCAATTAACCTCTGCTACAGACCTAATCAATAATAATGGTCTTATATCTTTTTCTACACCAGAATATTCAGAATTGAATGAAGTTTATTATTCACCTATTGATCAAAACAAATGTATTACATGTACATCCGATGGTACAGGAGTTCGTACATTTAATGCTGAATTGTTTGACCAAAATTTGAAACAATACAATATAAGAATTATATCTTATCCAAAGGGTTGGGCAACAGCCAAGTCTGAAGGCAAAAATTATGTCTATGACAATGCTCTTCAAGCTAGACTATATCCAAGCGTTTCTAGCGAAACTCTAGTTGTTCAAAATTTACCATCCCCAACTATTACATTTGGTCACGAACAAGGATTGGTGACAATTAATGGTTCTACGTTTGGCGAAGTTGGCTCTAGTTCCAATCCTTATACAGGTACCAAGATTGTTTGGGATATTAATGATTCTTACGACCCAAAATACGGCGTAACATATCATTACAAAGTAACCAATAATACTTCTGGCAATAATTGGGAAACAGTTGTTTCGGGTACTGGTACATATTTTGATACAAATACAATCCAAATTCCAAACAAGAATCCATATATGTTGACTGTTTGGACAGAAGGTAATGCAAGTAATACTATCAATAGTACCGAAAGCACATTGATATTCTATATGCCACAAGCTATAGACCAAGCAATGACTTCTATCACCAATTGCACAACTCTTACTACTGCCGATAGTTCTACTTATATCAAAGGCGTAGATTTGTACTTTGTTGATTTGGACAAAACTAATGGTGGGGATAATTCTTTCTATTATTTCGCCCCAGCAAATATTGATGTGGCAATCACAGATAAGTTTGTATCTACAAATATCTCACAATTAGACGAATTAAAGTCTGGTAGATGGGATATATATGGTAGATTTGTAGGCTTCACATTCGCCGATTCTAGAACGACTTATTATTCGGCAGTTGGTCCATATTCAAAGATTAATGAAAATACAGTCATTGTTTCACCAGCAGTTTCCAATAGGAATGTTTCTTTGTCTGGTACAGGATTGTTAACATTCAACAAAGTATCTGTCAATAATGGACAAACGACTAAAATTGGCAATTATATCCTTACTATTTCTCAAGGCAATACTTCATTTGCTTATGAAATAATAGATGCAGACGATAATAATAGCAAGATTAGTGTCAACCTATATGATATTATCAAAAGCAATGTAGACGAAGATGAGTATGATGAATTTACTTCGTCCGACAATGTAATCAAGGCAACAATCGTATCTGCTGGAATTGAAGGGAATGGAGTTAATTCTCATCCATCAAACGAGATTAAGTTTAGAAGAACTGTTGAAGTAAATTCTTCTACAATACGACTTGGAGAAGTGGAAGAGAGTGAGAAGAAAGATGGTGAAGAAAAAGGACAAAAAGTCTTGTCATTCACAACATCCAATGACAACGTTGGATATACAATAGAGATTGATGGATACAAATTCTCAACCAAGTTCTATGCCAAAGGGAAAACTATTTCTATTAATTTGGAAACTTCTGAGGGTAGCAAAACAATTGGGGGAACTACTTACAAAAAGAAATTGATTGAATGCGTCAATACTACAGAGCCAACAGATATTGCTATTTGGGCGAACGGAAGTTATACGAATGGCATTAGTGGTTCTACCATTTTGATGGATTCTCTTCCAGTTACTGCTAGTATTGAATGTACCGAGACTGTGAGCGATGTGGAAATTGATGCAGACGGTGTACTTAAGTGGGAAATCGACAAAGTTTATTCTGATACACAAGATTTTGTAATTTATCTAACATGCGAGGGAAATACTGTTTCTGTTGAAGTTTCGGCAAGCAGAGAAGTATTGACTAATGATGAAGAGGAAGAGGAAAGTGTAGGAACTCAATTTGGAAAGTATTACTACAATATATTTGAAGACCTTTCTAATTTTGATAGCGAAAAGACTATTTCAATTACCATTGCACACAAAATGGAAACTAGATTTACTCATCAAGCAAGCGAACCTTACTATATTAAACAATTAGCAAGTTCTACAATCAACAAAGACTTGAATGCTGGAAATTCTCCAATTATCAAATTTGAAGCTAAGGCAAACATTAATTATAATTTGTATGTAGGAGAGGAAAAAGTTTCAGATATCAAGACAGAAGGTAATACTGTTATCAAAAAGCCAGTAGACGAAATTTTGAATAACGATTTGAAGGCTGGAAATTATCATATTAAACTAATTGCGTCCGACCCTTATAAAAACGCATACAACGACGGTTCAGAGAGCAAGCCAATTATTATTAATAGTGCACAATCTGATATAGAAGTGGTTGTAGTGCGAAAAGCAATTGATGTTAGACCAAATGGCGAGTATGTTGAATGGTCGCAATTGCACCAAGACGCAACATATACTTTGCAGTTCAAAAAGGCAGAAGAAAGTAATTGGTTGTCAGTTACTGATGACAATGGTGAAATAGTGTTCACCAATGAAGATTTGAGATTTGATGTGTCCAAAATATTTGAAGTAGGCGATTACAATGTTAGGATAATCCCAAACATCAATTATATGGATAATAGCGTAGTTCTTTTGGGTTCTACAAAAGACGATACAATTATCACCAGAATTCCATCGGTTACACTTGCAACTGATGGCAATGGAAAATTAAGCTACAGTGCTGTTTCAGGCGAAATTAGCGAGTACGATATTGTTCTTTATGAGGGTGAAAATATCCTTTCGAAAGATGAATACACACTTAGCAAAACAGATAGAAAAATTGAAATATTGTCTAGCAATTACATTGGTCAAAAGAATTACAAAATTAAGATAGTTGCCAATGGATATATTAGTAGCCCACTTTCTAGCGTCTATCAAGCAACCAAACTAAGCACCGTTAGCGAATTAAGCAAATCTGGTGATTGGTTGATATTCTCTACTGTAGAGGGTGCAGATATTTACGAATTAACCTTTGTAGATGCACAAGGAGATACATACAAAAAGTCTATTAGACTTGTTGGAAACGAAATTCGCTTCCAATCGGCAGATTCAGAGTGGACAAGTGCTGATGCAAGTGACGCCAAATTACAAGATGGCAAAATTTGGTTGAATTACAACGCTACCTATCTAGGTTTCCAAACCAAAGAATATGGAATGTATTATTATTCCGTTACTGCACAAGCAAAGAGAAATGATTATTTGAATGGCAATATGTCTACCAAATATTCTCTAGTTAAACTTAGTGATGATGTAGAGATTACTGTTAGTGGCGAGAGTTTCCTTTTGACAAATTACAATTATGGTGATGACGAATTAGAAACTCCTCTAACTATCGAATATGCTATTACTTACAACGAAAATATTACCAAAAACTACCAGAAAGGTAGCGGTTGGTCGGATATAGTTTGGCATTACGACCCTAGCCAATTCAATGAAAATGATATTATTGAATACGAATTAACCTTTATCAAAGCAAACAATGCTGACCAAAAAGTCAAGTTGCGTTTGACTCCTAATGGTACAAATACTCCAAAATTAGAAACCGAGAATGAGGAAGGAGAGTTTGTACAAAACAATTATGTCACTTCTGATAATAGTCAATACAAGATTACATTCCCAGCTAGCGAAATTGAGAAAGTTACATTTGGCGAAGAAAGCAGTATTGAATATGCAGATAGCATTACATTGTCTTACATTAGACAAAAGGATGTTTACAATCAAACAGTACCTTTCGCATCTGCTATTAATGCAGAAGATGGCACATTCAATTACTCTATTAATCTAAATGATTTGGAACTTTATGATGAGGGTAGTTATTCTTTGAAAGTAAGATTTATTGGCAATGGCGACAACGTGCTTTCTTCCGAAATCAAAGAGAGCACCAATCCTGTCACCAAACTTGCTCCTAATGCTTTGTTTACAGAAGATGGTGTGCTATCTTGGGAAGCAAATAGAAGTGCCGATAATTATACTATTAGAATTGTGACTGATAGCAATGTTCAAGATGTTGTTGCTCAATCTGATGAATTTCCAGAAGATGGCGATGACGAAGATGATTCTAATCCTACACCAACCAACGAATGGTTGTTCGAGGGTTATGAGTACAATGGAACAAATGATAGTACATACAATATTAGTGAGGCAGACTTAAAGTCTTTGAATAGCCAATTCACAGGCTTTGAAGTTGGCAAAACTTATTATGTACAAATAATGGCAAACGCTAATGGTTGTTTGAGCAGTAAATGGAGCGATACCTTTGAAGTGGAGAAATTAAAAGCACCAACAGATGTTGCTATTACATCCACAGTCAAAACAATTATTAAACAAGACGAACAGGGCGATGTAACTACTACAGATATAGGTTCTCCAATGCTTACTTGGAAAGATTCAAACAATACATCCAAGAGACTTAATTACATTATGAAAATTGGAGATGGTGACAATGCCATTATCCAACCTGTCGATAATATGACTGATGAAGATATGATTTTGTCAGGACAATTGTTGCCTACCGATTTAATTTCGGGCAATTATAGTGTCGCAGTAAGAGTAGTGGGTAATACTACTACTGGAACAAACAAAAAGGGTTTATTGACTAGTGAATATTCTACTCAAAATCCTACACTAAAATATGTAGATGAAAGTTCTACTGTAGGCTTTGGAACGAAAAGTTCTCGCTTCTCTTGGAGAGAAGTCGCTGGTGCTTACGCATACAAACTTACATTCTACGCTGGAAGTCTTTCTACCAGACAAGAGTTTGCAGAAGAAACCCCAGTATACGCTACATATTCCGACAAAAATGAATATGAATTTACTTCTAGTGAATTTGCAGGTTCGGGATACTTCACAGTTTTAGTAAACGCTATTACCGACCCAACCAAAGCAATTGTAAGTACTTATGTTTCAGAAGACGAGAGTTTGGAATCTCCAAAAATTCTTACTAATTGCACAAGTTTGTATCGTGCTAACAATGTAGACAATCTAATGGTATACAATGGATTGTTGGCGTGGACAATAGATATGTCAGATGTTAGAGATTTCGTGCTTAGCAGTGAAGCAACCAAAAACAAAATGATTGAGTTGTTCTCAGATGGCGGAACCTCGATTGATGACGACCAATTGATAACAAAAGTATACGATTACATTTCAAACAAAATTAATGTAGATGGTCAAGGCGATCTTGACAATACGTCTAAGGATTCAATTCTATCCCATTTGCTTACATTCAAAGCTAATATCAATGGAGTAGAAACAGTTCTTACACCATCGGTTGTAGACGCAGTTATCAAACAAGGTGATTCATACGCCGTAGCATCTTCTACAGCAAGTGCAAGCTATTTAATGTACAAATTCTCAATGAATACAGAAACAGAGACGATTAACGATTCGAATCAATCATCTCTTGACAATCTTATTAATTCTACATCCAAATATACTATCAAGGTTGCTCCTCAAGGTAATTATTCTACAACCAATAGCACTGTAGACGGCAAGTATGTAGATAGTATAACAGCATACAAGCCAATGACACCAAGGGCTGTATTGAAAGATGCAGATGGCGAAGAGAGAAAGCAAATATCTAATGGTGAATTGTGGTGGACATTGGTTACTACCGAAGATAGTACAGCCAATGATATGAAATTCCACGAGAATTACACAATCACAGTAGTGAATAATGCCAAGGTTGCAGTGGGTGTCGAGAATATTGATATTAATAATACTGCATTAAACGGCGAAAACAAAAATCTTGTAGATGGAAGCAATTATTATAGAGAATTGAAACCATTGTTCAAAAATAGATTAGAAACAAATACTAATTATCAAGTACAATTGAATGTTACAGGAACTCCTGATAGCACCAAACTTAATGAGGGAGAGAAAGCATATTTCAATAGCAACATATTTGAATATAGAGATGTTTTGAATATATTAGAAAATCAAGAACAATTCGTTAGAAATGGCGTATATTCATATGTTCCTTGTAGCAATATGTCTACAGAAACAGAAGTTTATGTTTATGGGCCTTTCCTAGATGATGACAAAGAGCCTATCTATGCGCCAGATGCTACCGATGATAGTACTTGGAAGTGGACAGATGTATTGATTAATGGAACAAAATATTCCAAGAGTGCCAATACTTATGAAGATGCAGTCGTTGCTTGGAAGGAATTGATTGCACCTATTTGGAATAATGCTAAGCAAGGTGGATGGACTACACTTTTCAATAAATATCCATTCGCCGAAGAGAGCACCGAAGAGGGAGGCTCAAGTAATTCTACTGCTAGGACAACCGAACTAAATTTAACAAACGAACTTGATAAATATGACAAAAGATTTGGCAAAGGTAGTTATATTATTCGAAAGAAAGAGATTGGTAACGGAAGAGGAATAATTGATACCGATTATACAGACGAATTAATGAATGGAACAGACCCTATCCAATTGGATTATGAACAAATTGCAACCAAACTAGGCAAAACTTCAGTAACTAAAACATCAGGCGATATTGAAAATGATTATGATGTATGGCTTGAGGATGGCAAGTTTGTATGGAAGAGGGTTGAAAGAGCTAATGCTTACAAGATAAAAGTAGAGAAATTAAGCATCAGTAGTAATGGTGTTTTGAGCGAAACTCCTAGTGCCGTTACTACAGCAACAGTTATAGCTACAGCAAACAAAAACCAATACTTCGAAATGCCAGAAGATATGACATTCAATGAAGGTATCAATGATTACAAATATAGAATTATAATTACTGCCACTCATCAAATTAAAGAGGGCGAGATTGCGGATAATTACTTTGATGGCGATGATGTTACTACAGAATCGTATTATAGAACTCCTGTCCCAACAATGTTAACTATCGATGATAGTGGAGTGATTAGCTGGAATAAGAATAGTGGATATTCTCAAATAGCCGGCTTTGAAGTAATGATTAATAAAAATCTAGCAGGCACCGAGACTTGGGAGACCAATTACAAATCTTATGATTTGAGCAAAGTTTCGGCTTCGGTATTTAAGTTCTCAGTTAGGTCATTAGGCAAATGTGGTAGTAGTAGTCAATACATCAATAGTTGTTATACATCAGAGATTACCATAGTGAAGATTTCTGACCCTACCATCAAGGTTGTCAAAGGTGGCGTTGAATGGGGAACAGAAACAACAGAAGGTACTGGAGAGCAAATAACCAAGACAATATTTACATTAAAGGAAAAACAAGATACAAACTTTACAGTCATTTCAGGATTAAATGGTATAGAATTGAATACAACACAAGGCAATTATCCATTGTTTAGCGAAATTGATGGATATGATAATGATTATTTGTTATCTGCCGAAAAATTCGCTACTAATGATTATGAATATGTTGTTAAATACAAAGGTTCAGAGAGTGGAGAAGTTGTAGGTGGCGGTACATATGTTATAGCCTCCGGTCAAGCTTCGATGAGAGTAACCAAACTAGAATCTCCAAAACTAAATTATGTAGACGTTATCACCGAAACAAGTAGTTCGGATAATAGAGTTAAGTGGAGTCGTATAGGCAATGCTTCTGGCTATAGAGCTTTGGTTATTACAGATACCGATAGAATATTTGATATTACTCAAACATTTGAAGACGTTGTAGTTGATGGCAATACTCAAACTCAATATTCTACCAAAATTTATATCAAGAATGGTGGTGTATTGGAGAATACATTGGATGATACCAATATTCGTTCCGAGTATCATTACTTCTATTTTGACAATACAGATCAGAGCGTTCAATTATCCATTAGTGAAGTTATTAATACTATGGGATTGGATACAACAAATGGACTAGCACTTAAAGTTTATGTTCAACCAATAGGTACGCTAGATTCCTCAAAAATGAGCAGTGATAGCGAGAAGTTTGTTAGCGGTAGTTTCTCTGACAAACAGAGCATCGAAATCCCTGCAGCACCTAAGAATGCTAGCTATGATAGCAGTACAGGATTATTGTCGTGGAATATAGACAAGAATAATGGACATAATGTTAGAATTACTATGGGCTATACAGTTAATTCTGTCAGCGAAGACGAATTAAAGAATTATTGGCAATATACTTCTAATATTTATAGTGATGGAAATAATTCTATAACCGTTGCAAATGCTAATGCTAATAGAGCAACAATTAAGTGTTCGTCAGATATAATTAATAGAACTATAAAATACACCAAAAATAATACTGGTGACACATATACTATCAAAGTTACAGATATCGTATTCTTGTCTGCAATAGATGGGGAGACTCCTACCACTTATCGTGTAACAAATACAGGTAGAGATTATACTTTTGCTATTAGAATTTTGGTAGGTTCAGATGACGAAAGCGGAACATATGCTGGTAAGTTTATGTCAGATGAAGTCAAAGTAGGTTCAACATCAACTTCATATACGTTCTACGTCTTTGCTAGTGGAGATGGAAGTACATTATTACCATACAAAATAAATTCTAGTACAATGTTTAATTCCATTAGATATTATACTAATGCTAATTTTGAAATCTGTAATGATATTTCATTCTTAGATGATAACGATGCATATATGGAATGGAAAATGATAGAGAAATTCACAGGTTCTATAAATGGTAAAGGTTATACAATCTCCGATATCAAACCAGTGGCAGAAAAAGCTATTAGAAAAGTTCCTATTACAGGAACTAATGGAATTATTGGTTATAGACAAGTTGATATGTTGTATTCCGCATTAATTATAGAAAACCAAGGCGAAATTAAAGATTTGAATATCGAGATTAATAATGTATATGTTGGAAATCCGGGTTCAACAACAGTATGGGCTTCAGGATTTGTCATTAGCAATTCTGGCACTATTCAAAATGTTCACATTCAGACATTTGGCAATAGTCAGAATAATCATATCTATATTGTTCCAACCGACAGTGGTAGTGGTAGATGGAATACTCAGGTTGCTGGATTGGCTATAGAAAATTCAGGTACAATTATTGAATGTGGTGTAGACAGTCAAGGAATATATTCACTAGACCATAGTGAAGGAAACAACAAAAAATCCACTTATGTAGCGGGTTTGGTAAGTACTAATACTGGTACTATTAAAGACTCATATTTCTCAGGAAATATTACAGGCAATTTTGTAGGTGGCTTAGTTTATATCAACAATGGAACAATTGAAAGTTCTTATGCAATAGGTACAGCCAAGATGACTGATGCTGGTGCAGAGCCAATAGGTGGCAAATCACTAGTTGTTGGCAAAAGTGCAGGTGTCGGCGGTGTTTCTTACGAAATGGGAGAGAATGCAACTATCGATAGTTGTTATAGCCGTTTAATAATAGAAGTCGATATCAGAGCAGAAAGTACTGCTAATTCTGATACACAAGCTCAAATAGGCGGTTTGGTAGCAATTGCAAATACAAATGCAACAATTAACAATTGTTATGTTGTATATCAAGCATACAGTATTGGCAAAAATGCCAAAATGATATCTTATGCTGTTGCACCTAATGTTAATAATTGCAAAAACAACTTCTATATGTCTGTTACAACAACATATATGGATGGTAATGAATCAAAAACTCGTGAAAATATCACTGTTTCAGCTTCTAAAGTTGCAACAGAAGTAACAAAATTAGAAGAATTCTGTACATCAATAACAAATATTACAAAGAATGGCAATGCAGTGTACACTATGAGCGTTGTAGTCGAAAACGGCAATGACGAACCTATTACATATACATATACCTATCCTGTGCTTATCTCCAATCCAGAAAAGAAGAAATAAAACCACCCAAGTTTACCGACAAGCATCTTTTGATGTTTGTCGGAGGGCTTGGTTAATATTTGGATATTAGTTCACTCAAAAAGAATCAATATCAAACAATGGAAAAACTATTAAATGCAAAAAAATCAACTAAAAATAGGAGACTTTTTATGTGGGTAGTAGTAGCTTTAGTACTTTATTATTGCTTTAAATAAAAGGAAATAACAAATGAAATTTTACAGACTAGAAAAAACGAATTATTTCAAAACTTATCTATTTGCTGTCATC
>CAYPKM010000013.1:0-27729 GCA_964411325.1 uncultured Christensenella sp.
AAGATTTGGAAATAGCACTTCCAAATAACCAAACAATTATGTGTAATATCAAAGGTTTTGTTCAACAATACTTGTTTAGATATATCGTTGACAAAGACCACGAATTGGGACCTTTTGCTTATGTAGTCAAAGAGCTTATGGAACACGAAGAATTAAACGATGATATTAGAGATTTGGAAGAAGTTGCTGAGATTTTGAATGTGGACGAATTAGGCATTAATCTATTTGCGAAGTTCTCCTCGATTAATATCAGTAACAACGGCAATGTGTTTAAGATTGGCGATAATATTTCAACAGTAGTCGAGACAATTAATAGACTCAAGACACCTACAGATATGCAAAAAGCATTGAATAGAGATGTTTTCTATAGAGAAGGTGTAAGTTCTGTTCAAAAATGCTTCGAAGATTATTTTAATAGAAGAAAAGTGGAAAATATGGAGTAGAGTGATGGTTTGGGATTTTCCAAACCGCACTTTGCACAAATTCAAAAGAAATCCTAAGGGAGAAGATTAAATGGCAGATGGTATTGAAAAAAAATTAAAGAAACTTTATGAAAAGTCGAAGCCGACAAGGGTGAGTAATCGTGAAGACAAAAAGTCTATTTATTACGACGTTTCTGGTGATGAAAAAGTATTGACAAAAGAAATAGAAAAATGTATTGTCGAAATCAAAAAATTGGGAAGTAATCCAAGTCCTGCTTTCCAAAGTTTGGGTTTGGGCGATTTTGAGCTGAACTATTCTGTTGTAAACAATAGCAAAACTGAATTGAAACCACTTTTGAAAGCTTTGAAACATTTTTGTCAAATAGCAGAGAAATATGGGAGTATTGCCAATAATCCACAATCAAATACTTTTTTGAAAGATTTGTTTGATTCGTACAAAAAGAAACTTGAATGCTATAGAGATACTTTCAAGGCATATAATCAAGGTCTTACAAAATTAGAAACTTTCAAAACGTTTGATGAAAAAGCCTTTAACGCCCAAGTGTCAAAAAATGAGAAAATGTTTTCTACAGATTATCAGAGAGATTTGGAAGTTGTTAGAGCTTTGGAATTTGTGGGATATGAATGTGGCAAAAATAGTGATGGCACTTGGTATGCCAAAGAAAATAAAGATTCAACAAACGGAATATATTATAATGATGAAAAAGGACAATCTTGTAATGTGTTGTCCCAAGATGATGTAAATTCGTTCTTGAAGAATTATTTGAATTTACCTTTTGACAAGAGAGATGGGCATATTATAACTGCCGATGGTATCTTCAAATTGTATATGGAAGAAGCCAAAGAGAAGTGCAATATTCACAAGACTGTCTTTGGCAATGTAAAAATTAATGGCGTAAAGAGTTCGTTAAATAATGAAACTCTAAGTGCGTATGAGAAGAGGTATGCTACTAGTGGTGCTGATTGGCAAAGCTTTTTGGCAGAGAGTAGCAATTTTATATCCAACGATGCTGTCAAGATGGCATATGCTGAATTGTATGCCGAGAATTTGAATGGGGATACCTCTTTGCTAGCGGACAATGCTTTGCAACAATTAAGTGATGAAATCGAAGAAAATTTTCAAGACCAAGAAAAGAAAGCGAAATATTTGCGAGACATTATTACTCACGCGGACAATTTGAATATTAATATGGATAATTCTCCAGAATTTGACCTTTTACATATTAGAAAAACATATAATGACAGAGTAAAAAGTCTAGTAGCTCAGTCTGAAGTTGCAAACTTGGGCGATGAAAAACAAGCAGAACTTGAAGAGAAAATATTGACGGCTAAGCAATCGTGTTACAAGCTTGATAGTATTAAGACTTTTGCCAAAAAAGCCGTTCGTGAATTGGATAGAGATAGTTATGATTCAATGGATAACTACAAAAAGGATATGTCTAGTATTTTGAATTTGATATCTGAGCCAGACTTTATCACTTTTGATGAAAGTATTGGCATAACTTATGACAAAAATAAAGTTCCTGACGAATTCAAGGCACAATTTGAACAAGCTTTTGAAAAAATGAATGGTTTTTCTAGAACGCATTCTTTCTCTAGAGATGAGGAATTGGAAATAGAAGAACTCAATAATTTAATTATGGAGTATGCCAATGTTCCCGGAATGGACGATAGTCCTTTGGGGAACGCAATGAAAGAAGAATTGTTGTATGAAACCACCGAAGGATTAGTGAAAACTGGCAACGATAACGAATTAACTTTGCTTATTGATAAATATAGACAAGCATATACCAATAACCCAATGGATCCTAATTGCGTAAATTTCTCCACTTTTGTATCTGCTATAAGTACTAGTGAAAGCAACTTTGCAAATAATGAGGGTGAGCCTTTGTTTACGCTAGATGCCTTGACCAATGTCGAGCAATTGACTAGAGAAAGTGCGGAAAAGAAATATAGCGTAGACCCTAAGCAAGTACAAAATGCGAAAGACAAAAGAGAAGAGATTCGTAATAATGCCGACAGAGCATATGAAATGTTTGCACGCATAAAAAGAAACTTGCAAAATAAATTTCCAGATTTGTCGCGTAATGAGATAACTCCGGGCGAAATTCAAAAGGCATATTCGGATATCGCCAAACAAATGCAATACGAAAAAGATAATGGGTTGAAATACCAACCAACTCCAGAAGAATTGCAAGATATTGAGGGGATGAAAGACCAACAAAGCGGTGCTTATGCCAAGAATATTGATGAGTACATTAAGAGTGGCAAGGCAGATGGTTTTGGGGACAAACTAAAAAATGATGTAGTCAATTTGGTTGACCCAATATTAAAAAAGGAAGATGCAAAGTCAAAGGATGATGTATCAAAAGCTGAAACTAAGCAAAAAATCAAATTCTCAAAGAAATATCCTAGAGACAAAACTGCTGAACTTTTGAAAAAGTTTAAGCCTTATTGTGCTAAATCTACTGGCAAAATAATAGAAAAATTATTAAAGATGATAGAGAGTTGCGATATTTATATTACAAAAAAATCTCCTGCTAGCTTCAAAGTAGACGATTTGCCATCCAAAGCGCCAGCAGAGCCTGCAGAAGAAGTAAAAGCAGAAATAAGTACTGCTGATATTTCGGAGGTCGTTGCAGATGGTGCTGTTGATGATGCTGAGAAAGCTTCAGGCAGTTCCGAATTGAAGGAGGAAAAAGCAGAGACAGTGTCACACGATGAAAATATTTCAATAGACGATACAAAATCTTCAAATCCGAGTGCAACAAATGTCGGAGATACATCATCAATGCCAAAAGATGGAGAAAAAGGAATGCCTGTTTATGGCGATGGTGCGAATAAGTATTTGAGCAAGCCAGAATTTTCATCTTATAAAATTTTGTCATTAGGGCTAGAAAAAATTCTTACAGACAAAAATTTTGAAAAGAACGCTAATTGGTTGGATGAAAAAGAAAAAGGTTGTTTAAAAGATTTGAAAACTATAATGGACTTTATCATTTCCAAGTCAAAAACAAAAGACGGAACTCCAGAATATGAGGATGAGAATAATTTAAAGAAACAATTATCTACAGAGCTTTTAAGAAAATCAACTACTTCTGATATGGCGTATAGACGAAGCAATTTTGATAATATGTATCTAATGCCAACAGAGGTGTTTGAATCTATGGTAAACATTGCTAATAATTGCGATTTGGAAATGATAGCGTCAATTATGTCTATTACTACCGACTTGACTAAGCCGACACTTGGCAATAATCTTGATGCTGATTTGGTGGAGAAAATTTCAACAAGCGGGAGCAAGGAGGAAGTTTGGCAACACATTAGAGAATGCTCGAGCTTAATTAATAATATTTGGAATACTCCAGCCAACATTTCTAGTGAATTGCAGAAGACTCTTGTTGAAATCCACAATCAAGAAAAAGGACAAGAAGAGCCAACTGTAGAGGATTCAGAATTAAATAGTGAAACTGCTCCTCAAGAAGAGAAAGAAGAAGTGACTGAAGAAACTAAAAAACCTATGGAATATGAAGACGACTATTCTGCTGACTTTGTAGAAGAGGAGTTGAGTGAGGAAGAGTTGCTTGAAAAAATCAAATCAACGAAAGCAAACAATGGTGAAGTCCCACAATTAAATAACGAAAATAACGAGCTAGAAATGTAATATATGTCTGCTGTGCTATTTTTAAAAAAAAGAGTATTGACAAAGGCTGGTATCTGGTGTAAAATATCAATGTAAATAAAAAGTTGTTTGGTAGGTGTTGATTATGGCTAAAAATCCAAATGTTTATAAATTTGAAATAATTGAAAGAATTATCAAAGAGGTAGATTTTACTACCAAAAGCGAAGTTTTGGACTTTGCCAAAAAGGTAAGAGATATTGCTTTGGACAAACCAGATGTTAATCCAGAAATCAAAAAAGCATTTAAAAATGCATACAAAGAGATTGATGAAGAATTAACTTTGGGGAATTTGAAGGAAATCAAGAAAATTATTTCTGGAAATGATTAATATTTCAAATGTGGTATTTTATATAAAAGTACCACATTTTTTGTGTTTATTTATTGTGAGAATGTTGTAATTGTGTTAAACTAATAAAAGATAGTTTGGCAAAAGGCAAATATCAATACTAAATATTTTTTGGGGAGTAATATTATGAGATGTCCCGTGTGTGGAGCCAAGATGGTTCAAAATGAACTATGCAAATATTGTGGAATAACATCTGACCAGATAAAAGATGCCAGCAACAAAAAAGTTGTAGAGTATAGGAAAAAAGATATGGCAGATTTGATATGCTTCACGACCAATATCCCTGATGATGTCAACAAAATTAGACTTTTGTTGTATACAATTTTTTTGGGGTTATTTGGTGTAAATCATTTTTATGTCAAGAGGAATGTTCGAGGCTGGTTTTCGGTAATATCTGTATTTGTTAGTATCGTTTTTGTGGTATTAGGTTTGGCTGTTACCACAGTTAATAGTGTACTTGTTTTTAGACTAATGTATGAAATATCAATAGCATCGCTTACTATTAATATTATGCTTTGGATTTTTGATATTATAAATGTTATATTCAAGAAATTCAAAGTGCCAGTTGTACTTGCCGAAAAGGGGGCTAATAAGAAATGACAAAAGTTGTAGTAGGAATGTCTGGTGGCGTGGATAGTTCGGTAGTTGCTTGCTTGCTAAAAGAGCAAGGATATGATGTTATTGGGCTATTTATGCACAATTGGGAAGAAGACGACGAGAATGGAGTGTGCACATCCGTTAATGATTACGAGGATGTGAAAAGGGTTTGCAACAAAATCGGCATTCCCTATTTCTCTGTCAATTTTGCACAAGAATATTTGGATAGAGTATTCAAATATTTTCTCGAAGAGTATGAGAAGGGACGAACGCCTAATCCCGATGTTTTGTGCAATAGAGAGATTAAATTTGGTCCATTTTTGGAATATGCCAAGTCTTTGGGAGCAGATTATATTGCTACCGGACATTATGCCAAAGTTGAGAGAAAAGACGGGTTTACATATCTTCAAAAAGCCAAAGATACAAACAAAGACCAAACATATTTTCTTAATCAATTAAATCAAGAGCAATTAAAATGCGTATTGTTCCCATTGGGAGATATGGTCAAACCTGATGTGAGAAAGATTGCAGAAAAGTATGGCTTGTCTACTGCCGAAAAGAAGGATAGTACTGGAATATGCTTTATAGGAGAACGCAGGTTTAGGAAGTTTTTGAAATCATATTTGCCTTGTAATAGTGGCGATATAGTGGATATGTCGGGCAAAAAGGTTGGTGAGCACGAGGGTGTGATTTACTATACTTTGGGTCAAAGAAAGGGACTAAATATTGGTGGCAAAAGTGATGGCAATGGCAAAAGATGGTTTGTTGTTGACAAAAATGTAAAAGAGAATAAATTGATAGTGTCTCAAGGTGAGCCTGACGAACTTTTTTCAAACGGACTAATATCTTACAAGGTTAATTGGATTCCAGAGGAGCCAAAAGCAAAAAACTTTGAATGCTTTGCCAAATTTAGATATAGACAACCCGACCAAAAAGTTAGGGTAAGTATCAAGGATGATAGGGTTGTAGTTGACTTTGTCCAAAAACAACGTGCAGTGACTCCCGGTCAATATGTCGTATTTTATGACGATACAAATTGCCTAGGTGGAGGTGTTATAGAAGAGGTTTATTAGCCTCTTTTTTTTTCTCAAGTATTTGAGTTTGTCCAAAAAAAAGAAAATTGAAAGATGTTGCAAAAATAAAAAGAAAATATATTAAAACAATTGACAATTGAGTAAGTATTCAACTATAATAACTATATATAATAGTTGAGCAAACGTTCAACTGATATAAATATTGAATAAAATTGTCTACTATTGATATTGTAAAAAATTGAAAACAAAAGATTTTGAACTTTGTACACTAGTATTTAAAAATCTTTATTTTCACAATTGGATAGTTTGTATTATTTATTACAGTTTAAAAAAGGAGAAAAGATGGAAAGCAAGAATGTATGTGATTGCACTTGTCTTCACAAACACAATGTTACTGACGCCAAAAAAGCGCTTAGCAAAATAAAAGTACTAAATAGTATGTCTGTTTTTTTCAAGACATTTGCAGATGAGACTAGGCTCAAAATAATTTGTGCTTTGGATAGCGTCGGCAAAATGTGTGTGTGTGATATTGCGGTGTCTCTTAATATGACCAAGTCTGCAATCTCTCATCAATTAAAGTTTTTGAAAGATAATAGTTTGATTAAGAGCGAGAAGAATGGGAAAGAGATTTTTTATTCTCTAGCCGATGAACACGTGAAAGATATATTTGAACTAGGAGTAATGCATTTGGAGGAATTGCGAAGATGAAAAAGGTTTATAATATTGTTGGTCTTGATTGTGCACATTGTGCTTTGACTCTAGAAAAATACTTGCAAAAAGTTGATGGAGTAATTAGTGCTAATATTAATTTTTCTACATCAAAATTGTATGTAGAAATGGAAGATAATAATTACAAGCAAATTCAAAAAAATATTTTGAAAACGACAAAAAATGTTAATCCTGATGTCAAGATTTCCGATGAAGAAAATAGCGATGATGTGTCATCAGTGGGGATTACTGGCATTATTTTGTATGCTATTGGCATAATGCTTGGGCTTATTGTCATATTTGTGCATATGCCCACTTATCTATATTGGATAATACTTGTATCTTCTCTAATTTGTATGGGTTACAAAACATATATCAAGGCAATTCTTCAATTAAAGAATTTCACAGTAAACGAAAATACTCTTGTGACCATATCTGTTATAGGTGCGTGTGCAGTGGGAGAAAGTAGAGAGGGTATGATGGTTATTGCTCTATATACACTAGGAAAAATGCTTGAGAGTCGAGCAGTTAATTATTCTAGGAAAAGTATCTCGTCGCTTATTAGTAGCCAGCCTGAATTTGCAATTTTGGTTGATGGAGAAAATGAGAAAAAAGTTAGTCCAAAAGAAGTCAAGATTGGAGATATAATAATTGTTAGAACGGGCGAAAAAATCCCTCTTGATGGCAAGGTCATTTTGGGTAAATGCAATATAGACAAAAGGCACTTGACTGGCGAGAGTTTGCCCGTAGCAGTATGCACAGGTGAGATTGTTCCGTCTGGGTCAATCGTGCTTGATGGGGTTCTAAAAATAGAAGTTACTTGTGCTTATCAAGATAGCACTGTTAGCAAAATTTTGAATCTTGTCTCCAATGCATCTAGCAAAAAATCCAAAACAGAATCTTTCATCTCCAAATTTTCTAGTTATTACACTTTCGGTGTAATGATATTATCTATTCTTGTGTGGGGGATTACTTGGGCAATTTTGGGAGATGTTAGTACGGCTATCTATAGAGGGTTAATCTTCTTGGTTGTATCTTGTCCTTGCGCATTTGCCATATCAGTACCACTTAGTTATTTCTCGGGAATTGGTAGATGTAGCAAACAAGGCATACTAATTAAAGGTAGTAACTATTTGGATGCGTGTTCGCATATTGATCAAATTATGTTTGACAAAACTGGCACTCTTACTACAGGCAATTTTGCAGTGAAAAAAATTGAGACTGTGGGAAAGATGAAAGAAAAAGACTTACTAGAAATTGTTGTCGCCGGCGAGCAAAATTCTCTTCATCCAATTGCTGTGGCTATATGTAATTATTATGGCAAAAAATCAAAATTGAAAATAACCGACTATGTAGAAATTGCTGGCAAAGGAATAGAGTATACTATCAAAAAAGACAGGATGGTTGTTGGCAGAAGTCTTAATTCTAGTGGCAATACTCAAGTCGATGTTTCCAAAAATGGCGAAGTGATTGGTAGTATTTATTTGTGTGACGAAATCAAAGAAGATGCATTTGAATGTGTCAAGGAATTAAAAGGCTTGAATGTTGCAACTACAATGCTAACTGGAGATAGTAATGTTATTGCCCAAAAGGTTGCAGATAAATTGGGCTTGGATAATTGCTATTCAGAACTTTTGCCTAATGACAAATATGATATACTCAAAAAAGAAAAAGAAAAAAATGGTGAGACAGTTGCATTTGTGGGTGACGGAATAAATGATGCTCCAGCACTAGTGTTAAGTGACATTGGCATTAGTATGGGAATTATGGGCAGTCAAGCGACAGTGGAAAGTAGCGATGTTGTTATTGCTGATGACAATCTTAAGAAAATTCCACAGTTAATCAAAATTGCTAAGTTCACCAAAAAGATTGTGCTAGAAAATATTTTGTTTGCAGGAATTACCAAACTTACATTCTTGACATTGGGTGCTCTAGGCATTACGGGAATGTTACTAGCAGTCTTTGCAGATGTAGGTGTTACATTACTTGCAATACTTAATTCTCTAAGGGTTTTGTCTTGCAAGACAAAAGAATGAAAATAGTTATTTAAATACAAATAAAAAAAGCTAGTAATGAAACTGACTTTCATTACTAGCTTTTTTATTTTTCCATTTTTCCATTTTCCATTCTAGGTAGATTATTCTAGGTTTCCCATATGGCTAGCAAGTCTTAGAAGTTGTGTGCTATAACCATATTCATTGTCGTACCAAGCAACAAGTTTGACAAATGTAGGAGAAAGCATAATGCCCGCTTCAGCATCAAAGATACTTGCTCTTGAGTCTCCCATAAAGTCGGTAGAAACCAAAGGTTCTTCGGTGTAACCCAAAATTCCTTTCATTTCATTTTCGCTAGCTCTTTTCATAACTGCTTTGATTTCGTCATAAGTAGTTTCTTTTTCTAGTCTAACTGTTAGGTCTACTACAGATACATTTAGAGTAGGAACTCTAAAGCTCATACCTGTCAATTTGCCATTAAGTTCTGGAATAACTTTGCCAACTGCTTTGGCAGCACCAGTAGAACTAGGAATGATATTGCCAGATGCAGCACGACCACCACGCCAATCCTTTTTGCTAGGGCCATCAACTGTTAATTGTGTAGCAGTAGTAGAGTGAACGGTTGTCATCAATCCTTCTACTACGCCAAAATTGTCTTTGACTACTTTTGTTAATGGTGCAAGACAGTTGGTTGTACAGCTTGCATTAGAAACAATTGTCATATCCTTTGTATAAGATTGCTCATTAACTCCATATACAAACATTGGAGCGTCTTTGGATGGTGCAGAGATAATAACTCTTTTTGCACCACCGACCAAATGTTTGCTAGCACCCTCGATAGTTGTAAATTTGCCAGTACATTCTACTACATAATCTACATCTACACTCTTCCAGTCAATTTCTTCTGGATTCATAACTGCGAAAAATTTAATTGCTCTACCATTCACAATTAGATTGTCGCCATCCAAATCTACAGTGCCTTTGAATTTGCCGTGCATACTGTCTCTTTCTAGCAAATACTTAGCATAGTCAGGTGTAAGGAATGGGTCATTGATACCAACTACTTGAATATTGTCAAAATCTTCAGCAATTCTAGTAATAAGTCTACCAATTCGTCCAAAACCATTTATACCAATTTTAATAGTTTTGTTCATTTTTTTGTATCTCCTTTTAAGTACAATGGATTATTTCCATTTATGCTTATATTATATCAATTTTTTTTTGGTTTAAGCAACTAAATTTTGATAGTTAATTTTAATTGCAAAAATAGAATATTTGCAAAAAGGATAAGATTTCTTGCTTTTTATGATGCAAAGCAAAAGAATAAACAAATTTGGAATTTGTATTTGTTTATTTGCCTTGAATTAATCAAGTGATTGTGATATTATAAAAAGAAAAGGGATATAACTATGAATTTACCACAGAGTTTAAAGAAATATGAAGGTTTTTTGAAGGCAAGGGGGGAGGAAAATGCTCATTATGATAGAGCCTCCGATTTGATTTTGCAACAAATTTTGGAATCAAAAGACGGCAAGTTGGTTTTGAAAATGAATATGGGTAGTGTTCCACATTGTTTCATTCCAGATTTGGAAGATATTCCTACTTGCTTTGGTGAGCGAATTTGGTCTAATTGTACGTTTGAAGAAAAAATCAAGATTGTATCGGAATATATGGAATTTTTCTTTCAAAATAGCAATACTCCTAAACCAAAACTTAGGATAGTGCCTAAGCCAAATGATGTGGGAGAGGCTTCTTGTTTGGCTTGTTATAAGCACAATACAAATACGGTTTTTTTGGATATTGACAAGATAATTGACTATTCAGGAATAGAAATTTTGTCAATTTTGTATCACGAATGCACTCACGCGGTGGATATTTCTCATATCAAAAGTGATGTTATGCCTGAGTTGTTGACCACATATATTCAAGATGGAGACAATCCTATGAGTGATATTAGTCTTGAAAAAAATATTTTGGATATAGATACTCAAGGAGTTGTGTATAATTATCAAACGCACAAAAAAGAGAGATTGGATACAAGGAAAAAAATGGATGTTTTGAAGTGCAAGAACTTAATTGCACCTTTCAGTATTGTTAATATAGAGACCCCTGCAGATATTCATTCTCGAGAAGATATGGAAGATTATATTAATTCTATTATGTACTATTATTCGCCACTTGAAAGGTTTGCTAGAATTAGTGTTTTAAACTTCTTTAGACAACAATTCAAAGATGAAGAATTATTAACATCTAGAGACCAAAAAGAAATTAAGCGAGAATTGGAGAATGAATTAATAATAGACCAAAAAATTAAGTCTCTTAAAGAATTGCTTGTGAAAGACGCAACTTTTGGAGGAAAAGAAGCTATCATTGATATGCGAGATTTGTATGACTTGGCCACTCAATGCAAATTTTACAAAAAAGAGTATCTCTTTATGCCTAGCAATGCCCAAAAGTTTCCAGAAAAAGCAAAAGAGATAGAAGATAGATACAATCAAACTATTGGTGATGTTTATTCCAATTTTAGATTGCAACAACAAAAGACTCAACCAACAATGGGGGATTAAAGGCAAAAAAACACTGGAAACCAGCTATTTTTAATTGCTGATGACCAGTGTCTTTTTTAGTTTTTGTTAGAAATATTATATTTTTCCATTTTGTTTGATAAGTCTTTTAATTCGCCCAATTCAAATAATTGTCCAACTCTGAAGTGTAATTGTTTTTTGATAGCATAAATATAAGAAAGAATAAGTCCAAAAGCACTAAGTACAAATAGTGTAATGTAAATAATTGCTGACATTTCCCACTCTAGGGCAATGCCCAAAATGCCTACAGTCAACAAAGATAATGCAACAATTAGACTGATGATGGATATTAATCCACATACTTTGTATGCCTTTATTTTCTCATCATAATTTTTGTTTTCTTTCATTTTGCTATCTATTTCTAATTGAATGATGTCTGTTGGATATCCCACAAAACTATCTAAAACTCTTAAATGTCTATTTTTGTGAGGTAATTGATTGATTGTTTTCACTACATCGCTATCTAGCAATTGGATATCTGTTTCGGCACATCTATCTTTGAAAATTCCTAGCATTTTGATGCCTGCTTTGTATATAGCACGTTTAAGGTTGACGCCAAGTTTTTTGATTCCAGAATATTCCTTTTTCAAATAAACAATCTTGTTGCCAGCTTTCCAACTAGCGATAAATGCTTTGATTACATCAACATTAGGTAGTTCTTTGCCCGAATATATGATTGTAGCATCATAGTCTTCTGTCATTTCCATACCCAAAGTGATTAGTTTGTGTTCGTCAACAGGTCTATCTACCATAAATGCTTTTACACTACTTTCGCTTAGGAAAGTCGCTCTTACTTGAGTGAAGAAACTATTTAATTTGCCATTGATAGCAAAGAAGATATCGTGGTCGATATCACAAGCTTCATTGATTCTATTGAAAGTCTTTTCCAAATTGATTTCGTCTAGTACGGGAACTATAAATGCAATTTTCATATTTTACTCCAAATTTGTGTTTTTAATATATTTTATTCTTATCATATTTATTTTAAACTAATTAAATGAAAAACACAAATAAAAAATTAACTAGATTAAATAATTTTGCAAAAAAACAAAGTAAAAAGTGTTATTTGTTTGGGTAAATTTGAATAATGTTGTAAAATATGGGGGTATAAGGAGATAAATTATGGAATTACAAAATTCAAAACAAATTTTAGATAATGCACTAAAAGGACATTATGGTGTGGGGGCATTCAACTTTGTCAATATGGAGACATTAAAGGCTATTTTGGATAGTGCCGAAGAAAAAAGGAGCCCAGTAATTGTTCAATGCTCAACTGGTGCTATTAAGTATGCGGGAGTAGAAACTCTAGCGAATATGGCAAAAACTTATGCCAAAAATATGACTGTGCCAGTGTGCTTAAATCTTGACCACGGCAAAACCTTTGAGGATTGCAAAAATGCCATTGACGCTGGATTTACCAATGTTATGATTGATGCGTCTAGTTTGCCAAAAGAAGAGAATATTGCTCTTACCAAAAAGGTCGTAGAATATGCACATTCCAAGAATGCCACAGTTGAGGCAGAAATTGGCGTGCTAGCAGGGGTAGAAGACGAAGTAAGTGCAAGTGATGAAGATGCTAGGTATACAGACCCCAAAGAAGCCTATGACTTTGTGCAAGCAACAGGGGTAGATAGTCTTGCTATTGCAATTGGCACTAGTCACGGAACGGTTAAATTCAAAGGCGAAGCAAAATTGAGATTTGATATACTGGAGGAAGTTGGCAAATTATTGCCTAATTTCCCAATAGTTCTTCACGGGGCTAGTTCAATTCCTCAAGATATGGTAAAACTTGCCGAAAAGTATGGTGCTACACTTCCCGGTTCGTGTGGAATACCAGAAGAAATGTTGAGACAGGCGTGTGCAATGAGTGTTTGCAAAGTCAATACTGATAGCGATTTGAGAATAAGTTTCACAGCAGGGCTTAGACAGTCTCTTGTAGAAAATCCTGAAAATGTGGATATTAGGAAATATAATCAATTGGGAATGGATTATATCAAACAAGTAGTTAAAAACAAAATGGATAATGTTCTTGGCAGTTCCAATCAAGCATAGTTTTGGGGAGGTAGAAAAAATGCTAGAAATAAGACATTTTTCAAAGATATATCCCAATGGCAAAGTCGGAGCAGAGGATATAAATCTCAAGATAGAAAAGGGTGATATTTTTGCCTTTATTGGGCCAAATGGAGCAGGGAAAACGACGACTATCAAAAGTATCGTAGGCATTAATGACATCTCTAATGGAGACATTTTGCTTGACGGCGTGTCTGTTAAGGATAATCCAATGTTGGTTAAATCAATGCTGGCATACATTCCAGACAATCCAGATATTTACAAGAATTTGACAGGTATAGAGTATATTAATTTTGTGGCAGATATTTACAAAGTTTCCAAAGAGCAGAGGATGCTACTTACTCAGAAATATAGTGAGATTTTGGGGCTTGAGACAGCCCTTGCTACACCTATATCCAATTATTCTCATGGAATGCGTCAAAAATTGGTGATTATTGCTAGTCTTGTTCATAGTCCAAAACTTCTAGTTCTTGACGAACCGTTTGTAGGACTTGACCCCAAGGCTAGTTTTGAAGTAAAAAAAATAATGAAAGATTTCTGCAAAAGTGGTGGGATAATATTCTTTTCTACACATATTTTGGAAGTAGCAGAGAAATTGTGCAATAAAGTAGCAATTATCAAGGATGGCAAAATTGTCAAGTGTGGCAAGATGACAGATATCAAAAAAGACAAATCTTTGGAAGAGGTTTTCTTAGGAGTAGCTAATGAGTAATTTAGGAATACTTCTTAAAAACAACTTCAAATGTGCATTGGGAGCATTACAGGGCAAAAAGACTAGAAAAAAGCAAGGTGTAATGATTTTTTTGTGCATATTAGGTTATCTTGCTATCGGTGCTGTCTTTGCATTGCAAATATTTGAACTTTTTGAGACGATGGGTTCTATCGGTCTTGGGCAAATTCCACTCTTTAATTCTTTCCAAATTGTATTGATGCTTTTGGTCATTTTGTCTTTTCAAAGTGTGAGTGAGAAAACGCAGACAAACGATAGTGATTTGCTCCTTGCTATGCCTATCAAAAAAGTGGATATAGTTTTGTCAAAGACATTTTCCAAATACTTACTCAATTTGATACTAATATCTATGATTATTATTCCTACAATCATACTTTATTGCGTATATATAGAGATTAAGGCTAGTGTGATTTTGTGGTGCCTTTTGCTATTGGCTGTCCTTCCACTTTTGGGAGTGGGAATTAATTATCTTCTCAATTTTTTGATAGCAAAGTTATTTAATAAAACCAAATTTTCCTCACTGCTTAAAACGTTGCTTATTGTCCTTATTTTCGGTGGATATATGGCATTGTACATATATAGTTCTACCATTATGGGATTGCAAGATGTGACCACTATAGATGGCTTTTTGAATACCAACTTTTTTGTGGGGTGGTGCGTTAGGGTAATATATTCAAATAATTATCTAAATTTGCTATATATTATGCTTATAACTTTGAGTACATTTATTCTAGGTGTTTGGGCTTATACTTCTATTTTTGGCAAGACGTATTTGGCTTATAGTGCGTCCAAAACCAAAATCAAATACTCTAGCCCAAGTCCTATGAATGGACTTGTCAAAAAAGAATTGAAAACATATTTAACAACTCCAATATTTCTAGTTAATACAATTATAGGGCCTATAATTATGATAATCCTTGCTATATTTTGTTTGGCTATAGGCAAGACTAAAATATTGGAAACTTTGGAAGCGGATTCTACAACAATGCTTTCTATTATTACACTTGTTTCTTTGATGATGTGTGCGATGACACAGATTAGTTGTTGTACAATATCGCTAGAGGGTAGAAATATATGGATTTTGAAAAGCACTCCTGTGAACACAAATAAAATATTGTTTGCCAAAAGTTTAATTAATATAATTGTGTTTTTGCCAATACACATTATTACAACAATTGCTTTTTTGATATTGTTTGGGGCAAGTTTGTTTGAGTGTGCAATGATGCTACTTTTGCCAATTCTTCTCAATCTGATTGTGGCTTTTGGTGGAACAATGTTTAATTTGCTTATTCCCAAACTTGAATGGGAAAGCGAGGTTCAAGTAGTCAAGCAAAGTATGAGTTTGCTGGTTTCTATGTTTTTGTCTGTTATTCTTTCTCTTGTGCCATTAATCTTGGTTTTGGTGGAAATGTCTATTAGTACAACAGCAATAATAACGCTTGCTATTTATGTATCAGTTTTGATAGCTTTGTCAATCTTGCTTTTCACACGTGGCAAAAAGAGATTTGAGAAATTGGAGTGTTAGATTGAATTTATTGATACTAATTTTTATAATTGTTTGAAATGTGAATTTTTCAAATACTGATTATTATACTTGAAAAAAACAAGAAAATATGTTAAAATGTCCTTAATTTATTAATAAATGAGGACATATTTTATGAAAGATTATGACTTTAAAGAAATTGAGAAAAAGTGGCAAAAAATTTGGGTGGACAATCATACTTATTCTGTCAAAAATCACGAAGAAGGCAAAGAGAATGAGTATGTACTTATAGAATTCCCTTATCCTAGTGGGATAGGTCTTCATTTGGGACATTGTAGAAGTTATACTGCTATTGATGCTTTTGCTAGGAAAGAGAGATTGTGTGGCAAGAATGTTTTGTTTCCATTTGGCACCGATGCATTCGGTTTGGAGGCTGAGAGAACGGCTATTCGCGAACACAAACTTCCTCAAGAAATTGTGGCTAGGAATATTCAAACATTCCATACACAAATGAAAGGATTGGGGCTTTCTTTAGACTGGGATAGAACCATTAATTCTTGTGATGAGAGTTATTACAAATGGACTCAATGGCAGTTTATACAATTTTTCAAAAAGGGACTAGCAGAAAAGCAAGAAACGACAGTTAATTGGTGCCCTAATTGTGGAGTGCTTGCCAATGAAGAAATAGAGGATGGCACTTGTTGTCAGTGCCACGCAGAAACTAGCCAAAAAGCCAAAGCACAATGGGTTTTGAAGATGACTCAATATGGCGAGAGACTAGCAGATGATTTGTCAAAAACAGATTATCAAGAACACATCAAACTAAGTCAATTAAATTGGATTGGCAAGAGCGTTGGTGTAGAAGTGGATTTCCAAATTAAACAAGGTGGCAAATTCTCTATCTTTACTACTTGCATAGAGACAATCTATGGCATTACCTTTATGGTTCTTGCTCCAGAAAACAAAATTGTAGATAGTCTAAAAGACAAAATTACCAATTGGGACGAAGTAGAGAAGTATAGAAAGGATACTGCCAAAAAGTCGGAATTTGATAGAATAGAAATGAACAAAGACAAAACTGGATGTAAATTGGAAGGAATTACTGCAATTAATCCTGTCAATGGCAGAGAAGTGGATGTATATATTGGGGATTTTGTGCTTGCTGGTTATGGCACGGGTGCTGTAATGGCAGTGCCTGCTCACGACCAAAGAGATTATGAATTTGCAGACAAGTTTGGAATAGAGAAAATTCAAGTAATTGAAGGTGATATTTCTGAAAAAGCGTTTGAAAAAGCCGATTATTTGGGACGAGGAATCAAACTTGTTAATTCGCAAGAATTCACAGGGCTTACTGTTGAAGATGCAAAAGTTGCCATTACTGATAAGTTAATTGAAATGGGTTGTGCTAGGAAAAGACTTAATTTCAAAATGCGTGACTGGATATTCTCTCGTCAACGTTATTGGGGTGAGCCAATACCTATGATTTATTGTGACAAATGTGGTTGGGTGCCAGAAAAAGAAGAGAATTTGCCTATTAAACTTCCTCAAGTAGAGAGTTATGAGCCTACAAAAGATGGCGAAAGTCCTCTATCTGTTATAACCGACTGGGTCAATACTACTTGCCCTTGCTGTGGTGGCAGTGCTAAGCGTGAGACGGACACAATGCCGGGCTGGGCAGGTTCTTCGTGGTATTTCTTGAGATATTGTGACCCACACAATGACCACGAGTTTGCTAGTATGGACGCACTAAAGGCGTGGTTGCCAGTAACTCTATATAATGGTGGCAACGAACACACTACTAGACACCTTTTGTATGCAAGATTTTGGGTTAAAGTTTTGTACGATTTGGGCTTGGTTCCAGTGGACGAACCTTTCAAAAAGAGAATTTCGCAAGGAATAATTTTGGGTGCTGATGGCAAAAAGATGAGTAAATCGTCAGGCAATGGTGTAGACCCTAGGATAATGATAGATAAATATGGTGCAGATGCACTTAGGGTTTGGATGAGTTTCATAGGGGATTATGGCGAAAAGGCTAGTTGGAATGAAGATGGACTTAAGGCTTGCAACAAACTCCTTTCTCGTATTTGGAATTTGCAAGATATAGTTGAGGGTAATGGCGAAACAAAAGAATTGAGATATTCGTTAAATAGTGCTATCAAAAAAGTTACTAGCGATATTGACAATACCAAATTTAATACTGCAATTTCTGCTATAATGATTTTGGTAAACGATATCTACAAATTAAATAAAATTAGTAACGACGAATACAAATCATTGCTACTTCTTATTAGTCCATTTGCTCCACATCTAACAAGTGAAGTCTTTGAGAATATGGGTTATGGTGATTTGGGTAGTGCCCAGTGGCCAAGCGTAGATGAGAGTGCTTTGGATCTAGACGAAATAGAAGTGCCAGTACAAGTTAATGGCAAATTAAAGGGTGTTTTGAAAGTTAAAAAAGACATTACTCAAGACGAACTTTTGGAGGTAGCCAAAGAACAAATCGAGGCTATAAGAAATGCAAGTAGTGTGAAAAAAGTTATTTTCATTCCGGGCAAGATTTGTAATATTATTGTTTAGTATAAATAGATGCAAATAAATAATAGAGCAGTTTATTTTGCGACTATTTGAAAGAGTTCGCTGGATAAGTTTTGATGTTTATGAATTTTTTGATATTTATTAAATAACGAAAAAAGAAGTCATAATTTGCTTATGACCTCTTTTTTTGTGTGTATTAAAACAAATATAGTTTTATAAGACATTATTAAAATTGTATCTTATAATTATTTAAGTGCTTCAAAAGCTTTGACTGCAAGAGATACAGTAGCACCAACCATAGGGTTGTTGCCCATTCCAATGTAACCCATCATATCTACGTGGGCTGGAACGGAGGAAGAACCTGCAAATTGTGCATCTGCGTGCATTCTACCTAGTGTATCTGTTAGTCCATAACTAGCAGAGCCTGCGCCTACATTGTCTGGGTGAAGAGTTCTACCAGTGCCACCACCTGATGCTACTGAGAAGTAATTCTTGCCATTCTCATTACACCATTTTTTGTAAACGCCAGCAGTAGGGTGAGTAAATCTAACTGGGTTGGTTGAATTACCAGTAATGGAAATATCTACGCCTTCGTGTTTCATTACTGCTACGCCTTCTGTTACATCTTCGCAACCATATACGTTGATTTCTGATTTGTAAGAATTAGAGAATTTCTTTGTTTCCAATATTTCCAATTCTTGATTTTGGAAATTGTATCTAGTTTTGACATAAGTGAAACCATTGATTCTAGAAATTAGATAAGCAGCGTCTTTGCCAAGACCGTTTAGAATAACTCTTAGAGGCTCTTTTCTAGCTTTGTTTGCATTTCTTACAATTCCTAGTGCACCTTCAGCAGCAGCGAAACTTTCGTGTCCAGCAAGCAATGCGAAACATTTGGTGTTTTCATTTAGAAGTTTGCTTGCAAGTCTGCCGTGACCCAAACCTACTTGACGGCTATCTGCAACTGAGCCCTTTACGCAGAATGCTTGCAAACCAATACCGATGTTTTCTGCACATTTTTCAGCACTAACTTCACCTTTCTTTAGTGCAATGGCAGTACCCATTGTATAAGCCCAAACTGCATTATCAAAGCAAATTGGTTGTATTTCTCTTACAATGCTTTCTACATCAATTCCTGCGTTGTCACAAATGCTTTTGCATTCTTCCAAGTTTGCAATGCCATATTCTTTTAGCACGCCATTGATTTTGTCTATTCTTCTATCATATCCTTCAAATGTTATCATAATAATTACTCCTTTCTTGGGTCGATGTATTTGACAGCATCTTCAAATCTACCATAAGTTTTGATGCTTTCGTTGTATGCGTCTTTGACATCTTTGCCGTTTTTTATTAGTCTCATCATATTGTTTAGATTGATATACTCATAGCCAATAATTTCGTCATTTTCGTCTAATGCTAGTCTATTTGTATAACCCTCGGCTGTTTGCAAATATCTAGTGCCTTTTTGGGCTGTGCTGTAGTGAGTGCCTACTAGACTACTTCTATTTTTGCCCAAGTCATCAAGTGCAGAACCTACAGGCAAACCATTCTCAGAGAATGCAGATTGAGTTCTGCCATAAGCGATTTGCAAAAATAAATGTTTCATAGCGTCATTAATGGCGTCACAAACCAAGTCTGTATTCAAAGCCTCCAAAAGTGTTTTGCCAGTAAGTGTTTCGGCAGCCATTGCAGCAGACTGAGTCATACCACTACAGCCAATTGTCTCTACTAATGCTTCTTGGATAATTCCATTTTTGACATTAAGAGATAGTTTGCAAGTGCCTTGTTGCGGAGCACAAGTGCCACAACCATGTGTAAAACCACTGATTTCTTCAATTTTTGTTACCTTGTCCCAATGTCCTTCTTGTGGAATAACAGCAGGTCCGTGTGATGCGCAGTTTTTAACAGTGCACATTTCAGTTACTTCTTTCAAAATTTCCATATACTACTCCTATTTGTTTTTGACTTTTCAAAATGTATTCAAAAAATCTTCACTTATGATTTTAGCAAATTTTAGATAAATTACAAACTTTTTGATATTTGTTTTGAAAATAATTGTGAAAAATTTTCAAAATTGCTAAACTAAAATAGATATGAATACTATAAATAAGCAATGTGAAAATACTTTAATAATAAATAAGTCAAAATTCATTTCTTTTGTCTTTCCCCTAAAGGATGAGAAAGAATGCAAAGATATTTTGGCTAGTTTGAGTAAGGAATATAGTGACGCCACGCATATTTGTTATGCGTACATTTTGTCTGCACCCAAGGTGGAGAAGTGTAGCGACAATGGTGAACCCTCTGGCACTGCTGGCAAACCAATTTTGGAAGTACTCAAGAAGAAAATGCTAGAAGACGTTTTGTGCGTGGTAGTTAGATATTTTGGTGGCAAAAAATTGGGGGCTGGTGGACTTATTAGGGCTTATTCCAATAGTGCAAGCGAAGTAATATCTCTAGGTCAAATTGTAGAGAAAAAGTTTGTTGTCAAGCAAGTGATTGTATGTAGTATCAAAGATGGCGACAAAATCAAAAGGATAATCGAGAACAATGGGGGCAATATTGTCAAGGTTGACTATGGCAATAATATAACAATACACTTTGAAGCAAGTGAAAAAATGGATATCGGTGGATATTCTATAGAAGAAGAGTGATGTATGGAAATAACGAAAATAGAAATTCAAAAAAACAACAAGGATAGGGCAAATATCTATCTTGACGAAAAGTTTTATTCGGGGATATCATTAGAACTAGTTGTCAAAGAACATCTGAAAGTTGGGATGACTTTGGACGAAGAGCATTTGCAGACTTTGATTGTGGAAGATGAAAAGAGCAAGGCTTTGGCAAAGGCTGTGAAGTATATGGGTACAAATTTGAAGACGGCTAAACAACTTAGAGACTATCTTGGGAAAAAAGATTATAATCCAAACACGATAGAATTTGTTTTGGCAAAGATGTATGAGTATAATTATATTGATGATGAAAATTATGCTAAATCATATATATTGACTTATTCCAATAAATATGGTAAATTAAAATTGAAATTGCAATTAAAGCAAAAGGGTGTCAGTGAAGAAATCATAGACAATTTGCTTGAGGATTTTGATTGTAATAGTATAGATAGTGTGGCACAAAAATATCTAAAAAACAAAGATTTGTCGTACGAAAATTGCCAAAAACTCTCAAGATTTTTGTATTCGAGAGGGTATGAATTCGATGACATTAATAGTTGCATTAATAGATTGAAAGAGAGGGAATGATGTTAGTAGGAATAGATGTATTGGATGTAGTAAGAATGGAAAAGTTTGTTCAGAATGAACACTTTTTGGAGAAATACTTCACTCCATATGAAATAGAATATGTTAGCAAAAATTATAGGCAAACGCTAAGCCTAGCTGGAATTTATTCTGCCAAAGAAGCTTTTTTGAAAGCACTTGGCATAGGTATAGGTGGCGGAATTGACTTAAATGATATAGAGATTAATCACGAAGACAGTGGCAAGCCTTACTTGCACGTTCTTTCTAGCAAAGCTCAAATAATGCTAAAGACGATGAATGTATCAAATATTCAAATAAGTATTTCGCACGCAGACGAAATTGCTACTGCTATTTGTATAATTGAAACAAGCAAGTAATAAATATTTGCCAAACCAAACAGACTAGAACAAGACAAAATTAACTACATAGAAGTAATTATATGGTTTTCGCTTTATGTATTTGATTTGGTCTTTTTTTGTACAAAATAGGTGGTTTTGTCGAATTTTGATAATTGATTTTTTTTGATAATATTACAAAAGCAATTGCATAAATTACTAGTGGCAAAAGTGCGTATTTGTACTAATTTTGTATAATTGGAGAATGTGATGAAAAAAATTTGTAAAAGAAAGAATAATAGCCTAAAAAGTGTTAATAATCAAACATCAAATCGTCACAGATACTCTCGCATATGGCATATTATAAGTAAGGACATAGGTGGAATTTACGAAAGCCTACGTCCTATATATGCACAACTTGATAGTGACTTTCAAAAAGTTGATGTGGTGGATTTAATATATTATGAGAGATGGCTAAATGAATGAAATAAAAAGAGGGGAATTATATTATGCTGATTTGAGCCCGGTTTTGGGGAGCGAACAGGGTGGTGTAAGACCCGTTTTGATAGTTCAAAATGATGTGGGCAACAAATATAGCCCAACGGTTATAGTCGCTGCCATTACTAGTCAAATAAACAAAGCGAAAATTCCTACGCATATAGAACTTGGCAAGACTTATGGTCTCACCAAAGATAGCGTATTATTGCTAGAACAGATTAGAACTCTAGACAAAAGAAGGTTAAAAGAAAAAATAGGAATACTTGATGATAAATGTATGAAAAGTGTCAATCAAGCATTGCTAATATCTTTGGGATTTTGAGAAATGATGTTTGTAAAAGTATTTGCAATCATCATTTTTTTATTTCTCAAATAAAAATTAGAGCATTTTCACATAATAATTGTAAATATTTAGAGAAATTTGACACTTTTTTGCCTAAGCATATTGACTTTTTTTGTATTTTCATTATAATATTAGTAAGTATTACAAGTATGACCTATATAAACAACCCGCCTTTTGAATCTTGTGAGCTTGAATGAAGAATGTATAAAGTTATGAGTAAAGAAAGTTTTTCTTGACTTGGAGGAAGAATGGAAACCAGAATAAAATTGAATATTGGAACAATCACCGACTTAAACGAAATCTCTAACGTGATTATCACTAGTTTGTCTTATGAGTATTTTGTAGATATTTTGAGAACAGCTATTAGAAAGTATGACAAAGACAATCAATTGAAACCTTTCATTGATGATTTTGCCCAAATTATAGACCAGTCCTATGATATTAGTTTTAGTAGTGTTGGTGCTTGGCAACAAGATTTCGCTCTTATCAATTCCAAAATGTTTGAATTGGTGAAAGGTTTGGATGGTGCGTTGGCTGAGAAAGAAATTTTGGCAAAGGGTGAGTTTGGTGCAGAAATCCAAAGTCAACTGGTGCAATTTCTAACTAAACTTAGCACACTTAAAATTACCAATGAAGAATTGGATGTGACGGGCTTGGATTTGCCCAAAGAGTATGTTATTTCTGCTCTTGAGCAATTAACTCTTTTGGATGAAGGCTTGCTTATATCTCAATTGGCTTCTATGGAATTGGATTTCACTCCTGTAGACAGCAAAAGAGATAGAAACAAGTTTATAGAAGAGAAATTGGGAAGACTAGACAAACTTACTAAATCTTGTCAGAAAACTTTTGATAGCGATTATGACAAACTGCTAGACCAAATACTTGCTATGTATGACAAATTCTACAATATTAGTTATAGCTCGGATACAGATGGCGAAAAGATAGAGAAAGCTAGAAAGGTTGTCAAGGTAATCAATTCTCATAGACAACTTTTGGACAAACTAGAAAATAAACTTGCCGAAGCCAACGAATTGAAGAGACAGCTCCTTATTCACAAAAAGAAAGTTAATGAGGGGCTTGTAGAGCAAACTCAACAAATTAACGACAAGATTAATGAAAATCCAGAAGCACAAGAGATTTTGGGTAACCAATTGAAAGCCAAAGAGTTTGTTGCATTTGAATATGGCGAGAGAATAGAGCAAGAGATTGATGCTCTTACATCTCTTCAAGAAAAGATGACTGCTCATTACAAAGTGCTTGACCAATTGGATATATCTTTAAAAACAGCTATTCCAAACGAAGAGAACTTGTCCAAATTCTCTTCAATTGTACACAAATTCCAAGAATTGTCTGTTAGACTTGAATTGAACAAGTCTCAGCCTGAGAAACCAAGCAAAGAAGTATTAAAGACATTAAATACAGCAATTACTGGTCTTCGAATGGCTTCAAGATTTGCAAGCGATTTCAAAGATTTGTATATGAGAAATTCAATGCTTACAGCAATATTCAGAGCAATCAATGACTTAAACGACTTTGCTACTAGCGAAAACAAAGCCGAACAATTGAATCAGATTAATTACATTACTGCTAAACTTGGCAAATATGACGAACTTGAGAAGAATTTCAGTCAAACTGGTGTTAATTATAGAAAGATGGCTAACGATGTTATTAGAAATATATCAATTGTTATCAGCAAGACTATCAATTGTACCAATTTGTTTGAAGTAATAGATATGATAGATGCACTTGCCAAACAATTTGAGACTTTGTATGACGAATTGCAAACTAATCACAAACAACAAGTAGAAATAATGAAGGAAATAATCTCATTATAAAAAACGATTGAAAAATGGAAAGAAAAATTTTTTGAAAAGGGGTCCAAAAGAAATGGCTCAATTAGTTGAAAAAATCAAAGTAAAATACCAAATGTATCGCAATGGGGTAACTACAGAAAAAGAGAGTTATCTAAGCGACATTCCAGAAGAGGATAAGAAAGATATCGTAACTCTTGCTATTTTTCCTATTAGAACAAAGGTGGGAGAATATCCCAAAAATATCAAAGATTTGAGCAAATATATTGCCGATTTTCCAATTTTGAGATCAATTGCATATCCTAACCAATTTGAGATAATTAACATTAGTCAAATCCAAAAGAATGGGTGTCCTAATTTGGCCAAAATTATTAGAACTGCAGAAACTGGTTTTGAAGGTAGTACCAATTTGACTGTCAAAGGCTCGTCATCTGTATCTTTTGATTCGGATACAACAGAATTGGAACTAAATGGCTTTGCCAAGACATTGCCTAGCGACCAAAATGTTGTTAGTGTAATTGAAGTGCCTACCAAGGTTGCCAAAACAAGATCAACCACTACCCAAAAACATTACATAACCGAGCAGGATTTGAATAACAAACTAGCAATTCTAGTAGGAAAACTTCAACAAATCGAAGACAGACTAGGCTCAAATGCTCAAGTGCCATCGGTTGAAGATTTGAAAAATACCTTGCAAGGATTTGTTGGCAAATATACTGACGAACAATTAAATTCTGTCATAAAAGCCGTACAAAATATTAATGTTAATGTGGAAACATCTGCACTTGTAGGCGAAGTAGAGAGAGTTGTCAAAAGTCAAGTTTTGGAATTGGCAAAAGAAGACAATAAGGATTATGATGGCAAGATCGAAAGAATGGTATCTACTCTTGACGAAATGAGAAGAAATGGCTCTAGTGATGAGCAACTTGTAGAAAGTTTCAAAACATCCATTCCAGAATTAATTGCTTCCAACAAAGAAATGAATGCAGAAATTACTATGGGATTAAGTAGAGCAGAACGTTTGGAAGATTCTATAGGAACGATGAAAGATAGCCTAGAAAACAATGCAAAGGCTACAGAACTTATTATGCAAGAAATGGCAAATGTCGCAGAAAAACTAAATGAAGTTTGCAAAAAGAGCGGTTTGGATGCACAAACACAAGAAGAATTGATGAAAATTTTGAATATGTACGCTAGTGAATTACAAAAGAATATTCAAAATGGCGAAAATATTCTAGCAAAAGATGTTAAGGCTAAACTTGGGGATATGGTTACAGCCGAAGATGTAATGAAAATTGTCAAAGAACAAGTTTCTACGCTTGAAACAGACATCAATGTTTCAAACGATGCAATTGTAAGCAAATTAACTAGTATTATTACAGATGAAGTTATTACCGCTGTCAAAGGATTAGATGGTAAGACAATGTCTCAAATGACCGATATCAAAGCGAACATTGAAAATATTTTTAATAACGATACTTTTAAAGATTCACTTGTAGCAATATTGAAAGATAGTGATTTGGCTAAGGCTAGTGATATTGCTAGGGTTGAACAACTAATTGATAAAAATCACAAAGAAGAATTGAATAATATTGCCAGAGTTTCAAAGCAAATGGAAAATATGTTGTCAGAAGAAAAAATCAAAGGCTTTATTAGTGCTTCTGCCGATGCTTATGCCAATGCATTTATGGCTAAGACTGGCGAGAAAGTCGAAGATTTCAAGAAATTATTCCAAGGTACATTAGACTCTCTTTCCAAACAATTTTTTGAAGAGTGCAAGTCTCGTTCTATGACAATGCAAGACGCTCAATTGTTCTTGAATCAATTCGCTATTCAATCAACAATTGACAAAGCTGTTCAATTATCTATTTTGATGGAAAGCAAGAAGAATTATCAATTGACCCAAAATATCCAAACAAATCAAACTGCAGATATGACTGCAATGCTTGGTTTGATTTCGGGGATGATGAAAACTAATTTCAATATTTATAATAATGCTTATGGCTTGTCTTCAGGACTTCTTGTAGGTGGTGGTGCAATGCCTACGGGATTTGTTCCTTATATGACTGCTCCATTTGTTTATGGCAATACCGCCCAATATGGACTTCAATCTTCCTTAGAAGCTACTATGGCTGCTAGAATGCAATTAATCCAAATGATGTCTATGATGGGAATGCAGATGCCAACTCAACCAAGTCCAACTGATGACAAAGACAAGGTTATTGCTGACCTAAAACAACAATTGGCAGACAAAGACAAACAAATTGAAGATTTGAACAAAAAAGTAGATTCGTTAGTTGATGAAATTAAACAATTGAAAGAATTAATACAAGAACAAGCAAAACCTCAACCTGTTCCTCCTAGAAAAGAGATTAAACCTCAAATTGACATTCCAAAAGCCAAAAAAGAAGAGTTTATTAAGAAAACAACTCAAGTTATGGACAAATTGGCAGAGCCTAAGTTGACCAATAGTCAGAAATTCAAAAATTGGTTGAAGCGTCATCCTCTTGCACTTACAGCATTGGGAATTGGTGCTGGTGCTGTGGCTGGTGCAGGAATTGCTGTAATTGGTGCTGGTGGTATTGTTCCGCTAATTGAGACAGCTAGATGGTTTGTTCCAACCCTAAAAACTATAGGTATAGGTGCTGGTGTAGGCTTGGGCTTGGGAGTTGCCGGAGAAGTGGCTGGAAGACTTGGTGGACTTGGCAAAAAAGACAAATTGTACAGCAAATTCCAGAAACAAGTTAACAAATGCGAAGAATACAAAAATAGAATGCTTGCTTATGATAAACAAGTAGAAAATGCTAAACAAGCTATGGAAGAAACCCGTGAGGCTATGAAAGCTTGTAAGAAATTGAAACAAAAGAAAAAATATCAAAAAGCACTTCAAAGAAATGCAAAAGCACTAAAGGTACTAAGAGCAAAATCTCGTGCAAAAAGTTCTGCTTACAAAAATCAAGTAGAGAAATTGATTGATGCAAAAAGGGATTTGAATGCTTATGAAGATGCCAAAGGCAAAACTATGGCAATGTCTGGTAATTTGCAAAAATTGAGAAATGCCAAAGCAAAAATGGCTGAAGATATTGCAAATGCAGAAGATGAAGATGACATTGAATATGCCAAAGAAGATTTTGATACAGAAAAGGAAATAATCAATGCAACTGCAGGTCAAGATATTTCTGGTATGAGTGATGAATACAAGACTGGTGATACTGAAGTAGAAGCATATATTTCTGCTGTCAAAGGCTCGAAGAGTTCTATGAAAGGTATCTTGGATGATA
>CAYPKM010000014.1:0-11372 GCA_964411325.1 uncultured Christensenella sp.
CAATTTGAAAGTGAGAATATTATAGTTTCTGCCGATAGAGACTCTTTTCAATTGATAAATGAGAATACAAGTGTTTTGTGTCCAATCAAGGGGATTAGCGAGACTGCATTGATAACCAAAGATAATATTGAAGATTTTTATGGTGTGAAAGCAAATCAAGTTGTTGATTTGAAAAGTCTAATGGGAGACTCGTCAGATAATATTCCCGGAGTTACTGGAATAGGTGAAAAAACTGCCAAAGATTTGATTTGCAAATATGGAAGTTTGGATAATATTTACAAAAATTTGGATGACTTAAAAGAGAAACAAAGAGAAAAATTATTAAAAGACAAAGAGCAGGCTTATCTATCGTACGAATTAGCAACAATTGTTACTAATGAAAAATTGGATTACTCACTAAGCGACTTTGAATATGACTTTCCGTTTAAAAAAGACGTGGAAGATTTGTTTAAGAGATATCAATTTAATTCTTTGCTAAAGAAAACTGAATTGTTTGATAATAGTGTCGTTGCTATTAGAGAAACTACCAAGTGTGAAGAAATATTGAGTAGTAATCAAGTCGATGATTTAATCGCTAAGATTGAGAAACATAATGAGGTGTTTTTGTATTTTGCTACCGACTTTTTGAGTTTGTTTGTGGTGGATACTGCATACAAAGTTGCGTTTGGTGGAGATTTGCTATCAACGGGGCTAAACATTGATGAGTTCTTGTCTAAGTTTAGAAACGTTCTAGAAAGTGAAAAGATAGAAAAAATTGTTTTTGATGCTAAACATATTAAACATCAATTATACAAATTTGATATTGATATCAAAAATATTACTTTTGATATTTCGATTGCAAGATATTTGATTAATTCCATTGCCAAGTCGAATGTGTCTTTGGATGATGTAATGGTGGAGTGTGCTGTGGATACCAATTCCTACGCGTATTCGCTAAAAAAGATAAAGGACTTGTACTATGCAAAGTTGCAAAAAATGGATTTACTTGGTCTTTATTATGATATAGAGATGCCACTTGTCGATTTGCTTTTTGATATGGAAAATCAAGGGTTTAAGGTTGATAAAGAAGAATTGCAGGCACTGGAAGAGAAGTACAGACTAGAGGTATCAAAACTAGAAAATGAAATATATGCCTGTGCGACATTTAAGTTTAATATACTTAGTCCAAAGCAATTGGGAGAAGTGCTTTTTGATAAACTTCAATTAAATATTCCAAGCAACAAAAAGAAAAGTACAAGCATAGATATATTGAATGAAATAGAAGACAGACATCCTATTGTTCCATTAATTATTAGATATAGAACAATTACCAAATTATATAATACTTATATCTTGGGCTTCTTGAATTTGTTGGATAACAACGACAAAATCCACACGGTATTCAATCAAACGTTGACGTCTACTGGAAGGCTAAGTAGTAGTGAGCCGAATTTGCAAAATATACCTGTGAGGACGGAGGAAGGGAGACTTTTGAGAAGAGTCTTTGTGCCAAGTCAAAAAGATGGGTTTATAGTCAGTGCAGATTATTCTCAAATAGAATTGAGACTTCTTGCAGGATTTAGTGGTGACCAAAAACTAATTGATGCATTCAATAGAGGAGAAGATATTCACTCAAGAACTGCTAGTGAAATTTTTGGTGTAAACATAAATGATGTGACTAGTGAATTGCGAAGGCAGGCAAAAGCCATTAATTTCGGAATTGTTTATGGCATTAGCGATTTTGGGCTTAGTCAAAACATTGGCATCAGTAGAAAAGATGCTAGTGGATATATCAAGACTTATTTTGAAAGATATCCAAAGATAGAAGAATATATGAAACAAAATGTTGAGTATTGCAAAGAAAATGGATATATAAAAACAATTTTTGGCAGAATTCGTCCAATCCCTGAGATTAATAGTTCTAATTATAATTTGAGAACTTTTGGGGAGAGAGCCGCTATGAATATGCCTTTGCAAGGCAGTGCTAGCGATATTATAAAATTGGCAATGGTCAAAATATATGCCAAAATGAAAGAAAAAAACTTGAAGAGCAAAATAATACTTCAGGTGCACGATGAATTGGTGGTTGATTGTGCTAGTGGAGAATTGGATGAGGTGAAAGAAATCCTAAAATCAGGAATGGAAAATGTCACCGAAATGGATGTGAAATTGACTGTAAATATTGCTTGTGGCAAAACGTGGTACGACGCTAAGTAGGAGAAAAGATGAAAAAAATTATAAAGAATGCGATTATTGTGACTTTGGATGAAGACAACAAGATTTTTAAAGATGGACAAATAGAAATTGATGACAATAAAATAACTTATGTTGGCAATATGCGAGAGATGAGTGGTGAGATAATAGATGCAAAGGGCAATATTATTATGCCGGGGCTTATAAATACTCATTGTCATTTGGCAATGACTCTTTTTAGGGGATGTGGCGAAAACTCCAATTTCAAAAATTGGTGGGTGGACTATATGAGACCTCTGGAGGACAAATTGCAAAAGGGTGATTGTTACTTTGGTGCAACACTAGGAATAATGGAGTTACTTAAAAATGGCGTGACGACGGTTGCCGACTTTTATTTGAATTATGATGAGACTGCTCGTGCTGTGCTTGATACCGGAATTAGAGCGTCAATTGGTGTAGGGGCAATAACCGGAAGAGAACTATTGAATGAAAAATTCTTGACACAAGAAATCAAAAAAGTAAGTTTGAGTAATAGAATTAAACCTATGCTATATGCTCATAGTCTATATTCGTGTGACGAAAGTCAATTTTTGGAGATAAACAAGTATGCCAGAAAGTATAATTTGATTAAGTCTACACACATTAGTGAAACATTGGGAGAAGTGGGGAATATCTACACCAAATATAATATGACTCCAATAGCATTGCTAGAGAGTTTGGGTTTTTTTGATAGTCCTTGCGTGCTTGCTCATTGTGTACATTGCGACAAAGACGATATAGAGATAATGAAAAATTACGACATAACTGTGGCAACCAATCCTTCTAGCAATTTGATTTTGGGCAGTGGAATAGCACCACTTTATAGTTTCGTCAAAAACAATATAAATGTTTCTATCGGCACTGATGGTGCTGCTAGCAATAATAATTTGAATATGTTCAAAGAAATGTATTTGGCAGATAATCTGCAAGCAGGAGTTTTGAACCAAGCACAAGCAATCACCACAATAGATGCACTTAAGATGGCAACTGTTAGGGGGGCAAAGGCTTTGGGTTATGACAATTTGGGTTGTATAAAAGAAGGATATTTGGCAGATTTGATTATGCTAGATATACACAAACCAAATATGCAACCAATTAATGATGTCTTTAATAATATCGTCAATGCTTGTGAATCGAATAATGTTATAATGACAATGGTTGATGGCAATATTTTGTATCAAAATGACACATATTTCTGCAAGGCAAATTATGAGGATGTTGCCGATAATTGCAACAAAATTATTGATAGAATAGAAGAGTCTTTTGTTTGACCTTTGATTTGACCTTTGTTATTTGATTTTTGATTTTGACCAAATCAAAAAGAACATACAAAACTTTTGAAAAATTATAATAATTTTTATCGAAGAATAATGCATCATAAGTGAAAAACAACGCAAAATAGTTGTTTTTCACTTTTTTGCATAATACCAAGAAAATATTTAAAAATTTGACACAAAACTCTTGACTTGAGTTTTTTTTGGTGATAACATATAATCGAAAGTCAAAGAAAGTCAAACTTTCTTAGTTCAAAAGGAGGGTGTATGTCGAATATAAGTGATATTATAGAAGAATTTATATTAGAACAATTGGATAATACCGACTTTATCAATTTGTCTAGGAATGAACTTGCTAATTTCTTTAATTGTGCACCTAGTCAGATTAATTATGTTTTGTCTACCAGATTTACCGTTCCAAAGGGCTTTTTGATAGAGTCTCATAGAGGTGGTGGTGGATACATCAAACTTGAGCGTGTGAATATTGCCAAAGATGAGTATGTGAGCGATTTGATTACGGGTACATTAAATGGTGAGATTACCTATGCAGAAAGTTTGAAAATACTTGAGAATTTGCATAATTTGAAAATTATTGGCAAAGAAGGCTTGGAGATTTTGAAAATTGCATTATCCCAAAAGTCTTTGGCAATGCCTATAAAAATTGAAAACAAACAAAGGGCTAATATTTTGAAAAACGTATTAATAAATATTATAAAGGAGTAAACAATTATGTTGTGTGATAAATGTAAGAAAAATGTTGCAACCTATCATAGTCAGACGATTATCAATGGTGTAGAGAGTAGTGAACATCTTTGTAGCGAGTGTGCCAAAAGAATGAATAGAGATTTGGAATTTGACAACTTTGGTTCATTTGATTTGTTTGATACTCCATTGCTAGGTCGTGTTTTTGATGATGATTTATTTGAAAATGATTTCTTGAGCGACTATAATATGGTTGTTGATAATTATCAAAACAAAAATATACTAAATAACGCTTTGAATTCTGTAAAAAAGGGTGCAGATAATTACAATCAAACAAGGGCAAATAAAGACCCTGAATTGGATAAGTGGGAAAAAGAATTGAAACAAGCAGTACTTGATGAAGATTATGAAAAGGCTGCTAAGTTAAAAAAGAAAATTGATGAAAAGAAAAATTTGGGAAAATAAAAGGGGTGATATTATATGTATAGCAATTTGAAATTTACAGAAAATGCAGATATGGCATTACAATATGCGGGGAGTATTGCTTTGCAGTATGGTTCTTATACTATTGATACCGAGCACATTTTGTATGGGCTTACTCAAATTAAAGATAGTGTTGCGTGCAAGATTTTGAATAACTATGGGATTAATGCTAGCAGTTTGGAGAATGTATTTAGCAAATTATATAGAAATGCAAGCACAATTATTTCTAATGAGGTGGATTTGTCTATAGATAGCAAAGAGGCAATTTTGATAGCTAGCCAATTTGCTAGCCAAATCGGTCACGATTTCGTGGGAACAGAACATCTACTTATATCAATTCTTATGGGGGATAATTACGATGCAAGCAATATTATCAAAAGGTTTTTCAAAGCCAATATCTACGATATCAAAAATAATGTTTTGCAAGTTTTGAAATCCAAAGCAATGGGAATGAATTTAGGCGATAACGATATGGATAATTATCAAATGTCAGGTGCTATGCAAACTCCAAATTATTCCCAAAATTCGTCAGAAATTCCAGACTTTTTGAAATCTATGGGTAGGGATTTGACAGAGAAAGCAAGAAGTGGAAAAATAGACCCTATTATCGGTAGAAAAGAAGAGATAGAACGCGTTATTGAGATTTTGTGTAGAAAAAACAAAAATAATCCAGTGCTAATTGGTGAGGCTGGTGTAGGAAAAAGTGCAGTAGTAGATGGGCTTGCTCTTGCAATTGCTAATGGTGAAGTTCCAGAACTTTTGAAAAACAAAACAATTTTCTCACTAGAATTGGGTGGACTTATGGCAGGAACTCAATACAGAGGTGAATTGGAAGAAAAATTGAAGCAATTAATTGACTTCATTACAAATAATAAAGATATAATCGTATTTATAGATGAGATTCATACACTTGTGCAAATTGGAGGAAACAAAGGAGAAGTAAACCCGGCAGATATGTTGAAACCATATCTAGCTAGGGGTGAGTTTCAGACTATTGGTGCAACAACCACAGATGAATATAGGAAATATATTGAGAAAGACAAAGCACTAGAGAGAAGATTTCAGCCAGTTATTGTCAACCCTCCGACAGTTGAACAAACTATTGAAATTTTGCGAGGACTTAAAGATAGTTTTGAGGTATTCCACAAAGTAAAGATAACAGACGATGCGATAATTGCTGCAGCATCGCTTAGTGATAGATATATTATGGATAGAAGTTTACCAGACAAGGCTATTGACCTAATTGATGAAGCGAGTAGCAAAGTCAAGGTTGTTGGCAAGAAAAAGCCTGATGAAGTAAAAGAACTGGAAGAGCAAATATCTAAGTTTGAAGCAGAAAAGAAAGAGGCACTCTTTGCTGAGAACTTTGAAAAAGCAGGGCAATTTAGGGATAAAATAAGAGATGCACAAGAAAAATTGAAAAATTTGCAGGCTACTAATGATTTGTCGGGAGAATTGACAATTACTCAAGATGATATCTGCAATATTATCAGCGAGTGGACAAAAATACCTGTATCTAAAATCACAGAAAATGAAAGAGAGAGACTATTAAAACTAGAAGATATATTGCACAAAAGAGTGATTGGACAAGATGAGGCAGTAATTGCTGTGAGCAAGGCTATTAGAAGGGCTAGAATTGGTCTAAAAGACAATAATAGACCAATAGGTAGTTTTATGTTCCTAGGTCAAACAGGTGTAGGAAAAACAGAACTTTGCAAAGCGTTGGCTGAGGCGATGTTTGATAATGAAAATGCTGTTATTAGGCTAGATATGAGTGAATATATGGAGAAGCACAGCGTAAGCAAATTGATAGGTTCGCCTCCCGGATATGTTGGCTTTGACGAAGGTGGTCAATTAACCGAGAGAGTAAGAAGAAAGCCTTATTCTGTAATTCTATTTGATGAGATAGAAAAGGCACACCCAGATGTGTTTAATCTGCTTTTGCAAGTTTTGGATGATGGCAGACTTACAGATAGTCAAGGAAGAACTGTAACATTCAAAAACACTATAATAATATTTACTTCTAATGTTGGTGTAAGTGAATTGCCTAAGAAAAAGGGTGGTCTTGGATTTGGAGACAATGCAGACGAAAAAGAATTGGATTATGGCGAAATAAAAGAAATTTTGACAAATGCCCTTAAAAGACAATTCAAACCAGAATTTCTAAATAGAATAGATGTGGTCACTGTATTCCATCCTCTAAACTATGAACAATTGTCTGCTATTGCCAAATTATTTATAAGTAATCTAAACAAAAGATTAATAAGACAGGGCTCAAATTTGAAAGTAACAGAGAGTGCTTTGAAATATTTGATAGAAAAAGGTTACGATTCTGAGTATGGAGCGAGACCTCTTAGAAGACTAATTGAGCAAGAAATAGAAGATAAAATTGCTGAGCAGTTTTTGGAAGGAAACATTCCTAGCAATTCTACAATAATAATTTCTGCAAAAGATGGCAAACTATCTTTTCGTGTAACACAAATAGAAAAGTAATTAAAATCGTTTGTGAATAGTTGAATTATTTGTTAAAATTAAGATGTAATGAATTATATTTATTATAATTCGAAATAATTTTTGAAAATGGGGGAGAGGAATATGGAAATAAAATATGTTTCAAAAAATTATAAAATCTCCGATAAATTGAAAGATATTATCGAGAAGAAAATTCAAAAATTGGAAAAGTACTTCGCAAAAGATGCAAGTGTTAAGGTTGCTTGTTCTGAGCAAAATGATATTTGCAAATTGGAAGTAACAATTGGCAGTGCTGGATTGTTTATCAGAAGCGAAGTTGAAAGTGATAATATGTACAATAATATTGATTTGGCTATGCCAAAATTAGAGAGACAGATTGTCAAAAATACCAAGAAGTACAAAAGTAAATTTGCAGATAGAGTATTTGAGACTCTTGAATTTTTGGAAGAGGAACCAGAGGTTTCTACTGCAAAAGTTGTGAAGAAGAAAACTTTTGAATTGGAACCAATGACTGTAGATGATGCAGAGGCTTATATGGAGGCTGTAGGTCATAGTTTCTATGTTTTCTTGAATGCAGAAAGTGGAGAAATCAATGTTTTGTACAAAAGAAATGATGGAAATCTAGGTTTGATTGAAGCAATTAAAGACTAAAACAAAAAGTCAATAGACTATGCTTTTGATATGGTTTATTGACTTTTTTGTGTATAAAAATGTGCTTTTATCAATTCAAAAAACATAATAAAAATTGAAAAGATATATGTTATTTGCTTGACAAAATTGCAAAAATTTATCAAATTTTTTGTTAAATTTTGTAGTTTAAAAATAAATTTTTGCAAAAAAATGCCTTAAACAAGGCGTTTTTGTTTAAGACAAGAAAAATTTTGATTTTGGGTATTGACTTTGGTTTTTAATTTTGTTACACTATAGGTGCATTTTAATAAACTTAAAATGTTTTTCCATTTTTCATTCTACCTATATACATATATTTAGGTAAGAGGGGGTCTTAGCGGACTCCCTTTTTTGTTTTTATTTGCTCTCAGCAGGGGGTGCTGGGGTCGGGCTTGGAAGTCTGAGATTCTTCTGTTTTGGCACCATCTTTTGACTTTTTGTATGTAATAATGCTGGCTGTAGTGGAGCAGATTATGAGAATAATATTTAGTGCTCCACCCAAATATGATTGCAAAAGAAACATATAGATGGTATTGCAAACATTATTAATTGCAAGTGAGACTTTGTTGACAAGTAGATTATTAATGCTCATACATACAAAGTAATTAGCCATTCCAATCATTGGCAGTAGGCTATAGAAATTAGACCAAGTAAGGATGCCAATAATTATAGACATTATGGAAAAGGTTATCCCTAAATATATCAAATTTTTTTCTTTTTTCATTTTTTTGAGAATGTATGTGATTATTAGGAATGCGATATCTGTAAATACGATATATGTACCGGTGAAACCACCCAAAAGCATATAGTGTGATGCTAAAAATATATCGCAAAAAATTAACCAAAAAACTATTGCAAGTTTGTTTTTGGAAAATACAGAAATAATAAATGTTATGTCTGAGAGAAGTATTAAAATTTGTGATGCTATATACATATTATTGCCTAATTATTTCGTTATTTTGTAGATAATTTACTAAGTTTTGGCGAGTTTTTTCTTCGCAATAAGGGATGACGAATCCTGCTGAACACATAAAAATACATACTGATGCAAATATTCCAATCAACCCAAAAAATCCACAAGCATATCCTACAACATATGCTGATGAACAAGATATTTCTCTGATAAACAGTGCTTTGTTTGATATTCCCATTATCCTTGATTTGATTAACATTCTATCCAAAACGAATAGGGATATGAATGGATATGTGAAGCCTAATGTGCCATACACAAGACAAATAATAATGAAATATTTGTCGATATCAATGAAAGGCAAAATTATAGCAAGAATACCAATTAGCACACTAAAGATGGATATAATTTTGGTAAGGTCTGTTTTTTCATTAAGGATGTCTGCCACATAAAATCCAATGGCGTACATACTATTAAATATAGCATTTAGTATTCCTGCTAGCGAAAATTCGCCTTTTTGGATAAACACAAACAATGAAAAAGAAGTGGATATTATATCATAAAAAGCAAATGTAAAATACGATATTCCGTAGCATAGTAACATTTTGAATGTAAGCTTTTGAGATTTCTTCTTGTATTCAATGTTTTTGGAAAGTGTATTGATGGCATTGGATGTAGCGTCTTTGTTGAAAGTCTTTTGATTTTTGCTTTTAATATAAAAACTAACTAGTGGAATTACACTAATAGCATATATTGCAAGGGATATAATCAAAACCAATGTTTTGTTGACGTCTAATAAAAATCCTCCAACCACTAGGGCAACAATTACTCCTATTTGTTCAAACAAACGAGTGACCCCCAAAGATTTGTCTGATTTTTGAGAAAGGGAAGAGTAATTGTATATAATCTCTTTTGATAGTCCGTTTAGAGAATAATCCAAAGCACAGAAAGTACAAACTCCTATAATTCCTACTATTAGATTGACATCCAAAATAAATATAAAGACATTGTATAGTGTGATAGGGATAATCCTAAGTAACAAAAATAATTGTGGATATTTGCCATACAAATTTTTGAAACACAATTCAAATATAACTCGCAATACATTATTGCAAACCAAATAAGCGATAGCGTATAACAAATTGCCTGTTGATTGATATATAATTAGAGGAACGAAAGCACCTACCAAATTATTGGCAAAATTTGCAATCATTTTGTGAAAATTTAATAATTTTAATTGATCCATTTTTTATCCTAAATTTCTAATTTTATTAAAAACCATAAATATATTAACATAATACTTTTATTTTTAAAAATGATTTAAAGGGAAATAATTTAATTTTTCATTTTGAATAAATACCACTAGTGTGTTAAAATGAAATTAGAAAGATTTTCTTTGGAGTGTATATGCTATCAAAATTACTCAAATTCAATAGGTTTATGTCAAATTTTTCTACCAAATTGGTGGGGGGATTTGTGCCAATAATTGTATACAAATATGCTCCGACGAACAAAATGTTTTTGGCTTTGCTTACTTGTGCTGTGCAGTATTTATTTAGTTTTGTTTTGAATGTCGTTTTGAAAAATCAGTTGGTGAAAAAATCACAATTATTTCTATTTTTGAGATTGTTTCCCGTAATAATATACGAGTGTTTGCTTTTGTTTGTAGATGGCAGTCCGATACTTTGTGCTATTGGCATAGGTGTAGGATATAGTCTGAGTTATGTATTCAAAAATATACCTACCGAAGTGTTATTTGCATACAATAATGCACATAATACGCAAGGAACGGGGATTAAACTGTCAATTGAAAAATTTATTGACCAATCAGCAATTATTTTGGGTACAATAATTGGTGGTTATGCACTTGAGTATTGGAGTTTAAAAATACTCATTGTAATATCCATTATTCTTTATTTTGTAGGCTCTTTGCCAATGCTTATTTATTATTTTTGTCATATCAAAGACAAGACTTTTAACGAAGAATACTCCACCTATGCTCATATGTTCCTCAAAGAACAGAGTAGAGATGTGAAAAATGCAAATCAAGTATCTACCAAAATATCTAATATCTACAAGAGATTTTATTTTTTGCAAGAGAGTTATAATGCGATATACATACTAATGCCATTGCTTTTATTTGTGATTACTGGCAAATTTACCTATTCGGCATATGCGGGTGCGATATTCGATGGAGTATGGGGCATTTCTTCATTTATCTTTGGAAAATTGGAACACAAGAAAGATATAACTGTACTATCTGTAGTGGGGGGAATTCTTCTTGGCGTGATGGCAATTTGTCTGACACTACTCAAAGATAATGATGTGGGATTGTTTTTTGTAATGGTTGCACTTCTTGCCTTTGGATATTCTGCTACATATATTTTTATGTACAATAGAATGCTTGTCAAAAGTAAAATTGTGGGTAGAAATACCACTGCTATTATAAACAAAATCAATATGTATTTCTTGTCAACATTTGTAATAGTCTCATTTGGATTGTTTTTCCCAATTCAAGTATGCTTTTATGTAGCAGGTGGGATGTCTATTACGGCAGGGGCTTTGTCTCCACGAATAGAGGAAACGACTAGACGAATTTTGGTTGACCATCTAGAAGATAATGAAATCAAGGAAGATTATAGAATATTCAC
>CAYPKM010000014.1:11472-26102 GCA_964411325.1 uncultured Christensenella sp.
GTGGATTTAAGTCCTCTATTATTAACAACTCTATAACTATCGCGTTTCTTATTAATGCGTATTTGCGGAGATGATTTCCTCAAATACTCCTCTATATTTGCATCTATTCCAGTAGGGAATACTTTGTATATAGCGTCAGTAATTTCTTGATAATATTTATTGATTCCATCATCTTTGCCAATTTTTATTTTGAAAAATGATGGGATATTTTTCAAAAATTCTATTCTTGAAACTTGTTCAGAATCATATCTTATAATTAATTCTTTGCTAGTTTTGGTTGCGGTGGTGTAGATATTAATTCCTTTTTCGGCAAAGAAAAAGTCAGGGGTGTCATAATATACTTTCTCTATAATAGACAAGCCTAAAGGCCCTACAGAAAAAGTAGAGAACAATTTGCTCTTGATTATTGCACTCCTATCTACTTTAATATTGTCAAGTAAAAATCTTCCATTTATAAAATTTGAAACTTCAATCAATTCCATATACACTTATTATATTATATATTAATTTTTTAAGCAAATAAAAAACGCAATGTTTCCTTTGTAAAATTTGTTTTAATGTATGTATTTTGATTTATTTTTGGCAAACTGCATAAATTTATTACTTAATCTATTGTAAAATAATATTTTTTTTGTTAAAATATTAAGTATAAATTCAAAATAAATAATCAAAAAAGAGTGAAGTATGAAAAAAGGAAAGTATTTAATCGTTCTAGTTATTATGCTGGTCTGCGTTACCTCTTTTTTTGGTTGTGCAAATATTGAATATATGAGAGCAATAGATAGTTCAAATACTATAATTGATAAAATCCGAATAACTCTTGATGAATCAAAGGTTAATAAAGCAGGCAAAGATTTGAATGAAGTTATGGGAAAGATTAATAGTGATATGATTTCGTTTAGATGGGGTGTTGATAATTGGAAGGAAGAGCAATTTGGAGAATATCCAGATTTGTATGATGCTGTCAAAAAGGGGATTGCAGTAGAAGTAAGCAAGGTTGCCAAAAACGAGATAACATTAAGTATTCAATTTAGTGATTGGAAGATGTTTGGATTGTTCTATGGTTATGCCGAAGCAGAAGACTTTGAGTACAAACAATTTTTGGAAGACAAAGGACCATTTATTAATAATATTTTGAATACCGATTACGAAGAAAATGAATACGGATTGTTTATTATCAAATATTCAATCCTAAAAAGTGTAGGAATAGATCAATCTATAGAAGATTTTGAATACAATGGCACCAATTACTACAAAGAATATCGAGAATTTTTCTTGAACAAATATGGGATGGAAGATGTCGGTATTAGCCAAGAATTTGCATATCCAGATGATAGGCTAAAGAGCAATGCCGACGAAAGTGGAGTGGTAGGCGATTTGACCTGGTTAAAGTGGAATTTGAATGACAAAACTGAAGACTTTGAGATATCGATATACAAGATTACAGCCAATTCCTCTACTTGGTATATTATTGCTCTGATAATATCAATAATAGTTGCTATTGTGGCATTTGTAGTTATCAAGAAGAAAAGTCGTGGACAAATTGTTCAAATAATAGAAAAAAAGGATTTAAGAAATGAATGAGTATTTTTTTGATAAACGAAAAAGAAAAAGAAGTGCGATTAAATATCTAATAATTTTTCTAATATCTTTCCCTCTTGTGGTTTTGTTTAATATTTTTGTGGCAAGTGATATGAAAAGTTGGCTAACAATCCTTTTGGATGTTATTATACTTTTGGTTTTTGTGCTAATAGGCAATATAATATCAAATAAAATTTATGAAAAAAAAGATGCAAAACTTGAAGCAAAAATAAAGGCGAGAGAGCAATTGCAAAAAAGAAAAAATGAAATTTTGGAACAAAGTTACAAAGCAAAAAGAGAAAAGAAGTTGAAAGAGAAACAAGCAAAAGAGGGAGAAAAAAATGGCGACGAAACAAATAAACAAAAAGATAAATGATGCAAGGGTGCTTCCTCATAGCATAGAAGCAGAGCAATGTGTTCTGGGCTGTGCTTTTATTGACCAAGATGCTAGTTTCAATATTGTTTCCACTCTTAAAGAAAATGATTTTTATTCTGAGACACACAAATTAATATTTGCATCTATGACCAAAGTCTTTAATAATAATTCTCCTATTGACTTTGTGACTATTACAGAAAATTTGGAGAAGAATGGACTACTTGAAAGTGTCGGTGGTGCTGAGTATCTGATTAATCTAACAAATGTTATTCCTAGTGCTAGTAATTATGAACATTATATGAATATTGTCAAAAACGATAGCGTGCTTAGACAATTGATAACTGCTGGTCAAGATATTATCAACAAATCTTATGAAGATATAAACAAAGAAGATGCTTTGTCCTTTGCTGAGCAAAACATATTCAAAATTGGAGAAAAAGAAGATAGGGGCGGGCTTACTCATATTAGTGTGGGTGTTGCCAATGCTATTAGAAACTTTGAAGAATTACAAAAAAACAAAGGCTCTATTAGGGGCGTTCCTAGTGGAATATATGGACTAGACAAGATTACCAATGGATTTCAGAAAGGTGCATTGATTTTGATTGCTGCCAGACCCGGCTGTGGAAAAACTTCTCTTGGAATGAATATGATAAATCACGCGGCAGTTAAATGTGGCAAGAAATGTGCTATATTTTCGCTAGAAATGTCCAAAGAAGAGATTTCTTCTAGGTCAATATGTTCGCTGGCATATGTCGATATGGGAAAGGCTTTAAAAGGAGAAATGAATCCTAAGGAGTGGGAAGCAGTGCTTGCTGCTGGCAAGAAATTTAATGAAAGTAATATTTACATAGACGAGGGCTTTTCAAAGTCTCCACTTGATATTTTGAGCAAATGCCGTAAGTTAAAAAGAGAAAAGGGCTTAGATATTTTGATGATAGACTATCTTCAATTGATGCAAGGTAGCGAAAAAAGTAGAGAGAATAGAACTCAAGAAATAAGTGAAATAACTAGAACTTTGAAAATGGCTGCCAGAGAATTGGAAATTCCTATAATTCTACTTTCGCAATTGTCAAGACAGAGCGAGACAAGAAAAGACCATAGACCAATGCTAAGCGACCTAAGAGAGTCTGGTTCTATTGAACAAGATGCCGATATGGTTTTGTTTATATATAGAAGCGATATGTATAATGACATCCCTCAGAACGAGAGAGAACAAGACATTGCTGAGATTATAATTGCCAAGAATAGAAGTGGTAAGTGTGAGACTATCAAGACCAAGTGGGTAGGTTCTATTACGTCTTTCTTGAATTTGGAAAAGGATGCTAATGCCCAAAGCCTAGAAGAAAGTGCTCCAGACTTTGAAAGCAAACCAAAAGAGAGTGTGGAAGAGCCTATTATGGAAGATGTTCCAGCACCTAGTGAAGCACCAATTGAGGAACCAAATAGTGTGGATATGCAACCTATTAGTGAAGAAGACGAGTTACTAGATATTTTTGAATAGAAATTTTGCAAGTATTTGAAATATTTGAATACTTGTTTTTTTTTCGTCAAAAATATATTTTAAGGTGTTATTGTGTCAAAAAAACTTTTCTATGGTATGGGAAATCTAGGATATAGCGTAATAGGACAGACAGTGTCCAACTTTTTTATGTTCTTTGCTACAAGTGTGCTTGGCATAAGTGGAACACTTGTGGGCATTACAATAGCAATTAGTACTATTTGGGATGGGCTAAGCGATACGATTGTAGGATATATTAGTGACAAATATCCATTAGGAAAGTTTGGGCATAGAAATGGATATATGCTCATTGCCACCATTGGAATGTCAGCAACAAACATTGCTATTTGGTGTATTCCTAATTCTATAAGTGTGGCTTTGAAATTCGTATGGATATTGCTAAGCCTACTTTTATTAGAAACATTTAATACGATGTTTGCGACTCCTTATTCGGCTTTGGGTAATGAATTGGCAACTTCTTGCAATGATAGAACCAAGATTAATGCGATAAGTACAATATTTTATTTGATAGGAATTATTATCCCGAGTGTACTTCTTTTGGTGTTTTTGCCAAATACCGAAGAATATCCTGTAGGACAATTAAACCCCAAGGGGTATATAAGTATAGCAATTGTAACAACCATTATATGTCTAATATTTGGACTGATATCATCACTACTCACAATCCCCAAACAGGATACTATGCAAAATTCGAATAAATCACGTAGTGTAGCCAAGAAAGAGAAGTTCTCGTTAAAAACACTAATTGGGAATTTCTTTTTGGCTTTCAAAAATAAAAGACTTTGTAGAATAATTGTGGGATACGTCTTGTCTTCTATTGCCACTGTGTTTTTGTGTAGCGTAGGATTGCATTTTTTCACATATTCGTTTTTTTATTCTTCTAGTCAAATAACCTATTTGCTTTTGACTCTAATGCTAGGGACTATAATAAGTCAACCTTTGTGGGTGGCAATTGCCAACAAAAGGAAGAAGAAAAATGCTCTAATTATAGGTATACTCATTACAATTCTTGCCGTCTTTGGCGTAATCGTGATATTCATATTCAGAATTGATATATATAATGTTTCTTATTATTTGATGTTGATATCAATCTTTATTTGTGGGATAGGGAGTGGTGCATTGTATTGTTTGCCATCATCTATATATGGCGATTTAATTGATGAAGTGACGGCAGATGGCGAAAACAGAATAGCGACTTATAGCGGAACTATGACTTTTGCTAGTAATATTGGTAATTCCATAGCACAATTGATAGTAGGAGTGCTTTTGGATATTATAGGCTTTGATAGTTCTTTACAAGTGCAATCTCTTGGTGTTCAAACGGGGCTCGCATTAATACTATTTGTTGGAGTTCAGACATCACTCATTCTTTCTTATTTCGTGTTTGTGGGATACAAGGAAAGAAAAAATTGATATTATCTTTGTTTATTATTTGTATTTCTCTTGATAAATTTATCTAAATATGCTAGAATTGTCATTGTAAAAAAATAAAGAATTTTGAATATTTTTGACTATTATGCAAATGTGCAATTTTTTGCTTAATTTAGTCGAAATTTTCAAGCAATGGAATAGGATTTTAGATTATGAACAAAATGACATCAAAAGAATTAAGAAATACTTGGATTAAATTTTATGAAAGCAAAGGACACACAAATATTGGGGCTGTATCACTAATTGGTGATGGTACTACTGGTGTTATGTTTAATGTAGCAGGAATGCAACCATTAATGCCTTATCTATTGGGCGAAAAGCACCCTAAGGGAACAAGACTTTGTAATATACAAGGTTGCGTAAGGACTATAGATATTGATACTGTTGGTGATGAGAGTCATTGTACTTTTTTTGAGATGATGGGCAACTGGAGTTTGGGTGATTACTTCAAGAAAGAGAAAACTGCGTGGACTTTTGAACTTTTGACCAGCAAATTTGGGTTTGAAGCAGACAAAATTTGTGCAACTGTTTTTGCAGGTGATGAGAGTGCTCCTAGAGATGATGAAACGGCAGGGTATTTGCAAGAATTAGGCATAAAGAAGGAAAACATTTTCTTTTTGAACAAAGAAGACAATTGGTGGGAGTTGACTGGTACTACTGGAACTCCTTGTGGGCCAGACAATGAATGGTTTTATCCTAGAAATCAAGATAAATGTTGCGATAAGTGCGATGTTACTTGCGATTGTGGAAGGCTGGTGGAAATTGGCAACGATGTGTATATGCAATATGAAAAATTAGAGAATGGATACAAGCCTCTTAAGAATAAAAATGTTGATACAGGTTTTGGGTTTGAAAGACTCTTGATGTTTTTGAATGGCTTGAAAGATGTATACACGACAGATTTGTTTTTGCCAGTAATTAAATATATCGAGCAAGAATTGAACATTGTGTATGGTGAAGACGAAAGTACTACCAAATCTATTAGAATAATTGCTGACCATATGAGAACTTCGCTTATGCTAATTGGCGATGAAAAAGGCATTACTCCTAGTAATGTTGGTGCTGGTTATATCCTTAGAAGACTTCTTAGAAGGGCTATAAGGCACGCAAGAAAGATAGGACTAGATACTGCTAAACTTGCCCAATTGTGCAAAATATACATTGATGAAGTGTATTGTGAAGCATATCCAAACTTGAAAGAAAAGAGTGAATACATCATTACTCAAATTAATTTGGAAGTAGACAAATTCAATAAGACCATAGAAGTTGGAACCAAAGAATTTGAGAAACTTTGTAGTGGAATTGAGAAGAAAATTGAATTTTTGAAAAAGACAAATAGTGAGTATGTCGAAAAGGCGGAAGACAAAATAATTAGTGGCAAATCTGCTTTTAGACTGTATGATACATTTGGATTTCCTATAGAAATGACTGTGGAAATGGCTAATGAAAAAGGCTTGAGTGTAGACGAAGATGGTTTCAAAAAGGCTTTTGAAGAGCATCAGGAATTGGCAAGAACGACTAGTGCTGGAGCATTCAAAAGTGGCTTGGGTGGCAATGGAGAAATGGAGACCAAATATCATACAGCAACACACCTTCTAAATTCTGCATTAAAGAGAGTTGTGGGCGAGACTTCTCACCAAATGGGGTCTAATATCACTGCAGAAAGGCTTAGATTTGACTTTGCTTGTGACCACAAAATGACAATGGAAGAATTGACAAAAACAGAGTCTCTTGTGAATGAGTGGATTGCTCAAGGTTTGGATGTTGTATGTGCAGAGATGCCTAAACAGCAAGCAGTAGAAGAGGGGGCAGAACATCAGTTTTTGGATAGATACCCAGATGTGGTTACCGTATATTCTATTGGTGATGTTTCCAAAGAAATTTGCACAGGCCCACACGTTAAAAATACAAAAGAATTAGGCAAGTTCAAAATCAAAAAAGAAGAAGCTTCTTCTAGTGGAGTAAGAAGGATTAAAGCAATTTTGGAATAAATATATAAATTTTGAAGGCATACAATGTATTTTGTATGCTTTTTTGGTTAAAAAGTAATTGCAAAAAAACGTTAATTAATATATACTAAAAGTATAAAAATAGAAATAAAGGTAAGTTTTTTGAAAATGAAAGCATTAAAAGGTTTACTTATTTATGTGGGAATTGTTCTTGCTATGCTTTTTGGCATTGCAATTATATTGTTTGTTGGGATGTATTTCTTTCCAAGTTTTAGGATAGCAAGTATTGGCGTTATTCACGGTAGTGCGAGAGATTCGGGAACAATTGTGGAGCTGTCGAATTATGGGGAAATTTCTGATATAGATATTAATTGTAGTTCCAAACAATTTTCGGTGATAGTTAAACCTAGTGATAATGACAAAATTACTTATGAATTTTCAAAAAGTGTCTTTGGTATAACTAAAGATATTACAGAATACAAATTAATTAAGAATATATCCAAAGTGGGCAATACTCTTAAAGTTAATCTTACTATTACAGAGCCTTCTGGATGGATTTCAAATAATGACTCTTATGTAAGCATTTCTATTCCAAGCGAAATTAAAACATCTTTGCTTTTGTCTACTACTTCGGGTGAAGTGGAGGTTGGAAGTGATAGTGCTGTGATGAATCTGGAAAATCTTACAATTTCTACACAAAAAGGGAAAACAAGAATTATTGGTATGAAGTCTAATGATGGAGTTACAAATCTTAAATTGGACTCTTTGAATTTGTCGACTGATAGAGGATATTTTGATATAACCGCTGTTAATAATTTGGAAGTCTCTTCTACAATCAAATTAAAAGCAGATAAAGGGACGTTTTCTTTTAGTAATGTCAAAGGTTCTTTTGATGTAACGGGCAAAAATGTCAAATTAAACGCAGAAAGTATAACAACAGATTATTCGGGGTTTAAGTTTATTAGCGAAAATGGCTTTTTTGATATAACTAAGATAACTACGCCAGATGGAGCTGAGAATACAATTGTTACAGAGAATTGTGACGTACTCATAGATGAAATATCTGGCAAAACAGGAATAGTTACAACCTATGGAGACATTACAATTGGCAAACTAAATAGTTATGCAACCCTTCAGAGTGAACACGGAAATGTGTCTATTACAAGCACAACCGACGATATAAATATTGTTACTTATTTCGGCAATATCACCGTTGATTCTTATTTGAAGAATGCTAGATTTGTATCTACCAAGGGTGATATTAATGTTAAGAGCAAGGGTGAATATATTCAAGGAGTATATACACAAATAGAGAATACAGATGGCGAGATTGTCGTGGAAAACAAAGTAAATAAATTGCTTGTAACAACTTATGGCTCATCGGCAGTTGAGATTACTTACAAAGAAATCAAGGGTGAACTTAATGAAAATGACGTTTTCCAACACAAAGTAAATTTGCACAAAGATAGTTCGGCAATAATATATATGCCTACAAAAAATTACCAAACGCCATTCAAATTCAAGGCACAAGGAAATATTAGTGGTGAGATTTCGGGACTAGTGCCAGAATATGGTGGTGACAAAGTACAAGCAAGTGAGAATTATCAGTATTTTCCTACTGCATCATCAGAGAATGAAGAATTGTGCAAGCAAAGTTGTTTCTTTGATTTTATTGGTGGAACAATTCATTTCACGGGTTACTTGAATGTATAAAAATATTTAAATGTGTAATAAAAAAATTCAAACAATAGGTTTTTGGTCTATATGTTTGAATTTTTTTTGTTATTTTATCTTTTTATTTTTGTTTATGCAATCAACGAAATTGATAATTGTTTTTTCGTTTCTTTCGCATTCGATTTCAGTTTGGAACTCGATATGATATCTAAGTAAATTTTCTGTGCCAGAAAATCTAATAAGAATCCAGCCACCTTCAAAAATATATTTGACGCCGTCATCGCGAATAATGTCTTTTGGCTTGTACGAGAAATTAGGATTTTTCTTTTTCCAAATTTTCATAAACTTTTTGCGGTCGTTCACAACCAAATTGCCTTCGACATATGTAGAGATGTATCCGGCAAATTCCTTGACTTCTTCTACAATTTTGCTAATAGGTTTGTTGATTGTGGTAATTGCATCCAAAAGCAATGCGATGGAAATCATACTATCTTTGCTAGGAATATATCCTTTGATGGTAAGTCCACCTGAACTCTCTCCACCAAACAATGCGTTTGTTTCTGCCATTTTGGCTGTAACCCATTTGATTCCAATAGGGGTTTCATAGCATTTACATCCGAATTGTCTAGCAAGGTCGTCTAAAATAGTGCTAGTAGAATAAGTTCTAACAACGTCGCCTGTAATATTGCGATATTTGGCTAGATAATAATAAATAATTGCCATAATTATATTATTGTTGTAGTAATTGCCTTGTTCGTCAATTACTCCTAGTCTATCTCCATCTGCATCGCACGCAAGACCTATTTTGTATCTACCTCTAACAACTTGCTTTTTGAAGTCTTCCAAATTTTCCTCAATAGGGCAAGGAAGAATGTGGTGGAAATAGGGGTCGCTTTCGTCATTGATAATATCCATATTGGCTAGTTTGTAATGTTTAGCAAATAATTTGGCAGAATTACCTGTAACGCCGTACATAGCATTAAATAATATTTTGGTTGTTTTTCCTTTAAGATTTTTGGAAACGAATTTGTCCAAATTCTTGATGTATTCATTGGAATTATCAAAAGATTTGACAAGACCTTGCTTTCTTGCTAGTTCCAAATCTAGCGACTTTACTTTCTTTTGTTTGTTTGCAAGCAATTCTAGTCTTTTGGTGAATTCTTCGCTAGCGTCATAGCCACCTTTGGTAGCAATCTTGTAGCCATTGTAAATGTATGGATTGTGGCTAGCAGTTATCATAATTCCGAAATCCAAGTCTTCTTTTTTAACTCCAAAATATACTGCAGGTGTAGGAACTGGAGTGTCAAAAAGTAGTGCATTGATTTTGTTACCAGCAAGTACTTCTGCGCACCATTTGGCAAAGTAATCTGACATAAATCTTTTGTCGTAGCCTATAAGAACGGGCTTTGTGTATTTTTCTTTTTTGATAATATTGCATAGTGCTTGAGTGATTTTTTGAACATTTGATTTTGTAAAATCCTCAGACATTGTTGCTCTAAAACCATTTGTACCAAAACTTATCATAAAATAATCATCTCCTTAAACTAAAAATAATTATATATCATTAATATAAAAAAAACAATTAATTTGCATTAATGAATTTAACTATTTTTATTTAGTTGTCATATTTTCAAATATTTAGTAAAATATATCTAAGTGAGGTTGTGATGTTAAGATTAGAACATTTATATGTGTCGTTTACCAAAGAATTTTATACACTAAACGACATTAATTTGGAATTGAAACAAGGGCAAAGATTGACAATCGTTGGAAACAAAGAAAGTGGCAGAACTGCAATGCTTAGAACAATTGTGGGTTTGGAGCCTATGGCAAAGGGTAATATCTTTATCAAAAATATTAGTTTGGAAAAGATTGATTTTGAGAACGATATATCACTAGGGTATTTGCCGGCAAACTTTGCATTCCTTGAAAACAAATCTGTTAAACAAAATATTGAGTATGTATTAAAGATTAGAAACAAAAACGACGACTTTTTGAGTGTCAAAGTAAATAATGCATTAATTGAATACGGGCTGGATTATGTCAAAAACAAAAAAGTAAGAGAACTAAACTACTTGGAAAGATTGAAAGTGGCTATTGCAAGGCTGTCTGTTAGGAATGTGGATTTGTTTCTGATAGATGATGTTTTTGACAAACTATCCACTCTAGAAAAAGATAAGATAATCAAAAGCCTAAAGGCATTAATTAAATCTAATGATGCGACTGCTATTATTATGACAGATAGCGAGGATGTAGCCAAAGCGTTTGGATATGCAAGTAAGCATTTGGAGTACGGCTCACTAAGAGATGAAGAGAAGTAAATATTTGTACAGACAATTAAGGAATTCTTAGTTGTCTTTTTTTATTCAATTTTTTTGAGCGAACTGATTTCTATTTTGTTTGTATTGGGAAAGTCGCTCTGTGGAGTGTAATCTTGACCCTTGATAGAGGGGATTAGCGAAAACAACTTTTGCATATCTGGATTGTCTTTGAAAATAATCTTGCTAAATAATTGCATTATATCTTTTTGACTTTTTTTGCCACCCGACAAAAATTGGATAAATGGGAGTATCGAGTTTAGGCTGGTTCCCAAATTTTGGGGAGGTTTTTGTGGTTGGATTTCTTGTGTATAAGAAAATCTACTTTCTGATTGTTTGCGAATTGCCTCTTGTCCTGATCTTGTGTATCTTTGTGGAAATTGCCCATAGGGATATTGATCCAAAATCTCTTTTGGAATATTGCTATTAGAATTTGTGTTTGAATAGAAATCGTTTTCCATTAAAACCTCCAATTATTATATTGTATATGATTTGGGTGTCAAGATTTGTGTAGAACTTTTGAATGTTTCAATTCATAATATATAAATAAATATTATTTTTGAAAATCCATTGGTGAAGGGGGAAAGTGATGAAAAAATTTAGTGATTATATTTCGGGTGAAAACAAAAATAAAGTTAATGAAAATTTGAATAGTGTGGGAAATGGTGAAAGGAATGCATTCGAAAATAAAAAATCAAATCAAAATAACTATGAAGATTTGGAAGAATTGATTGATAAATATAGCAGGCTTGGTAGTGATGATTTGATGAAGAAATTTTTGGAAATGACGATTGCCAAAAAGCGAAAGGGTGAATTGAATGAAGAAAGTCTAGTTGCTCTCAAAAATACTATTGCACCATATCTTTCAGATGAGCAAATTGCAAGTTTAAATAATATTTTGGATATAGTGAAAAATGTTTGAAAAAATTGATAAGAGATTGCTTGAAAAAATAAAAATGCAAAAGTTCAGTGATGAAAGCCTAGAATGTATAATAATGTCAAATGAATATTTGACAACAAAAGAAAGACTACAAAAACTCTGCAAAAACTATGTGGAATTGCCTTTGATTTCTGGCTTTGCAATTGAGTGTGATGTGTCAAATCTTTTTCGTATCGCGAGGCTTAATTGTGTAAAATTTGTAGCAAGTAATGCACACGTTAATAGTCTAGTTTACGCATCAAAAAAGTTTTTGAATACAGATGCTTTGGAAAAATATTCGCTATCTAATATTAGACATAGTGTTGTAATAATTGATACGGGAATATATCCTCATATGGATTTTTGTTTGGGTAGAAATAGAATAATAAAGTTTATTGATTTGATAAATCAAAGTAACTCGCCATATGATGACAATGGTCACGGCACGTTTGTTAGTGGTATTTTTGCAGGTGGTGGAATTGTGGACAAATATGCTGGATTTGACACAAACTGTGATATAATTGTCATAAAAGCACTAGATGATGATGGTGAAACTACCTCCATTAGAATATTACAAGCAATGCAGTGGATAATTGATAATTATCAAAAATATAATATCAAAGTTGTATGTATGAGTTTTGGTAGTATTTATGACTACGGCAATGACCCCTTGATTTTTGGTGTAGAGGTTCTTTGGAACAGCGGAATTACTGTGGTGTGTGCTGGTGGAAATAGTGGACCTGAGAGTGGTACGATTATGTCTCCCGGTGCTAGCAAAAAAGTGATAACCGTGGGGTCGCTAGATAGTATTGATGATGGCATCTCTGTGGCAGACTTTAGCAGTAGAGGTCCGGTATATAATTATTACAAGCCCGACCTTGTTGTGCCCGGTGTGGATATTATTTCGACCAATGTCTTTGACAAAAACAAAATGTTCTATACCAAGATGTCGGGGACTAGTGTATCTACTCCAATGGTTGCGGGGGTTGCAAGTATGCTCCTTAATATCAATCCTAAATTTAGCCCTGACCAAATTAAATATATGCTTATTAAATCTTGCACGAAAATTACCGGTGACAAAAACAAAGAGGGATATGGATATCTCGATTTGAACAAACTACGACTATTATGAAAAAAATTGCATTATTCAAATGCAATTTTTTTAAGTGCTTTTACAAATTTCTTGGCATCAGACTTTTTGGTAAAATACGATAGACTTACTCTAGTCATTCCGTTTTTGATAGTCTTAAAATATTTGTGAACAAGTGGTGCACAATGAAGTCCACTTCTAGTCTGTATTTTGTATCTTTCTTCTAGTATTTGAGATACTTCTACGCTATCTTTGTTTTTGACCGTAAATGATATTACTCCTGACTTGGCACTATGATTATACACATTCACATTTTTTATATTGTTCATTTCGCTCAAAAGATAAGTGCTTATGTTTGTTATTTTTTTGTTGATTTTCTCTTTGTTTTTCAAAACTAATTTTAACCCAGCATACAATCCTAGAATACCCGGAACATTGTGTGTGCCACTCTCTAGCCCCTCGGGATAATCTAGTGGTTGTTTGGTGCTATCGCTATATGTGCCAGTGCCTCCATATATTAGTGGTTTGACATTGGCGCCACTTATTGCAAGTACGCCAATTCCTGTGGGTGCATACAGACCTTTGTGTCCAGCTATTGCTAGCATATTGATATTCATTTTCTTCATATCTATGTCTTCGTGACCAAAACTTTGTGCACAATCTACCAAAAACATTAAGTCGTGCTTTTTGCAAATTTTGCCAATCGCTTCTATGTTTTGTGTAGCACCTGTCACATTGCTTGTGTGATTGATTATTATCATATAAGTATTGGGCTTGATATTTTTGACTATATCGCTTGTGGATATTTGTCCGTTTTTGTTGGGCTCGAGTATTGTGTATGAAATATTGCTAAGTTGTCTCGCTCTATCCAAAGTCCTAAGCACGCTATTGTGCTCAAAGATGGTGGTTATTATGTGTCCATCTTTCTTGAGTGTGCCCAGTATTGCCATATTTAGTGCCATTGTGCAACCACTGGTAAATATAATTTGGTCGGGGGTGGTGTTTATGCTCTGGGCTAGCATCTCTCTGCAATTAAAAATCTTTTCGCTAAGAGACAAGGCTTGCTTGTATCCCACTCTATTGGGATTGTAACTATATTTGGTAATGCTTAAAATTTGCGAGAGTTTGACGGAAAATGGCTTTTGGTGAGTAGTGGAACTATTGTCTAAATATATCATAAGATTTTCTCCTTTAACAATTTTTTGATATATTAAATATTATGAAATAGAAATGTTTTTTGTGGAGTGAATTATGAAAAATATTATAGCGGTTTTTTCTAATAGAAGTCATACAATGCAAATGGCAAGTTTTTTGAAAAGAATGGGGGTTAGATGCAAAACGATTAGTACGCCTAGAGAACTTAGTACTTCTTGTGGAATATCTGTGATTTTCCCATTTGACAACTTGCCTCAAGCAAAATTTCTTTTGAATAAATATATGTTCTCCTCCTTTGATAAAATGTATGTGTTTGATGGCAGTGATGTCTTCAAAAAATATCTGCCACTATAGGCGTTGTCTTTGACTATTTGTTTGCTTTGTGTTACAATATTAATTGTTAATAAAAATTAAACATTAGTAAATATTAATAATGAAAACTATGCGATGTTATTTCTTTTGAAGGTCATTAAATTAAGGTTTGTCATTTATAAAATTTGATGTGAATAAACGTGTCAAAATTGGACAAACAAGTGCAAAAAAATAAAAATTATTAATGTTTAAAAAAACGGCTAAACAAAGGAGTTTTTCGATGAAAAATATGTATTTCGGGGGGGG
>CAYPKM010000015.1:0-22494 GCA_964411325.1 uncultured Christensenella sp.
AGACCAAGCTGAAGCAGGCGACAACGTTGGTTTGCTTTTAAGAGGTGTACAAAGAAATGAAATCGAAAGAGGACAAGTTCTTGCTAAACCTGCTTCTATTCATCCACATACTCACTTCACAGCTGAAGTATACGTATTGAAGAAAGAAGAGGGTGGTCGTCATACTCCATTCTTCAATGGTTACAGACCTCAATTCTATTTCCGTACAACAGACGTTACTGGTACTATCGAACTTCCAGAGGGAGTTGAAATGGTTATGCCAGGTGACAACGTTAGAATGACAATCAAACTTATCACTCCAATTGCTATCGAGCAAGGTTTGCGTTTCGCTATCCGTGAGGGTGGTAGAACAGTTGGTTCTGGTGTTGTTAGCTCAATTATCGAGTAATCAAAAAGAAATAAACACATTAGTCATCTAATGTGTTTTTTCTTTTCAAAAAATTCACTATTTGCTGTTTTGATTGTATAATTTATTTGATGAGTTAAATAATTTTTGCTATAATAAACAATATAAAAGTATACATTTGAGGATGATATTATGGAAACATTCACAAGAAAAGAGACTCAAGACAATTTTGTTACAGAAAAGGTTGATATTTTCAAAAACAATCTTTTGGGCGAATATGACGACAATGGTCATTATTCTATCGCTCCACAAATTGTCAATGAATTGATAGAACTAAAGAAATTCAAAAAGAAATCATATGACAATTCTGTTTTTTGTTTTGGTAGTTTATTAGGCTATGGCGAAATCGCCTTTGAATTAACTTTTGAGAAAACTAGAGACGATAATAACAAAGCTATAGCGTCTTTGTATGTTTTGGAGGATGTTGACAAAATCAACGGATATATCCAAAATATAATCAAAACAAAAATTGCCGATTTTTCAAGTGATGTTGGTGATTTTATAGACCAAGCATATATTAAATTTAATATTACGGATGGTTCCGATATTGATGATGAGGGCAAGGAAAGAAAGTCACTAGACGATTTGGAATTGGAAGATAGTTATATTCTTGCCAAAAAGGCATATATGCTTCTTTTGGACAAATTGTCCGACGAAAAGATGCTTGATGCATACGGCAAATACTTTACTGCACGACTAACACTGCTTACCAAGGCGGAAAATGAGTTTAGTCAGGCTGTTTTGGATGTCTTTAATAGTCGTTACGAATTGATAGAAGATGTTTTTTTGAAAGAGAAGAATTATAAATGTTTGAATGAGTTGTTAGATTCTTGCATAGAAAGTGTGTCGGGAACAAAAGAGATATTTGTTGAACAAGAGAATCAATTTAATAATCTAACAAAAGAGCATTTGGATACTTTTGTGGATAGTATAAACAAATTGAATGACAAAATTGAACAAAAAGCAATTGATCTTCTTGATCCTGAAGATCGCACAAAATTAAATCAAATGAATGCATCTTTCGATAATGCTCCACGCCAAAACACTGAAGTTACCAATAATGAAAACACAAACGAAATTGATGATGCTTTTGAAAATCCAGTGTACGAGGTGGAAGAAGTTAGTTCAAATCAAATAGATGAAGAAAATCAAAACACATCAAACGAAAAGTCTTTGACAATGGAAGAATTGATGTCCACAATGAAAGAAAGTTATGGAAAAACTGAATCGCTAGACGAAAGAGAAGAGGATGTTATTAGTGAACAGAATGATGAAACTATTGAGAGCGACATATCTCAAGAATTTGTTGATAGCCAAGCAGACTTTCATAAATCTCGCCAAAATGATAGAGTTTTCAATATCACAGATAGATTATCAAGACTTAGCGAGGATAGCATAAAAGACAATTCTGAAAGTATTGAAGAAAGCATATCAGAAGACGAGCTTGTAGATAGTAGGGAAACTTCTGAAGAAACTATTGACGAAGAATTGCCAGAAAACAATATAGAAGAAACAGTGGAAGAACCTAATAATTTTGATTTAGAAGAAGAACCTAATTTTGATATGGTGGAAGAATCTAATTTTGATGAAAATAAAGAAATCAATTTTGATGTGCCAGAAGAGATAAACTATAATGAAAATGAAGAGTTTAATGAAAACATTGTAGAAAATAACCAAAATAACGAAGAAAGAGTTGGTGAAGAATTTCTTGGAAATCCAAAATTGAGAAAAGACAGGTTTTCTGTTTTGTTTGATTATCTTGAAAAACATCAAGAAGAAAAGGATAATGACGAAAAGACAATGTAAAGAAATATCAATACCTCAAATATTTTAGGGGGTATTGATATTTTTTCAAATAAAAAATTGTCAAGAGAAAAATAAATAAATTGTGAAAAATGCTTGATTTTTGGTCAAATATATATTATATTATATATAAGGTAAATTAATAGGGTTGAATTAGAACTTGCGACTCTATTTTTTATTGTGAAGATATTGACAAAGGTATCGTCAATATGTTAAAATTTACTCGCAAAGAAAAACTCGAAGGAGAATAGATATGAGAGATAATATTATTATTGCTTGTACAGAATGCAAACAAAGAAATTATGATAGCCAAAAAAATAAGAAGAATGATCCAGATAGAATTGAAGTAAAGAAATATTGTAAATTCTGCAAAAAGCATACTGTTCACAAAGAAACAAAATAAATAAATGTTTAAGGGAAGTTTGAATATGGCTAAAAAAAATGTACAGACTGAAACAGTTGAGGCTGAAGAAGTAATTGTTCCAGATGTAGATAAAAAGAATAAGAAAAATGCTAAAGTAGATAATTCAAAACAAAAAACAAAACAAAGCAAAAAACAAAAATCAGACAAAAAGACACTTGGCAAAAAAGCTTCTGAGGTTTGGAGCGAATTAAAAAAAGTTTCTAAACCTAGCTTTGGTCAAGTTTGCAAGAATACTTGTGTGGTTATTTCTGTTGTGGCTATTTGTACACTTTTGCTTTTTGGCGTAGACAAATTGTTTAGTTTAGTAAATAAATTATTGATGCCTTAATAATCAAATTATAAGGAGAATTTTTTTGGAAAACGAAGAATTGATTGAGAATGAAGAATTAATTGCTGAAGAAGAATCTCCAATTTCTCCAGTAATCGAATCTTCTATTAGTGAAGAAGCAATTGAAGCTCAAGTGGTATCTACAAATAATGGTAATTTGATAGACGATACTACCGAACAGGTTGTGGATAGTGAAAAAGAAAGTGCCAAATGGTATGTTTTGCATACATTCTCTGGTTACGAAAATGTTGCCAAAGAAAATTTGGAAACTGTTATTGACAAATATAATTTGCAAAAAAGAATTTTTGACATAGTAATTCCTATGGAAGATGTTGTAGAAGAAAAGAATGGCAAACAAAAAATAGTTTCTCGCAAAGTTATGCCGGGATATATTATGGTAAAAATGATTTATGGCGATGATATTTGGCACGCAGTTACTAGAACTAGAGGAATCACTGGTTTCGTTGGCCCAAAAGGTAGACCTCTTCCTATGACTGATGACGAAATACACAAAATGAGGCTTGAGAAAAATACGGTCGTGGATATTAGTATTACCGAAAATGACAAAGTCGAAGTTTTGGAAGGTGCTTTGAATGGCTTTATCGGTACTGTTATTGCAGTAGATATTGAGAATGCTAAATGCAAAGTTGTAGTAGAGATGTTTGGAAGAGAGACCCCTGTAGATTTGGGACTTGAACAAGTTAGAAAAATTTAATTAGGTTTTATATGGATTATCCATTTAAAATATAGTGGGAGAAATGTAAATATTTATGCACTGCATTTCATTTATACCACATATGCCAAAAGATTAATTGGCAGGAGGAAAACAATGGCAGATAAAAAAATTACAGCAGTTGTAAAATTGCAATTACCAGCAGGAAAGGCTTCAGCAGCACCTCCAGTAGGTAGTGGTCTTGGACCATACGGAATTAATATTCCATCTTTTGTCAAAGATTTCAATGACAAAACTCAAGACAAGGCTGGTCTTATTATTCCAGTTGTAGTTACAATTTACGCTGATAGAAGTTTCACATTTGTGCTAAAAACTCCACCAGCAGCCGTTTTGATTAAAAAGGCTTGTGGAATCGAAAGTGGTTCTGCAAATAGTATCAAAACTAAAGTTGCTAAGATTACAAAAGCACAAATCAAAGAAATTGCAGAATTAAAAATGCCTGACCTAAACGCAGCAGACCTTGACTCAGCAATGAGTATGATTGAAGGTACTTGCAGAAGTATGGGTGTTACGGTAATTGATTAAGTGGGAGAATAAAAATTTTAGTTTCAATTTATTCACTAAAACCACAAGGAGAGAAAAATATGAAGAAAGGTAAAAGATACACAGAGTCTGCTAAATTAGTAGACAAGGCTACTCTATATACAGTAGCAGATGCTCTAGACCTAGCAGTTAAAACTGCAAGTGCTAAATTTGACGAAACAGTTGAATTGCACGTAAAATTGGGTGTAGATGGTAGAAACGCCGACCAACAAGTAAGAGGCGTTGTAGTATTGCCTCACGGAACAGGTAAATCAAAGAAAATTTTGGTTTTCGCCAAAGGTGACAATGCTGATATCGCTACAAAAGCAGGTGCCGACTATGTTGGTGCTGAAGATATGGTTACAAAGATTCAATCTCAAAATTGGTTCGATTTTGATGTTTGTGTAACTACTCCAGATATGATGCCTGTTATTGGTAGAATTGCAAAAGTTTTGGGTCCAAAAGGCTTGATGCCTAATCCAAAGAGTGGTACAGTTACTACAGATTTGGCTAAGGCTATTGCAGAAATCAAGGCTGGTAAAGTTGAATACAGACTTGACAAAAACAATATCATTCACGTAATGATTGGTAAAGTTTCTTTTGGTGCAGAAAAACTTGCAGAGAACCTAAGAACAGTAATGGATGCTATTATCAAAGCAAAACCTGCTGCTGCAAAAGGTACATATGTTAAGTCAGTTTCAGTGTCTTCAACTATGGGACCTGGCATCAAAGTTCAATATTAATAATCAAAAAAAGTACTACAAAATTTGTAGCACTTTTTTTATGTCTATTTAAGAATATAAATGAATTGCGAGAGCAAAACAATTTGATTTTAAAAATCAAATGAACTAATTATTTGATTAATACAAATAATCTTCTTGTTCTCTTGCCACTTGTTTGATGAAAACATCGCCGTGCTTTTCAAAGCCACGTTTTTTGTAGATATTAGACAATGTCCCTACGTCAACGCCGTCAAGTGCGCCTACCTCTAGACTAATGGTTGCGATTTGGTTCCTTTGGCAGTAAGCAGGTAGGTATTCATCCAAAACTTTGGTCATAAGCCCTTGATTTCTAAATTCTTCTGTGGTCATTTGAGAATCAATATATGCAGACAATTTTCCATTAACATTTTGAATAACTATATTGGCAGAATACATAGTGTCATCTGGAGCGTCTTTGTTTATAGTTTTAATACTTATTCCATCATTTTCTTTGAACTCAGTATTGAATTTTTTGGTCTTTTTTTGTGCGTAATTGGAATATATAGTGTCAATCTGTTTGGCGATTTCATCTACTCCCAAACTCAATTTTTTGTCATCGGTCAAATATTCACCAATAATATTTGTTAACACATCATTTTTGCCAGCATACATTGTATATAGCTCAAACAAAAATTCTTGTGAACTGTCGTGATGTTTAACGATAAGAGTAGCAGGTACAACTCCTTGAGTAGGACTAATACTTTCACCAGAAGAAATAGTTGTAATTAGACTGCCCAAATTTGGATGATTAAATTCAAATGTCATATTTTTATTCATAATATTTCCTTTCTTTTGAATTATTTTTTGATACTCAAAAATAGTTTTATTATATATAGTATATCACATTTTGGCAAATATGCAAATACTCAAAGTGCAAAAAATTTGTACATAAATTAATTCTTGGCTTTTGCCTTGACTTTAATGTTTAATTTGGATACAATAATTATGTTGAGTGCAACAAAAAAATGAATAAAGTAGGAATGTTTAATGATTCAAGTAAATAATGTATGTGTACAATTTGGAAGCCACAAACTTTTTGATGAAGTTAATTTGAAATTCACCAAAGGTAATTGCTATGGAATAATTGGTGCTAATGGTGCTGGCAAGTCTACCTTTTTGAAAGTGTTGTCTGGAGAATTACAACCACAAAAAGGGGAGGTAGTTGTATCACCCGGTGAAAGAATGTCGGTGCTTAATCAAAATCAAGAAGCTTTCAATGACTTCACAGTAATAGACACTGTTTTGCATGGTCACAAAAGACTAGTTGAAATAATGAAAGAAAAAGACGCTTTGTATGCTAAACCAGACTTTAGTGAAGCCGATGGGATGAGGGCTGCCGATTTGGAAGCAGAGTTTGCCGAACTTGGTGGCTGGGAAGCAGAAAGCGATGCTGGTATTTTGCTTAATGGATTGGGTGTGGATACTTCTTTGCATTATAGTATGATGGAGACTCTTGATTCTTCCGTCAAAGTAAAAGTGCTTTTGGCACAAGCATTGTTTGGCAATCCAGACATATTGATTCTCGATGAGCCAACAAACAACTTGGATTTGAAGTCTGTTAGATGGCTGGAAGATTTTTTGATTAACTTTGAGAATATCTTAATAATCGTTTCTCACAATAGACACTTTTTGAATAACGTATGTACACACATTTGCGATGTGGATTATGGCAAAATTAATATTTACCTTGGCAACTATGACTTTTGGTACGAGACTAGCCAATTGATGCTTCGTCAACAAAAAGAAGCAAATAAAAAGATGGAAGCAAGAGCCAAAGAATTGCAAGAATTTATCGCTAGATTTTCTGCTAACGCTAGCAAGAGTAGACAGGCAACTAGTAGAAAAAAGGAATTGGAGAAATTAACTATTAATGATATCAAACCTAGTACTAGGAAATATCCTTATATTAATTTTGAGATGGAAAGGGAAGCAGGCAATGATATCTTAATTGTTGAGAATTTGACCAAACCGGGAGTATTTGAAAATGTTAGTTTCACGGTAAACAAAAATGACAAAATAGGTATTGTGAGCGATAAATCAACTACTATTAGTGCCCTGTTTAATATTATTGCAGGTTTAGACAAAGATTATTCTGGCAGTGTGAAGTGGGGGAAAACTATTACTTATTCTTATCTTCCACAAAATTTCAATTCATATTTTGATGATTGTGATTTGTCTTTGGTGGATTGGCTTGGACAATTTTCCAAAGAACAAGAGCAAACATATCTTCGCTCGTGGCTAGGCAGAATGCTTTTTTCGGGAGAAGAGGGGTTGAAAAAGGCAAAAGTTATTAGTGGTGGCGAAAAAGTGAGATGTATGCTTGCCAAAATGATGCTTACATCGGGAAATTTGCTAATATTTGATGAACCAACTAATCACCTTGATTTGGAAAGCATCACTGCTCTAAACAAAGGGTTGATAAATTACAAAGGCAATTTGCTTTTGACGTCACACGACCAAGAATTGATGCAAACAGTTTGTAATAGAATTATCAAAATTACTGACAAAAAGGTGTTTGACAAAGTTATTAAATATGATGAGTTTGTAGATATGGATAATTAATTTTATCAAAAAAACCAAAAAAATGGCAAGTTTTTATTGACAACGAGATATTAGTAGTGTATAATACTACTTGAAAATAGAATATTGTTGCCTAAGAAAGCAAGTGACCTTTGGTCATAATGTGCATACGCTTGCCGAGGAAAGATTGAAAGATTTCGACATCTTATGTCTTTGTTGGGCATAAGATGTTTTGTTTTTAATAACTAATGGAGGATGAAGTTTTGAGCGCTAATTTAGAATTAAAGAAACAATTAGTTGAAGAAATCAAGTCTGATTTGAGCGATGCTAAGTCTATAGTTTTTGTTGACTATCGTGGTATTACCGTTGCTGAAGATACTGCTCTTAGAAGAGAGTTTAGAGAGAATGGTGTTACTTACAAGGTTTTGAAAAACAGAATTTTGACTCGTGTACTTGATCAAATGGGTATCAAAGATTATGATGCTAAGATGTTCGAAGGAACTACAGCAGTTGCTTTTAGTAATGACGAGGTTGCTCCTGCTAAAGTTTTCTGCAAACATTCAAAAGACTTAAACAAAATGGCTGTTAAATTCGGAATTGTTAATGGTCAAATCAAATCCAAGGAAGAAATCGAAGAATTGTCCAAATTGCCTAGCAAAGACGTTCTTATCGCTATGTTGCTTGGTACTCTTAATGCTCCTATTTCGGCTATGGCTAGAGCATTAAAAGCAATTGCTGAGAAGCAAGAAAATTAATTTTTAAAAAAATACAAAAATATAAGGAGAAATTAAAATGGCTGATTTAAAATCATTCGTAGAAGAAATCAAAAAACTTTCTGTAATGGAAGTAAGTGAATTAGTAAAAATGTTAGAAGAGGAATTTGGAGTTAGTGCTGCTGCCCCTGTTGCTATGATGGGTGCTGTTGCTGGTGCTGCTGCTCCTGCTGCTGAAGAGAAGAGCGAATTTACAGTAGTTCTTAAAGAAGCTGGTGCAAACAAAATTGCAGTTATCAAAATCGTTAAAGAACTTACTGGTCTTGGACTAGGCGAAGCAAAAGCATTGGTTGACGGAGCTCCTAAGGAATTGAAACAAAACGTTCCTGCTGATGAAGCAAAAGAAATCGAAGCTAAGCTTAAAGAAGCTGGTGCTACAGTAGAACTTAAATAATTATCCAATAGTTACAAAAAACAACTTAAATATTTCCATTTAGGTTGTTTTTTTGCAAAGGAGAAAAGGAAGAGATTATGTTTGTAAAAGTGAAAAAAAGATGGCAATTGGTATTAGATTTTGCAATGATTTTTTTGGGAACTGTCCTAATGGGCTTTGCTTTTTCCATTTTTATGGAGCCAAATAATATTTCTACAGGTGGTTTTTCGGGGCTTGCAATGATTATTAATGTCATATTCCAAAAGATAGGCATTAACTTTTTGAATACTTCAATTATCTATTTTGTTTTGAATATAGGACTATTTTTGTGTGCATTGAAGATGTTGGGAAAGAAATTCGCAATTAAGGCATTTGCAGGAATATTGTTTTTCTCACTTGCTATGGAGTTGTGTGGTCTTATTCCTATTAATATCACTTTCGAGCCTTTGATTTCGGCTATATATGGTGGTATTTTGATGGGTGCAGGCATAGGAATTGTTGTTAGATTCGGGGGCTCTACTGGTGGTGGAGATATGGTTGCTAGTATTGTTCGTAGCAAAAGACCTAAGGCATCTATTGGCACAGTTATTATTATCATTGATGCTGTAGTTATTTTGCTTTCGCTATTTGTATTTAATAATGGTGTAGAAGTAATGCCTTATACAATTATTGCACTTGTTATTAGTACATTATGCACCGACTTTGTTAACGATGGTTACAAGCAAGTTAGGGCATATCATATCATTACCGTCAATGGTGAGCTTATGGGCACACGTATTATGAATGAACTTTATAGAGGGGTAACTATTACCAAAGTCCAAGGAATGCATTCTCATATTGACAAAGATTATTTGATATGTTTAGTATCCAAATTTCAGGCTGGAACTCTTAATAAAATAGTCAAAGAAGTAGATGACAATGCTTTTGTTTATTCCACAAAAGTCACTGAAGTTTTGGGGTATTGGAAAAGCACAGAAGAATTAAATGTAGAAGATTCGTTGAGAGAGAAAAACGAAAAGTCCAAAAAAGTAGCTATTGAAAATAATACAAAAAAAGAAAATAGAGATGATACAAAATCTCAAAAGATAATCCAAAAAACAAAGCCTAGTAAAGAAAACGATACAAAAGATAAATAATGAAATTGAAACATAAATGATTTGCTTTTTTGCAATAATAATTCTTTTTAATTAAAAAAAGAGGGATACAATTTTTGAAGTACTCTCAAAAGTTAAAGACTTTGAGTGTGCTTCATTTTTTGTATGCCTCTTTTTTTGCATATTAAAATGATTTAATATTAAATTAAGCAATTGTTACTTTTAATTTGGCTACAACAGTAGGGTGTAGTCTCACTTTTATTTCAAAAGTTCCTGTGGTTTTGATTGGTTCGGTCTCTATTTTCTTTTTGTCAACGCTGATATTGATTTTTTCTAATTCTTCTGAAATTTCCTTGTTGGTAACTGAACCAAAAATTTTGCCATTAGCACCACATTTTACTTGAATGGAAAGATTGGTTTGTTCAATAGTATTTTTAAGTTCTAATGCTTTTAGTCTATTTTGTTCGTCGTGATATTCTTTGGCTTCTTTGGCTTGATTTGCTTCATTCAAATTTGATGATGTGCCGGCTTTTGCTATTCCTTGAGGTATTAAGTAATTCAAAGCATATCCGTCGGAAGCATTAATAATGTCGCCTTTTTTGCCTTTGCCCTTTAAATCTTTTAATAAAACAACCTTCATATTATACTCCTTAAAATAAGTTTCTTGTATTTAGTTTATGTTAATAGCGTTTTTTTGTCAAATATTTTTTTGCAAAATAAAAAAGCCTTTCTAGAATAATAATTCTCCATATGTCAAAAATAATTGATAGGAGGTTTTTTGATATGGATTTGAAATGCAAAAAAATGAATTGTAAATATAATAATGAATGTGCTTGTATGAGCAAGGGGATTAAAATAATGAAATCGTGTGAGTGTGGAACATTTGAGCCTTGCGACAAATTAGAAGACACCCAAAGGCAAGACATAAGCAAAGATATGTTTGAGGTGGCACCAGATATTCATCCGTTTAGACACAACAAGGCTATGAGCATTGAGTGTTCTGCTGAGTGCTTATTCAATAAAGATGGTCTGTGCAAATCAAATGGAATTAGTGTAATGAATGGCAAGAATTCGGGTGTGTGCATTACTAATATTGAACCTTAAGAAAAAGAGAATAAAGAATTGGATATTCAATTCTTTATTCTCTTTTTGAATGTAGAAGTACTAGTATTAGTCTAAGCAAATCGGCTATAGAGACTACTAGGCTTGCCACATAAGTTAGCCCTGCAGAGTACAAAACTTGCTTGGCACATTTGGTTTCTTCGGGTGTTAGAATTGTGCTTTTTTCAAGAAGTTTTAAGGCTTTGTTACTAGCATTGTATTCTACCGGCAAAGTGATTAAATTGACAAGTACTGCAAGGGTAAATGAGCCAATGCCAATATACCAAAATATTATTCCAAATGGCGAATAAATAAATATTGCACCAAGAATAACAAATATTAGAAGCATTCTATCTATAAAATTACATATTGGTATGAAGAAGTTTCTGATTTTGATGGGAATATATCCTGATTTGTATTGAAGAGCGTGACCAACTTCGTGGCAAGCAACGCCTAGTGCCGAGATTGAGGTACTGTCATACACGCTATCGCTTAGTGCCAAAACCTTTTTTCGATGGTGATAATAATCGGTAAGTTCGCCTCTAACTCTAATAATATTGATGTCTTTTAGCCCCGCATAGTCTAGGAACATTCTTGCAATTTCTGAGGCTGTTTTCCCAGAGCCTGAGGATACTTCGCTGTATTTATTAAAGGTTGAGTGCACTTTGATTTGTGCGTACAAACCAAGTATTATACCAAACAACAATAACAATCCTAATATAATATAATCCATTACTTTTTCTTCCTTTTTTTGTTTAAAATAAATAAATCATCCAAAAGTCCCGCTATATATGTTTGAGCAGCAACTCTTAGTAATTTTTTTGCTTTTTTGTATTCGCTTGTAGAAACATAATTGTAATCTTTCAAATATTTTAATGCTCTTCGGCTTGCATCATATTCCAGTGGAATTACTATTATTAATTCGAGTATATGAAACAAAAATAGAGACAAAGATATTATCATTAATATTTTTCCCAAACTATCATTTGGGTATTTAATCAAAAATAGAAACATTCCTATGACAAGTAGGGGTACTATTAATTTGTTTGTAAGTTTAGTTAGTTTCTTGGTCATTTGATTTAGAAAATATAGCGATGTTTGATTTTTGTGTTGAACAGCGTGTCCCAATTCGTGAGAAATTATGGCAAGAGATGCCAAAGATGCAGTGTTGCACACTTCTTCACTTATGATAAGTGTCTCGTATTTTGGACTATACGCATCTCCAAGCTTTTTGTCTGTAAGAGCAAATTTTAGATTTGTGAGTTCTAAGTTTGCTTTTGACAAAAATGCAAGTTCTTTGCCTGTTAAATTCATTTTATTGTCTATTTTCATATACTTTTCATATGTTCTGAAAATGCGTTGTTTGCTAGTGAGAACAATAATAATGAACAAAAGGACAATTCCTAAAACAATTGCAAGTATCTGATAACTATCCAATATTTTCTCCTATGTTGTTTATTTTATTAATTATATCTCATTCTTTGTATTTTTTGCAAATTTTTGTATAATATTTTGTTTGTTTTTTTTAAAATACTTCTTCTATATCTTTGATTTTTCCGTCTTCCATCAAAAAATTATAGTTCTTCATATTCCTACTTTCTAACGTATAATTTAATTTGTCTTGTTTGAAACAATGTCTATTGAAGAAAATATCGTTATATTCACCGAAATAATCTAGCATATCAGACATTTGTGTATTGATTAGGGTGTGATGAAGGTGCGTTTTTGCTTTGGCAAAATCGTGAACTTTCAAGCATTCCAAAAAGTCCAAAGGAATTAATTCATAAGACTTGGGATTGGTGCAAATATTATTTTCGTAAACATAATATTTTTGCAATTCTTTGGTCTCAATCATTAATTTTTGTACAAGCGAATGATGTGACAAGTCGTGTAAGTTTTTGATTGTGTCTATAGAATTTTCTTGGTGATTAATGGAATGCACTGTATCTTCTAGCAATATTTCTTGTTTGTTAGTATCAAAAACCAATATGTAATATTCGTTTTTTGATTTGACACCCTCTATTATTATCAAATCTTTTTTTGTGCTCGCATTAATGGCATCTAAACATTCAATATTCTTATTTAAAACTAGGCTAATGTTATTAAAAATGGAGATATGACTTCTATTGTCGTTGGAGGCTGTTATGTAATACTTGCCTAGATTTTTGCAAAATACATTCTTTGTTTGTACATTAGGTTGATATTCAAAAGGACTAAAGTACAAATCATAGTGACCGTCTGGGAATGGTATTACTTTGACATTTTTATTTGTGCAAGATAGATTGTTGGAAGAATGGATAATTGAAGAATATGGGATATATTCGTTGCTTTCGCTGGTGGGATGATAATCAATTAAAATCTTTTCGCACTTTTGGATAATGTCTATTTCAAAAGTATTTTTGTTGTCAATTTCGCCTAAATATTTGCCGTTAATACTGAAAAAACAAGGTGTTTTGCTCATAATATGTAGAAATCTTGATGTCATATTTTCTCCTTTTTTTCTTTAATATATGATAGTAAGTTTATTTATATGAATAGTTGGATATTATTTGAAATAGGAGGGAGTATGAGAGTTTTTTATTGCAAAAAGAGGATTTTGAAATTTAAAAGTACAAACAAACTTGTATCTGATGAGGATATTCTCAATCTATTTTTGGGATTAGTAAAATTAATAAAAAGGAATACAGAACTATCTATAGAAGAAAAGTATTTAAGCCAAATTAATCAATTAAAATCGCAGATTAAGAGACTCACAAAATAACTACTAGAAATTACATAAGATATGATAATTTCTTGAAAAAAAACACGCCTTTTGGTATAATGAAATGAACCCCATAGAGGGCACCTCAATATATCAAAAATGGGTGAGAGATATGAATATAAACATAATCGCTGGCAAGTGCTCAGAAGATAATAATTTGAAGATTTTTGAGATATTAAAAAATCGTGACAAATCAAAAAAGAATTATGTTATTGCTCCTGATAGGTCTCTTTTTAGCATCGAACGTAGATTGTTTGATGAATTGGACGAGGAGTGTTTTTTTGATATCTCAGTTATGTCTTTTAGCAAACTTTCAAAGAAATTAATTCAGAGTAACAACAAAAATATTCTAACCAAACAGTCTGGCATTGCTCTTGTAAAAAAATTATTGATAGAGAATAAAGACAAATTACTTACCTTTGGCAAAGCCACCAATTACCTAGGCTTTGCGACAAGTTTGTTTGAAACGATATGTTTGTTCAAAAGTTGTAATATTGGATATCAAGATATTTATGTGACAGATAGTTCAGATTATTCAAATCTAAAAAACAAAGATATAAAATTAATATATGAGAAATATGAAGATTTCTTAAAAAATGATTATACTGATAGTTTTAATCAATTGAAATTATTTGCAGATATGATAGACAAGAGTTTTTGTGAAGACATTAATTTTTATATAGTAGAATTTGATGACTTTACAGCGCTAATGTATTTAATTATCGCTAGACTTGCCAAGTTTAGCAATAGTATCCATATATGTACGACTTTTGGCAAAGACAATAATAATAGTAATATTTATACCAACAAAGTTTACTATGACTTGATTGATTTGTTCAAATTTGAAGGACTGGAATACAAAATAAACAAACTAGAAAATGACGACGTGCTTGTTAATAATCTTTTGGCATACATTCCAAACAAAAGTGATAGCAAAAGCAATATTAATATCCTTTCGTTTGAAAATAAGAATGATGAAATTAGATATGTCGTAGCAGATATTTATTCCAAAGTTTGTTTGCAAGAGAAACTAAACTTTGGTGACTTCGCTATCGTCTTGCCTTCTATTTCAAATTATAAAAATGACTTGAAAACGGAATTTGACAAATACAAGATTCCATATTATTTCGATTGCAATGAGAATTTGAGCGAATATGTTTTGATAAGGCTTGCTTTTGATATTTGCGAATTATTAAAAGGCAATTTTTTGGCAAGCGACATTTTAAATGTAGTCAAAAATAGTTTTTTAAATTTTGACAATATGGATGTTTGCGATTATGATAATTATTTGCGTGCAAGTGGCAAAAGAGGCTTTGGCTGTCTAAAATACGATAAAAGTAGTGAAGATTTGCAAGCGTTTTTTGATAAACTTTTGCAATGGAAAGATGGTGTAAAAAGCCAGCTAAAGATAGCGGAATATTATGACGTCGTAGATGAAATCTATAGTTATTTGATGACTAGGGGAGAGAACTTTGTATCTAAATTTGCTCCATTAGATAATAGGATGTATGAACAAGTCAAAAACAAGATAGAGAGCATAAGAAAAGATTATCTGTCTGTCTTTGGCAATAACGAGGTGGCATTTGATGAGTTTTTGGAGACTTACAGAGCATACTTTGAATCTAGCGATATTAGTTTGCCACCAATAACTAGCAATACCATATTTGTTGCAGACTTTGAAAAAAGTTATATATCCAAGATAAATTATGTATATATACTAGGTTGCAACGAGGGGAAATTGCCTAATTTCAAAATTGATAATGGATTAATTAGTGACGAAGAGATTGCTAAATTGCCTAATGCCAAAAAGATTAACCCAACTATTAACCTGATAAATTTGCGAAAGACTTTCAAAATGTTTGACTTGATGCAAAGGGCTAGAATTAATACCTTTGTCTCTTATTACAAATCTAGTGGCGAGGGTAAAGCTTTCCCAAATACACTCATTAAAAGTCTTATGAGTATTTATGATATTGATGTAGTGGAAGGCTCTTCTGTTTTGGATTATCTAAATAATTCGCTAATAGATATAAACATAGAAAATTTGGCATTTAATAATTTCACAGAAGAAAATAGAATAGATAATGCTCTAGAACTTGTTAAAAATTGGAAAGTTTATTCTAAATATCCTAATTACCGACAGATGCTATCATTACTAACCAAAAGCATTGATAATCAAAATATTTATAGATTGATAGACAATAACAAAAGCAAATCTAGTAGTCTAACTATCAAAGATTGTAATATGTTCAAAAATAATACGACAAGTATAAGTCAAATAGAGACTTATTACAATTGTCCATACAAGCATTTCGCTAGATTCGGATTGCATATAGAGGCAGTTAAAAATTATGAATTGAAGCCTAATGATATAGGAACAATTATACATACGGTTTTGAAAGAAATAATGCCAAGCATTTTGAATAATGATGATATAGAAAAAATCCTTGATACTAGTCAAGATATATTAGACAAGGTTTTGTGTAGCGAGAATTACAAAGAAATAGCGTCAAATGAGGCTAATTCTTATGTGATTAAGGCTTTGAAAAAAGAACTTGCCCGAATAATTGTGGGAATTGTAGAGCAAGTAAAGGTTAGCAGTTACAAGCCTAATTTGAAATATCTGGAATATGGCTTTGTGAGCGATAAATTAAGTAATCGTGGTATAAAAATCAAGGGGATTATTGACAGAGTTGATGTGTGGAATGATAATTATATTATTGTTGATTACAAAACTGGCGATAGTAATTTTGATAATTATACAGATGTGGCAAGTGGCAAAAAATTGCAATTGCTTGTATATGCCAAGGCTTTTGGAGAAAAAACAAAATTAAAACCAAACGGGGTATTTTATTTGCCTATATCCAATGCTTATAGCAAAAGTAAACAAACATACAAATTTGCTGGAGTTATCAATAACGACATTAATAATATCTATGCTATAGACAACGGATTGATGTCGCCGTCATACAAAAGCAATGTGATTAATCTTTCCACCAAAGCAGATGGCGAAATTTCCAAAAGTACGGCATTCTCTGAGAGAATGTGTCTAAATTACGAAGACTTTGAATATCTAATAGACTATGCTATAGACAAAGTTAATATAGCAATAGATAATATTCTAGATGGCGACATTGCTCCTCATCCACTCAAAACCAACAATTCTAGTGTGTGCGATTATTGCGAATACAAGGGACTATGCAATTATCAAAAAGATAATGATAGATATGTCAAAAATTGTATGACTATCGAAGAATTAAAGAATATAGGAGAGAAAAACATTGGCGTTTGAACCAAATGAAGAACAAAAATTATTTTTGAATAGCAAAAATTGTAATGTTTTGGTGTCTGCATCTGCGGGGTCTGGCAAAACTTCTACAATGATTCAAAAATTAATGAAAATACTTATAGAAGAAAAAGTACCTATTGGCAAATTATTGGTACTTACTTTTACTGAGGCTGCTGCATCAGAAATTAAGCAAAAACTTTTTTCGGCTATATCAGAGAATATGGAAAGTGCAAGTGTAGAGGATAGGCAATTTTTGAAACAGCAATTGGATAATATTAATTCTGCCGAAATTGGAACGCTTCACTCTGTGTGCAAAAAGTTAATAGTCAAATACTTTTATGAAATAGGTGAGAGTCCAGACTTTGCAATGCTTTCGGAAAGAGAGAGCAAGTATTTATTGGACTATGCTATGAATAATGTATTTGAAAAATACATAAAGTCAAAAGACGAAGGCTTTTTTGAATTGTATGATTGTTATAATTCCAAAAGAAATGATGAAAATCTAAAAAAACTTTTGCTTAGTCTACTTGATTATTTGAGAAATAAATGTGATTACAAAGATTGGATACAAGATACAATGCAAAGGTCTTTTGAAACTTCTCTAAAGAGCAATGTTGTATGCGAGTATTTGATGAAATATGCACAAGAGCAAATATGTGCATATGCAGATAATTTGGATAGGTTGCTTGCGGGTGCAAGAGAAAATTCATTAGACAAATATATCGACTTTTTGGCACGAAAAAAACAATTTGTAGACGAAATTGCTAGTGCAAAAGACTTTCCTCAAATTCAAAAGATTTTGTTTAATTCTCAAACTATTACCAAGCCTAGAAAATCCAAAAACGATGATGAACTTACTTTGCAATTTGACGAAATGGTAGATGAAACAAACAAAAAACTTGTTGAGGAAATAAAGTCAATTAAAAATTATTTTGTCTGTGGTGATGAAGAAGAAACTATCAAGCACTTGAATCAAAGCAGGGTGAACTGCCAAAAATTTGTAACTATTGTTGAAGATATCTTGACAGAATATTCTAGACTCAAGAAATTGCGAAATTGTTTGGATTTCAATGATTTGGAAGACAAAATGATTGAACTTTTGAAAAACGAAAAAATTGTAACAATTCTAAAAAAGAATTATCAATTTGTATTCTTTGATGAGTATCAAGACATTAATGAAAAGCAGGAATATATTATCTCAAAATTGGTGTCATCTGATAATTATTATATGATAGGGGATGTCAAGCAGAGTATTTACGCGTTTAGACAATCTTCTCCCAAAATATTTGTAAGTAAATACTACAATTTTAATCAAGATGGCAATAAAAACAAAGTAATTAACTTTAATAGAAATTATAGAAGTGACAAAAATATTTTGGCATTCAATAATACCATCTTCGACGAACTTATTACCGAAGAAACAATTGGCATTAATTACAAGCAAAATTCACAATTTCAATCGGATAAAGAATTTAAATGTTGCAATGTAGAAATGAAAATTGTAGATGTCAAGCCTAATGGGAAAGAGGATGATGATGAAGACATTGACAAAGACGAAAAAGAAGCGATAATGATTGGAAGTGAGATAGCCAAACTTCTTGTGACCAAAAAGGAAGATGGAAGTTTCTTTGAATATAGAGACATTGCTATAATACTTAGAAAGAGGGGAACTTTTGTTAAAACTTTGTGTGATGTTTTGGGTGCTATGCAAATTCCTATAAATACGACCATCTCTAGCGATTTTTTTGCTAGTTTTGAAATTAACCTTATGATGGCGATTGTTCAAATTGGTGCTAATTTCAAAAATGATATTGCACTTTCTTGCGTTCTCAAAAATCTATTTGAGTTTAGCGATGAAGAATTGTTTTTGATAAGAAAAAATAGCGACAAAAAATATTTTTATGAGTGTTTTTTGGATTATGAAAAAGACGACATTATTACTACAAAGAAAAATAAATTTTTTGAATTTTTGGATAGTGCAAAAGATTATCTGTCTTGCCATACTACTATGGAATATTTGCAAATGGTTGTAGACAGATTTAATATTTTGATTAATCTAAAAAGTATGAAAGATGGCAAAGAAAAAATACAAAACATAAGTGAATTTATAAATTTGTCAGACAACGATAATTACAAATATAATATAGACAAGTTTGTAGAATATTTAGACTTCATTTCTAGCGAAAACCAATTGCAAAAAGTGGGGAGCATTGGTAATTCTGTGCAGATAATGACTATACATTATTCCAAAGGCTTGGAATATCCCGCTGTTATTTTTGCTGGACTTGGCAAAAAATTCAATATCAACAAAGACACAAATGATATCATAATCAATGAAAACTTTGGATTTGGACTAAAGAGTATTGATGCGAACGAACGTGTTTTGAGCGAAACAATCGTTAGAAACGCGTGCAAAATAGACAATAAAAAATCTGAAATCAATGAAGAAATTAGACTTTTGTATGTTGCAATGACTAGAGCCAAAGAAAAGTTGATTTTGTTGGGTACATACAATTTAGATACATTTCAAAATAATAAAGGGAAAAAGATATATGGTCTCCAAAATTACTTTGATATGATTTTTAGATGTGTTTCAAACAAATATATTCCTAATTTTGAAAATAGACTTGATTTTTTGATGAATGAAGATTTGGATAGTTGTTGCAATGTAACTTTTGTTAAAAGTGAAGATATTGTGCTAGACAATCAAGACAATAATAGCCTACTTGTAATAGGTGAATGCGACCAAGAGCAGTTGCAAATCTTCAAAGAGGCAATAAGCAAGCAGGTAGATACCCAAACTTTCACAATTAAAAATACTGTAACAAACATACTAAGCGAAGAAAAAGATTATGAGAATACTAATTATTATCCCAAAAAATTGGATAGTTCGGATGCGATGGAAAATATTGACGCTCTGAAATTGGGCACAGCATATCATAGTGTTATGCAAAATCTGAAATTTACCGAAAACAAAGCCGAAATTGAAGAATTAATTGAAAGATTGAAAAGAGAAAATGTGATAAGTGATGAGTATGCCAAACTTATTAAGGTAGAAGAGATTTTTCAAGCAAAAGAAAGTTTAAAAGATTTGGTGCTTAATTGCGATATGATATTCAAAGAAAAACAATTTGTAATGCAACAAAATTATAATAAAATTGTAAAAAATAGCGATAATAATACTAAGGTTGTAATACAGGGAATAATAGATTTGGTAGTGGTGAAAGAGGGCAAGGCATATCTGATTGATTACAAAACGAACAAGACAAATAATGAGGACTTTTTGAGACGCAATTATTCTTTGCAATTGGAAATATATAGTCAAGCCTTTGAAAAAGCAACAAAAATAGCCATTAATAAAAAATTTTTGTACTCATTTTGTATGGGAAAATTGATTGAGGTAAATTAAAAGTTTTTTGAAAATCTGCCTCAAATTATTAGTGAAATATTTTCTTGTATGATATAATACTATGTGTATATAGAAATGAAATAGGAGAATTTTATGTTGAATGTAGGTCAATCTTTAGCAGGTAACTTAGTCGACAGTATAATGAATGTTTTCAGCACCATTGGTGGTTTTGCTGGTGGTGGTGACGAAACTGCAAGTTTGCAATATGTATTCTTTGTATCCTTTGCGGTATTTGTACTAGGAATTGTTGTCTGCTGTATTTTAATATCTAGAACATACGAATCAAGACTACTTCGTAGTGTTTCGGGTTTTAATAGATATTTCAAGAAAAATCCATTTATTAATGAAGACAATCTAGTCGAGGTTAATAACAAATTCAAAAATGTGCCAAAGACTCTTAGATATTCGTGGCAAGAATATATGTTGAATAGGGATAGACAACCATCTGAGTATATTAATTCGGTTTCGTGTATCGACCAACCAACTAGAAGTAGTTCGTACAAGAATATTGCAAACACAGTGTTATTTATAACAATAATGGTTGCTGTGATTACAATGATTTTTAACCTTGCTTGTGTTTATGGTGCACCTCTAAATATAGAGGGTGGTGATGCTCCAATTGAAACCTTTGAAGGTTTCTTTGAGATAATGTTATTCCCATTATTCTATACTTTTGTAGGTCTATTTGTGACTACTGTGCTTAAACTTTTGGAATCAAGCAGATATGCAGATTTGTATTATGAATTTCACGAATTTGAAAGATATTTGAACAAGGCTTGTTCTACAATGCCATCATTTGTTGATTACGAAGTTTTGTTTACTCCTAAGGAAATTAGAGAGGCAATTCCAGTTTTGGAAGAATATCTAGAGAAACGTGCTTTGCAGGAACAAAAAGAGGCTGAAGAGGCTGAAATGAATGCCAATCATTTCGAAGATTTCAACTTTGAACCAGTTGGTGTTGAGAGTGCATTGCTTTTGGATAGGGCAATGTCTGAAGGTGAGAGATACTTCAATTTTAGACGTGGAATTACTGAGAGAATTAATTCCAAAGAACAAGAAATGTTTAATTTCCAAAAAGCGTTTGATGAAGTAACCAAAGATTACGAAAGAAAATCTCAAGCCGTTAGAGAAAATATGGCTTCTCTTACAGAACAATTGAATGCAACTTCTGTAAAAATCGAAGCGAACTATTTGAAAAAGAAGTATAACGAAGAGCAACAAAAACAACAACAATTAGAAAAAGACTATGAGTATTCAAAGGTTAACTTTGAGAAACAGCAAGCAGAAATGGATCAAGATATTGCTGCACTTAGTGCTGAAATCAAAGAGAAAAAGACTCAAGTTGAAGAAAATATGATGAGCGAATGTAGAACTTATGCAAATAAAGTTTGGGGACAAATAAACAAGGAATTACAAGCTCAACAAGAACCTATTTTGAAAGAAAAAGAAGAAAAAGCTAAGATTTTGCAAGAAGAAATCGACAAAATGACATTGCTTGTTGCTGACCAAGATGCCGACATCAAGGCTAAACAAGAATATATCTTGAAATTGGAACAAGATATCAAAGTTAGACTTGCTGAGATTGAGGCTATTAATAATGTTAGAGATTATTTCAATACTCCTGAATTTAGGCAAAGAGTTGCCGACAAGAAAAAGAGAAGAAAATTTGATGATGACGATGAAGACGTCGTTGAAGAAAAAGAACCTATTAAGAAAAATGCAATTGCAGATATGGTAACTGCAGATAATAGGGATGAACAAATGAAACAAGAAGAGAATGAGCTTTTGAATAAACTTAGAGAGGTAAATAAAGCAAATTCTGAATACAGCGAAGAAATTGAAGAGATTAAGAAGAGAGAGCAAGAAAAATCTCAACAATTCACCAATCCATTCGCTACTCTTGCCAATATTCAAAATGATATAGAAAAAACCAATAAAGAATTGATTGATAATCAAAAAGATTTGGCAGATTCTATTGATGATACTATCAAAGCAGTAGAAGAAAAAGACGACAAAAAATCAAACAAAAAAGCTGATGACCAAAAAGTTGAAGAAGAAAAAACTGAAGAAAATTCAGATGAAAATGACTCGAAAAAAGAGGATTCGTTACAAGGTCTTTTGGATAGTGCCAAGAAATTGAAGAAATAAATATCCCCACCTAAAAGGTGGGGTTTTTCAGATGCGGGCATAGCCCTGT
>CAYPKM010000016.1:0-21837 GCA_964411325.1 uncultured Christensenella sp.
TGTGATTGCAATAATTATACAACAACTTTTATCTTTATGCAAGGGGTTTTTGAATATTTATTCATAAAATTTTTTATAAAAATTCATAGTTATGCATAGAGAATTTGTAGAATGTATAAATATACATAAAAATGCATAATGGCTTTATTTGGTTGTTTTTTAATGGTTTTTTGATTGATTTTACCACTTTTTAACCTTTTTATTCATAAAAAATGCATAAATACACATTAAAATCTTTTCACCGTCAATTTCATTATTTAATTTTAATCATATCTTTCAAATCACACAATACCAAACTTTGCATAAAAAAATCCACATACATTTTATGCTTATTAAAAAGAGTATTAATGTTATGTGGATTACGTTATTAATTATTATATATATTTAGAAATTCATCAATACTTACTACAATTTTATTTAGTCCATCTCTCTTGATAAATTCAATTTTGTTTTCTACGGCACCCTTACCTACTATTACAATATATGGAACACCAATAAGTTCTGCATCATTCAATTTAACCCCAAACGATTCATTCCTATCGTCCAACAAAATATCATCATTCAAATTTAACCTATTGTACAAATCGTTAGCAATCCTTACTTGGTTTTCGTCTTTTGTATTAGCAATAACAATCTCAAGTTTGTATGGAGCAACTATTTCAGGCCAAACAATACCTTTCTCGTCACAGTTTTGTTCTACAAGAGCACTAAGAGTTCTGCTAACACCTATTCCATAGCAACCCATAATCATATTCTTTGATTTGCCTTGTTCATCCAAAAATTTGCAATCAAGCTTTTCGGAATATCTAGTCCCAAGCTTAAATATATGTCCTACTTCAATTCCCCTAACTGTTCTAACAGGCATATGACACTTAGGGCACATATCGCCCCTCTGCATCTTTTTGATATCTGCGAACAAATCAATTTGCAAATCTTCCAAATTAGCATTGATATAATGATAGTCTTGCAAATTGGCACCAATTACAAAATTAACCATATATTTAACGTCGTTATCTGCCACAACAGTACAATCTTTTAGATTTAAAGCACCAACAAATCCTGCAAATGAACCAATAGACGCAATCTGTTCTTGCGACGCCATTTCTAGATTAATTGCTCCTACTGCATTAGAAAGTTTAACTTCCTCTATTTCTCTATCACCCTTGCACAAAGCAACTATTATTCCTTTGTCACTAGTATAAACTACTGCTTTCAAGAAATTATCTGTATCAACACCCAAGAATTCAGCAAGTTCTTCTATAGTCTTCACATCTGGAGTATGCACCATCTCTTTGCCAAGTTTTTCAACACCAGAGACATCAATAGGCATCTCAATGCATTCTGCTTTCTCAACGTTTGCACCAAAACCACAATCACACACAAGTATTTCGTCTTCGCCAATATCTGCCTTGACCATAAATTCAGTAGAACCAGAGCCTCCCATTACACCATTATCTGCATCAACAGGCACAAAGTCTAGACCTAGTCTTGAGAATATATTATTATAAGCATTTTTAATCTTGTCAAACGAAATATCCAAGCCCTCTTCGGTAGAATCAAATGAATAAGCATCTTTCATTATAAATTCCTTAGCCCTTTGAAGTCCAAATCTAGCACGAATTTCGTCACGATACTTATTTTGAATTTGATACAAAGTAACTGGCAATTGTTTATAACTATTAATGCTGTCTTTTACTAAAAGCGTAAAAGGCTCTTCGTGAGTAGGCCCCAAACAATAGTCTTTGCCAGTACTATCTTTCAATTTGTACATAGTATTAGCAAAATAATCAAGCCTATTTTCATAAATCTCTTGAGGCAAAAGTATTGGCATTTGCAATTCAATTGCCCCTGCTTTGTTCATCTCTTCTCTAATTAATTTCTTAATATTCTCCAAAACCTTAAGCCCTAGAGGCAAATATGTAAATATCCCATTACCCATCTGCTTAATGTATCCAGCACGCACCAAAAGTTTGTGACTATTAATTTCGGCATTGGCTGGATTTTCTCTAAATGTCTTAAAAAACATTTCTGTTAGTTTCATATTTTCTCTCCTAATCCATCAATTCTTCTTTGTATTTATCCAAATCTTGTTTAATTATGGTTACTTTTCCCTTAATATTATTTAATTCGGCATAACATTCTTTGGCAATGTTTGTACCTTTCTCATACAATTCTACACCCTCTGTCAATGCCAAATTTTCATCTTCCATTTTTTCACATATATCTTGCAATTCTTTAATGCTTTTTTCAAAATCCATATTTATTTCTCCAATACTTTACAATCAATACTTCCATCAATCATAGAAATTTTACCTACGTCACTAGAGGTGTTTTTGACACTACTCACAACCTTGCCATTCTGGATAAACTTGGAATAACCCATTTTGGCAATTTTCTCTGGATTATTATTATCTAGTTTGATTATAATTTTGTCCAATTTGTTACATTCATCATTCAAAACATTGTCTATTCTACTCAATTTATAAACGCTATCATTAAGCAATCCAATATTTCCATCAATCTTTCTTTCGATATTATTAGATATTTTGGATAGCGACAAATCAAAATCTTTAATCAAAAAATCAATTTTGTTCCTAAGATTTTTTTCGATAGAATAAATATATTTATTGACCTTTTCTATCTCCAAATCCTTTCGCCAAGCAACCAATTCAGCTCCAGCAGACGGTGTCGGTGCACGCAAATCCGATACAAAATCTATAATCGTGAAGTCTGTTTCGTGACCGACAGCCGAAACTAGAGGCTTTTTGCAATTAAACACGGCTGTAGCAACTATTTCTGTATTAAAAGGCTCCAAATCTTCCATACTGCCACCACCACGAGCCACAATTATCACATCCACATCTGGATAATTAGAAAAGAAATTAATGCCATTCGCTATTTCATTCTCAGCTCCCACGCCTTGAACTTTAACTGGAAACAATACAATGTCAATAGTATCATTCCTTCTAGTAGTTACATCAATTATATCTCTAATGACGGCACCAGTAGGACTGGAAACCACACCTATTCGCCTAACCCTTTCGGGAATTTTTTTCTTCCTATCCTCATCGAAATAACCAAGACTATTCAATTTCTCTTTTAATTGAAGAAATTTCTCATACAAAAGACCTTTGCCATAAGGTGCAATGGAATTAGCATTAAAAGAAAGCCTCCCACCTTTTATCCAATAATTCATACTTCCTCTTACTAGCACAACATCGCCAATTTTGGGAGTCTCAAAATTACTTGCTCCAAACAAAACACACGAGAGTATTCCACTTTCGTCTTTCAAATTGAAATAAGCATTGCCATTAGAGATATTATAACTACTTATCTCTCCATACACACAAATATTTTGAAGCATCACTTCTGCTTCAAAAATATTCTTGATATAATTATTAATTTGATTTACAGAAAAATAACTTTCACTCATTATTTCAAAACTTTCGCAAGTACTCCATTTACAAAACTCGAACTCTTGTCTGTTGAATATTTCTTTGATAATTCTATCGCCTCATTCAAAACGACTTTCTCTGGCGTGACAGAAGAAAACTTCAATTCAAATATAGCCAAAACCAAGATAGCCAAATCCACTTTGAAAACTCTATCCAATTCATATCCTTCGATATTTGCTTTGATTATATCCATTATCTCTTGGTAATGAGAATTAATTCCATCAAACAATTCTCCTACAAATCTCTTGTCTTCATCATCCAAAACAAAGTCTTCATCTCCAAAGTCTTCTATTTCTGGCTCGTGAAAAAACTTCTCAAAAACAAGTCTAAATGCAAATTCTCTACTCTTTTTCCTACTCATAATTATCTCCTAAACAAAAGAAAGAAACCCTTGAGCCCAAGGGTTAGATTATATTAGTTCATCCTTAGGGAATTCGACACCAAGCACGTGAACATTGATTCTATTAATCTTGACATCAATCATTCCCGACAAACTATTTTTGATATTTTCTTGTACTCTATAAGCAACTTCTGTAACATTATATCCAAAGCACACATTAATATAGACGTCAATATTCATTGCGTCTTTATTGTATGTAACCTTAACACCCTCATAGTAATTGTTACTAAACCATCTTTTTAGCATAGAACTAAATTTGGTAACAATACTACTAACTCCCGCAATCTCTTTGGTGGCAAGATTAATAACAGAAAGGACAATATTACTGCCATAAGTTACTTTTCCTCTCGCTTGTTTTTTGATATTGCTCTTGTTATCGTACATCATATTCTTTCCTTCTATAAATTTACACAATTCTTTTAATACTAATAATATACCATAACTTTGCAAATTATGCAATTAGAAAAAATAGAATATAGACGATTTTTTTCATTATACTTCAGTAATTTTGATATTATCAATCGAATAATCTGAGTTGTTTTTGATAATATCTGTAATTTGTGCTACTTCTGCATTGGTAAGTCCACTAGTTTCTACTATTACATTAATGGTATTTGTAGAAGCAGATACTATTACCTCATTAAAGCCTTTTGCCTTAATTAAGTTTTCAATATTCATAATATTATCCATATTAGTAATCAATTTTAATCTTTCAGCTTCAGCATTAGCCTTAGCTTCGGCACTAGTAGTTTCGCTAGCAATTATTGCATCCAAATACAATTTTTCTTGCTCTCTAGTTTCTTTTCTATCCTCTCTATAATTACTAAAGAAATTAGCAGACGATTGAATATTGGCATTTGCCTCAGTTGTTGCTTTGTTATTTAAGTAAATATTGATTCCTCCAGTTGCTAGCAAAAGCAAACTAAATACCCCTAGCACAATTGCCTTTTTTGCCTTGCCAGACATTTTTTTGCGTTCTTTTGGTTGTTTTTCTTTTTTTTGTTTCATACTAATAAATCTCCTTTATATTCCTTTTAATACATTGATTTTATCTATAGAAATATCTAATAATGTGGAAACAGAGTTTAAAATATCCAATTTTATAGCAATGTCACTTGCACCTGTAGATACTACAACCACCCCCTTTACTTTTGGTAATTTTTCAGTTAGTATTAGTGGTTCCGAACTTCCATTGGTTTCTACAATTATAGGCGTAGAAGAACTAGTTGTTGTAGAGCCGTTTTGTGTATTGCTTGCTTTTTCGTTGCTATCCATTGCATACACCAATTCTGGACTTCCCTCTAATGTCACCATAACTTTCACATTCCCAGCACCTTTGATTTGCGACAAGACAGACTCCAGTTTACTTTCCAAAATGCCCGAATATTCTACCGATGTTTTGTAAATTGTACTATTTGTCGTAGTGCTGGTATTGGATTTTTTGTCCGAATCACTCATTTTCAAAAATATAATCAAACAAATTAAGCATATTATCAAAAGTACAATTATTTTCAAATTTTTGCCAGTTATTAGTTTAGCCCAATTAAACTTGATTTTCTTTTTCTCTGGGTTTTCTGTTTCACTTATTAAATTTTCTATTTTGATAATCTCTTTATCCATAAATTACTATCCTTTCATTATTGATTTCTATAATTTTCAAAATCTCTTGAATAATAACTTCATACTTATTTGTATGTGTCAAATTTTCCCTTAGAACTATATTTGAAGTATCCAAATAAACATTTTCGATTTCATATACATTATCTTGCATTTTACTCTCAATTTCGACATCTACACCCAAAATATCTTTGGACTCAAGCCCTTTTTCTATTTTTGAGATATAATACTCGTCTTTTGACTTTTGAATATTCTCATTTATCTGATATGTCACATTATTAGAGGTAAATACATCTTTGATATCAATTTTCAAAATCGGGCTAATCATAATGAAAATTGCAAATATGCCAAAGATAGATTTGCAAAAAGCGTTTGTTTTGCCATTAGGATAAATAATATCTATCAAAACAGATAGGAAGGCAACACCAATTATACTTATCATCCAATTTTTCATATCCCGCTCCTAAATAATATTAGCCGTACACATTATCAAACAAATAGTTATTATGTACATAAAAGCAAGTCCAATAATCAAAACTATTGGCAATATCAAAATTTTGCTACAATCAATTAGAAATGTGCTAATTTTTTGATTGCCTGACATCTCGAGTATCCCTCCACACAATTGTAATGCCAGTTTGTACAAGACCATTGTAAGAATTGGGGAAATAATTGTAACAAATAATATTACAACTCCTACAAGTCCGATTGAATTTTTGACAAGTATGGCACCTAATATCAAAAAGTCCATTCCCTCAGAAACGTACGAGCCTATAATTGGAATATAACTTTTAACGGCAAACTTGGTGGCTTTGATACTAACGCTATCGTATTTGCCTGCAGAAATTCCTTGAATACTCAAAAAACCCGAAAATATCGTAAATACTATTCCTATAGTCCATTTGAAAGTAGATATCAAAAAGCCATTTAATTTCCCAAACTTAATAGTATCCGTTATATTGCTAAGTATTGTAAATATAAGAATCACAATAAAAATTGGATACAAAAAGTTTTTGAATACCACGTTAACTGCACCCGTCAAAATTGCTACAAGTGGATTGTATATAGAAATAGATGTAAAAGACCCAATAGTTCCAAGCAAAGTAATCAGTATGGGGAATACAATTTGCATTTGATTTGTAATAGAATTAATGGTACTGCTAGTAGTATTTAGTATCTTTTTGAAAGTAATCATCACAATGAGAATAACTATCGCCAGAAATACAAAATTGATAATATCCCCAACACTTTTGGTTTTTGGTTTGAAATTCAAAGTCAAATTGCACAAAATTCCAATAGCAATAATTGTAAAGACGAAAGGCAAAATGCTTTTTAAATTACCAAAAATCAAAGACATCAATGCTTCAAAAAATGAATTATAATCTGTAAAGTATTCGCCTTTCAGTATCTTTTCGACCTTGTCTTTTACCGAAGTTGTGCCAAATCCAAAATCATCCAGACTATCTACAACACCTTGCATCTCGGAAAAGTCAACTTCGTCCAAAACTTCAAACACATTTTGCGACAAGTTTTCATCAAAATTTTCTTCTTCTGCACTCACAAACCCATTTATGTCAATTAATGAAATCAATGCAAAAAGTAGCAAAATAAAAGCCATTATCAATTTCTTTTTATTAAAATTACTTTTTTTTGAATCAAATATCATTATAATAATTCCAAAACTAAATTAAATAAACTTGTAATAATAGGCATACTTACTGTAAATATTAGAATTTTACCAGCAAGAACAATTTTGTCTGCAATGGAATTGTTTCCACTATCAATACACACTCCTGCCGAAAACTCCACCAAATATCCAATGCCAACAATCTTTAGTAATGTGGTAAACAAATTTTGGTCTATGCCAGTTTTGTCAACTATTTGCGAAAAGTAATTAAATATTTTGGAAACACCACTCAAAATATAAACAATCAAAACAATACTGCCAACTATAATACATATAAGAGAATACTCAGGCTTAATTTGTTTGAGCAGTACTGTTATAATCGAAATGATTATACCAATAATCAAAACTTTAATTAGTTCCATAGTCTCTCCTTAGTATATAGAAAACAATGTTTTGACAGTATTAAACAAATCACTAATCATATCAACTACCGAAAACAAAACCACGATAATGCCTGCCAATGTGACAAAAGTCGCAATCTCTTCTTTGCCAGCAATCTTCAAAATTTGATTAATTACAGCCGTCAAAATTCCCACTGTCGCAATTTTAAAAATTATTTCTATATCCATACACCCTCAAAGTCAAATTAAAAGCACACAAACAATTAATCCCAAGCCTATTATCAACTTAAAATAAAGTAAACCTTTTGTTTTTATTTCTTCTTTTGATGTATTTTTTATACTTTCAAAAATTCCTAGATAATAATCGAGATTATTAATTTCAAATGAAACATCACCCTTTCCTAAACTTCTGAAAAAGTCATTAATTAGTCTAATATCTTTTCGCAAAATCAATTTTGACATAGGGCTTGATAAATTTTTCAAAATATTTGCACTAGTTTTGTTTATGTCTTGAAAGCCCAAAGTCAACAATTCATTTATATTTCGCTTATTAAAAGAAATATTATTTTTTAAATATTTACACAAATAATAGATATCGTCAAAAAGCCTAGATTTGCATATGTAAAAAAAATACACGCCTATTGCACACAAAATAAAAAGTGAAAATAAAAGTATCAATAAAAACAAATTCATCATACACCCATCAAAGTCAAATTTTCGTCAAAAACACCTTCCAAAGTCCCTATTCCATTTGAATTGGACAAAAATATAAACCTATCAAACAATTTCTTGTCGAGCATACTTTTGAATGACCGTTTGTTTTTCAAATCATCAATCGTGCTAGAATGTAGTGATACAATGACTTTCACACCACTAGTAAGTGCATTTTCCAAAATTTCCATATCTCTATCAATGTTGATTTCATCAGTAATAATCACATCTGGTCTCATACTCCTGATGCCATTTTCAAAGCCAAATTTTTTGGAACAATTAGTATACACATCAAGACCTTCAAAATTACTCACATTTTCACCATCAAAAACTCTCGTTATCTCACATCTTTCATCTATCACCAAAATATTCAACAAGTTCTTTTCACGGTGTGTCAATTGATAGATGATGTCTCTAATATATGTAGTCTTGCCTGCACCGGGAGGAGACACAATGAGCGTGTTTTTTAGTTTTCCATTACCAAAAATGTATGGATATATATTTAGACTGCAGTTTTTGATAAGATGAGGAAAACGAAAATTTATAGAAGAAATATTTTTTAGAGTTTTTAGTTTTCCATCAATTGTTACCAGTTCACCACAAACACCAAGCCTAATCCCACCATTAATTGTGACATAACCCTCTAGCAATTGGTCATTAATTGTATACATAGAATTATTGGAGATTCTGCTCAAAACTGATTGCAATACCCCCAAAGAAACAATAATGCCGGAATTTTCGTTGTCCGTTATTCCATCACTAGATAAATAATAATTTTCTCCCAAAATACTCACAATCACGGGCGAATTATTTCTAAGTCTTAATTCGCAGAGTGACGAATATGGAATTTTGTCAAGCGCCAAACATATTTCTTGTGGCAAAAAACTATCTAACATTTCCCCTCCTAGTTTTTAAATGATATTTGAATTAAGTGTAAAATATTTTTGAATAAAAAAAATATACCAAAACAAAATTTGATATATTCAAAAAATTTACAATAATATAATTATTTAGACATTATCATATATATTTTTAAGTATCTTTGCATCTCTTGCCTGATAATCTTTGCTTTCGCAAATAACCACTGAATCCAACTTATATTCTTTCAAAAGTTTAGCAAGAGGCTCAAATTCTGGACCATAAATATTGTCTTCTAATGTCAAATGCTTAATCTCGCCTTTGGCACCATATTCAATTTTGCTAAAGTGTATATGTGCCATTTTGGTTCTCTCAAGTCCAATCTTTTGAATGCTGAGATCGAGAATTTTTTTGTAATCATCATAAGTTTTTAGACTACCTTGCGTCAAAGCGTTAATGTGTCCAAAGTCAAAAGTTGGCAAATATTTATCGTAAATAGTACAAAAATCCAGTATTTCTTCGTATGTACCAATTTGTGCAGACTTACCCATAGTCTCCAAACAAACATACATATCGCCATATCCATTTTCAATTATTTTGTCTTTTAATATTTCCAATCTCTTTTTGGTCAAAGCAACAGCCTCTTCCCTAGTCATTTTTCCTTGACTTGCTGGATGCACAACTAGTTGATTGCCACCCATTAATTTTAATTTCCTTAGACTTTCAAGCACATAATTATAACTTTTCTCTGCCATTTCGTCTGTAGGAGTAGCGAAATTTATATAATACGGTGCGTGAATAGACGCAATTATGCCATATTTCTTCATTTCTTCACCCAACAAAATCGCTGTGTCGTCAGACAAAGTAATGCCCCTGCCAAAGGAGTATTCATACGCATCAAGACCTTTGTCTTTTAGCCACTTAGGTGCATCAATAGTATGCTTATGCCCCTCATCATAAAATGTTTTGCAATTACCTGCTGGTCCAAATTTAATCATAATTTTCCTCCAAATAGCAATCAATTTTCAATTGATTTTCTCTAGGTTTAGCAATTCCCACAAGCCTTCCATCACAGAATACAAACGCGTTTGAGTTGATTTTTTCAAACGCAACAAACTTGCCATCAATAAGATTTTTGTATGTTCTTTGGTCCACATCAATCCTTTTGTAAAAAGGCAAAACATCTATTGGCGACAACAAAAATTCCGAAATATTACTACTATTTAAAATTTCATCCAAATTAAACGAATTATCAAGATTAAAAAAGCCCAAATCACATCTTTCGAGCATACTCATAGTAGCATATGTTCCCCACATTTTCGCCAAATCCCTGCCTATAGCCCTAATATACGTTCCCGAACTACAAACAATTTGAAAAAGATATCTATTCTTTTCAATCTTTTTGATTAATCGAAAATCATATATCTCAATTTCTTTGGGCTTTAACTCAAAGTCAATACCTTTTCGTGCTAAATCATACGCCCTATTGCCATCTACATTTTTGGCACTATATTTGGGAGGCATCTGACTTTGTTTGCCTATCATTTTGCTAATATTAATCTTCACATCATCTTCAGAAATTTCGACATTATTCTCATTAATTTTGGTTCCCGTAATGTCAAGGGTGTCAGTCTCATATCCAAAATCAAAAATAACATTATATGTTTTTTTCTTCTCTAGCAAGTAATCAAACATTCTGGTTGCCTTGCCAATAGCAACTGGCAAAAGTCCCTTCGCCATTGGGTCAAGAGTACCCATATGACCTATCTTTTTCAGATGAAAATGCTTCTTAATCATCTGAACTACAGCATTGCTAGTCATTCCCTCTGGTTTGTACACATTCAAAAAGCCTATCATATATCTTCCTTTTTATTCAACTATGTCATATATAATATAACAAAAAAAATAAAAAATAGCAAAAATCATTGCTATTTTTTAATAAATATTTTACTTTTTATCCTCATTAATTTTGTTAATCGCTTCATCAATTCTACTACCATATTCAAAGCTGTCATCCAAATAAAATGTCAAGAATGGCACTTTTCTCAAATCAACTGCTCTTGCAAGTTCTTTTCGAATAAATCCTGCACTATGTTTAATTTGATTAAATACTTCTTCTCTAGTTTCTTCTTCAAAAATGGACAAATAAATTTTTGATTGTTCCAAATCAGCAGTAGTATCTACCTTTGTCACAGTAATCAATCCTTTAATCAAAGGATTTTTGATTTTGTTAGCGATTATATAACTAATTGCTTTTTGGATTTCGCTATTAACCCTTAATATTCTTTCACTCATTTTTCACTCCTATATTTGTTTTAGACTATAGGCTTCCAATATATCTCCTACTTCGATATCATTGAAGTTTTTCAATTTGATACCGCATTCATAACCCAATTTAACAGATTTTACTTGGTCTTTTTGTTGTTGAAGAGTATCTATTGTAGTATCCATTATACATTCACCCTTTCTCATTACGCGAATGCTACTATCTCTATTTACTACACCATCAGTTACATAACTACCAGCGATATTTCCTATGCTACTAATTTTGAATATCTGTCTAACTTCGACGTGACCAGTGACAACTTCTTCAAACTTAGGTGCTTGCATTCCATTGATTATATTTGTCACATAATCAACCGCTTCATATATAATCTTCGAAAGCATTATTTCCACTTTTTCTCTTTCTGCCATTTGTCTTGCTTTGGCTTCCGGTTTGACATCAAATCCAATAATTATCGCCTTGCTGGCATTGGCCAAAATTACATCACTTTCATTAATTCCACCTACGCCAGAATGAATAACTTGAACTTTCGCCTCGTCATTATGAATTTTTTCCAAAGTTGATTTCAACGCTTCGCAAGAACCTTTCACATCGGCTTTGATGATTATCTTCAAAACTTTGACTTCGTGGTCAACTGATTGTTGCAAGAAGTCTTCCAAAGTAATTCCGTTATTCTGTTCGATCTTCTCCATCTGCAATTTGCTTGTTCTCTCAGCGACAATATTTCTAGCCATCTTTTCGTCAACAACATATGCCATATCGCCAGCCTCAGGACAAACGTCAAATCCAAGAACTGATACTGGGTCGCTAGGTTTAGCCTCTCTCACAGAATTGCCTTTGTGGTCCATCATTGCTCTTACTCTACCAGACGCCACACCACTTACTATAAAGTCTCCAATATGCAATGTTCCATTTTTGATAAGGATAGTAGCAACAATACCTCTACCTTTGTCAACTTTGCTCTCAATAATAGTACCACTAGCATCTTGAGAACTATCTGCCTTCAATTCTTGCATTTCTGCAACAAGTTGAACAGATTCCAAAAGTTTGTCAATATTTTGATTGTGTTTAGCAGAAATAGGAACGCAAATAACGTCACCACCCCATTCTTCACAAACAACATTATATTCAGTCAATTGTTGTTTGATTTTGTCTACATTGGCTTCGGGTTTGTCAATTTTATTAATAGCAACAATCATAGGAACTTTGGCATCTTTGATATGATTAATTGCTTCTATTGTTTGAGGCATTATTCCATCGTCTGCTGCCACAACCAAAATAGCAATATCGGTAAGTTTGGCACCTCTGGCTCTAATTGCTGTAAATGCCTCGTGTCCCGGAGTATCAATAAATGTAATATTTTCATCTTGATAATTAACTGTGTAAGCACCTATATGCTGTGTAATTCCACCAGCCTCGCCAACTATCACATTTGTATTTCTTATTGCATCCAAAAGTGATGTTTTGCCGTGGTCAACGTGACCCATAACGGTAACAACTGCTGGTCTCTTTTCTGCAGTGCAAGGTTGATTATCAAAGATTTCTTTTAGTTTTTCTTCATAATTCTTGGCAATATTTTTCTCAAGAGTTACACCAAATTCTTGTGCTACTAACTCTGCAGTAGCATAGTCTATTACAGAATTAATATTAGGCATCATTCCTAGCATCATAAACTTTTTGATAATGTCTACAGCGGGTTTGCCAATTTTTTCGGATAATATCTTAACAGTTAGATTTTCGGTATCAATTACTGCTTTGTCTATTACAATCTTCTCAGAAACTACTTGAGGTTTTGCTTTCTTGACTTTGGTTCTAACTCTGCCCATTCTTTCTTCGCCGTCAAGGTCAAAGTCATTATCAATGTCAATATACCCCATTTTCATTTTTGCTTTTTTGCTAAGTTCTTTTTTCTCTGTATCAAAGGATTTTGTTTTGTTTTTATTTCCAAAAGTCCTAGACGATTCATTCTTGGCAATAGTTTCTACAACTTCAATCTTTGGAGCCTTTGGTTTGTAACCATTATTGTCTCTAGGCACAAAAGACTTCTTTTCAAATGGTTTGCCATCTTTATTAAATGCTGGCTTATTATCCCTATTTTGTTTGAAATCTTTTTGAGGAACTTTGTTAAACTTAACGTCATTTGCAGGTTTTTCTTTTTGAGTATCTTTGAAACTAGGCTTCTTCTCTTCGACAACTACCTTTTCTTTTTGCAAATCAACATTTGGTTCTTTGACTTCTTTGACAGTATCATTGACAACAACGACAGGTTCTTTCTTGGTTGCCTTTTCCTTCTTTAATTTGCTTTCGTATTCTTTCAAATTCTTGCAAAAAGTATCCAAAGCCATTTTTGACTTTGAAATATTAGATACAAGTGAACTTAATTCGCTACCGCTAATAATGCCACTTAGTTTTTTCAAATTTACAAAGGATACTGTGTTTTTGTTATTTTCTTTATTTTCCAATATTTACCTCACTAGATTGCAGTTTTTCCGTTTAGGATATCAATCTCAGCACTTATTACTTTTGCAAGATTTTCATCACATATTGCCAAAACCTTGCAATTATCTCTTTTAATTATATCACTCAAAATAAAATTTTCAAGAGTAAATAGTTTTATTTTTCTCAAGTTTGCGAATAAATCGAGTTTATTTTTCATTTTTTCGCTCAAAGTTTTGCAAAATATCACCACATAAGGATTTTTCTTTGATTTGAAAAGATTGTCATAACCAAAGATTACTTTGCCACTTTTTATAGCAAATCCGATATATGTCGCTAGTTTACTTTCTTTCATATTCTTCCTTAATTTTCTCATAATCAGATAGAGAAACATTCATTTTGAAAGTTTTGTTTAGTAATTTGTGTTTAATCAAATTGTCAAAACACAATGGATTTGTGCAAATATATGCACCCCTGCCATTCATCTTTCCAGTCTTGTCCAAGAAAAAGCCCTCATCATTTTTAACAATTCGCACAAGTTCTTTCTTGGGCTTGCATTCTCTACACGCTATACAAGTTCGCATCGGAGTTTTCTTAATCATATTTCTCACCTTAATTCAAATCGTCAAAAGCATCTTCACCGTCAAACAAATTGTCATAATTCTCTTGAGCGACAGTTTCATCCAAATTAAGAGATGGAACGGCACTTTTAGCCTTGACATCAATTTTCCAGCCAGTAAGTCTTGCAGCCAATCTAACATTTTGACCGGCCTTACCAATAGCCAAACTCAATTTGTCATCAGGAACAACTGCTAGAGAAGTTTTGTCTTCCATATTTGTGTGGATATACAAAACTGTAGCAGGGCTAAGAGCAGAAACGATATACTCGCCGGCATCTTCGCTATAAGGCACAAGGTCAATCTTTTCACCATTTAATTCGTTAACGATTTCGTTGACACGCATACCCTTGTTTCCAATACAAGCGCCAATGCAATCAAGATTTTTGTTTTCGCTGTATACAGACATCTTAGTTCTGTATCCTGCCTCTCTAACAATATTTTTGATAACAATCTCACCACTAGCAATTTCTGGCACTTCCAATTCAAAAAGTTTTCTAACAAAACTAGCACTGCTTCTAGACAATTGAACATATTGAGAATTGTATCCGTCTTTAATAGTCTTGACAACCACTTTGATTCTATCATTAATCTTGTAGTTTTCTCCGGGAATTTGGTCTTTTTTGGAAAGGATGCCTTCAATTTGGGTCATACCCAAATCAACATAAATGTTATCACCCTCTATTCTTCTAATAATTCCAGTTACAAGTTCGTCTTGTTTGGTATTAACCTCATCCATAATTCTGCTTCTTTCTGCCTCTCTTAGTCTTTGCATTACAACTTGTTTGGCAGTTTGAGCAGCGATTCTTCCGAAATTCTTAGGAGTTTCCTCTTCTTGCACCAAATCTCCTACCTTATAACTCTTCTTAATCAATTTAGCCTCAGCCAAACTAATCTCTTTGTCACTATCCAAAACTTCAGCAACAACAGTTTTGTAAGAATAAATCTTGATAGTATTTTTCTCTGGATTCAATTTGACAAAAGCACTCTTTGCTTCTCCAAAATTTTTCTTGTAAGCACTAGTAAGTGCTGCTTCCAAAGACTCTATAAAATATTCTTTATTAATTCCTTTTTGTTCTTCCAAATCGTTTAATGCTTGAAAAAAATCCTTATTAACCATAATAAATCCTCCTAAAAATCCAAATGTGCGTGGATATTCGCAATTAATTTTCTTTCAATTTCTTGTTTTTCACCATTGTTTTCAATTGTTATTGAACAATCGTCAAATGCTATAAGAGTAGATGTCATTTCCTTTTTTCCATTAAAAGGACTATAAAACTTGATGTCAACAGCCTTATTCAAATGCTTATTAAAATCATAATCATTCTTAAAAGCCCTATCAAGCCCGTATGATGATACATTAAAATTATAAGATGCACCATTAGTAATGTCATTTTCGTCAAGAGGTATGTCAAGTGCTTTGGAAACCTTCTCACAATCATTGATAGTTATTCCATTAGGACTATCAATTGTCAGTGCCAAAACATTGCCACTAAATTCCTTTTTGTACTCCAAGTCTACAAAAACATAACCCAAACTCTCAACTACAGGCTTAATAATTTTAATGCCCTTATCAACAATTCTTTCTGCCATATTTTTCTCCCCATATACAAAATTTAAGAGTGAACTGCAAAAGTCCACTCTAATAATCTAGTATTAACTATATGTATGATAACATATAAATTCACAAAAATCAAGCCTTTTTTGGGCAAAAAACATAATTTTATGTAATATTAGTATTCAGTTTGATTACAACATCAGCAGTAGCCATTGCATCGTGCACTGCCCTATGAGCATTTTCTAGAGAAACCCCTAATTTTTTGCAAACAGTACTCAATTTGAAATTTTTAAGACCGGGGATGAATGCTCTAGCAAGATACAGTGCATCAATTTGTTTCATATCGAAAATAAACCCATAATTTTTGCCAAACTGACTAACGAATTTGTAATCAAAGTCAATATTATAAGCAATAATTGTAGTTCCATAACAAAATTTATAAAAATCGGCAATAACATTTTTGATAGTAGGTGCATCTTTGACCATATCATCCGTTATATGCGTCAAATTCACAATCTCATCAGGAATAGATGTTGTTGGTCTTACAAATGTCTCAAAAGTTTCAATTTTTTTGCCTTTATGCAATTTAACGGCACCAATCTCTATAATTTCACAACGACTCACTTCCAAACCGGTAGTTTCAATATCAAAAACCACAATGTCGTTATTCATCAAATAATCACCAATCTCTTCGCTTACAGCAAACAAATTGTCTTGGGTTATCTCATAATACGGCTCAATATTTACACAAAGATAATGATCAAAAGGTTCTTTTTGGATTTCTACTGCAACCTCTTCTTTCTTTTCTTCTTCATAATCACAATAAGCAATTGCATCGCATTTGAAATTAATCCTGCCGTTATAGTCTTCTACACTGCCGTGCACTATGACGTAGTCACCGTCCTTAAAATTAAGCATTTTAAGAGCCAAGTCTTTTCGAGGAAAGAAAACACAAGACATTTTGCCAGTTTTGTCTACCAAACTAAAACTAAAATAAGTCTTGACTATTGCATTTCCATCTTTGTCCACCCTCTTTGATTCAAACGTTTTTTGAGTAAAAAATCTAATATTTCCAGATATCTCAATGCTTTCCATTGCTCCTTCAATAGAAGATATTTCCAGCGGATTGCCATTCACTTCGCCAATAATGTTTTTAATATTCTTTACGGAATAGAATTTTTTATTTGAAGTAGAATACACATCATCCAAAAAGGTGTTATTTATTTGAAAATCGTCTATTTTGTCATCACTATCTTTTGTTTGTTTGATATCCAAATGGAATGGTTCAAAGAAAAATCCTTCACCATAAGTAACAATATCCGAATAAACCTGTGGATTACTAAGATGATTGTAATTAAAATTATTGCAATTGATAGTTACATATATTTCACCGTCAATTTCTACATCAATGTCTTTTTTGTCAAAATCAACAGCCACACTGGAATACTGCTTGGATATAAAATTAGTAATTACATCTTTTACCAAATCATTATCAACATATGCCTTTTTACATTTGACGATAACATTTACTTTTTGGGGCAAATATTCCTCAATGAGTTGGGTCAAAATAGGCTTGTCTGTATCTTTAATGTCATTTTTGTACAAAAACTTAAAAGTGCAATCGTGAGAAGATTTATCAAAAATGACACTTACAAGTTTAAAATCCTTGTAAGCGTCGTTTGTTTTTTTGTTAATATAATTTAATAAATTCATATTAATCCTTTTTCCTTAGAATAGTATCAGATGGAGCAGGTCTATAATTATTACCAGTCCAAACAAAATCATCAGACCAATGCTATGAATTTTGGCTTCAACCTCGCGTTTGACAGGTTTCCTAAATATCCATTCTATCAAGACGAAAACCATCCTTGCTCCATCAAGTGCTGGAATTGGCAACCAATTAAATACAGCCAAATTAACAGCAATTAATGGAAATAGAAGAAGTAGATTTTTCAAATTAGTCTGAGTAGAAACTGCAATAGTTTGAATTGTGGTAATTGGCCCACCTACGCTCTCCAAACCAATTTTGCCAGTAAATAGGTCACCCAAAATACACAAGCATTCCCAACCCATATCAAAGGTGTATGGAACACATTTAAGTAGTGCTTTGCCAAAGGAATATTTGACATATTCGGGCATTATTCCAATGACGCGGTCTTCTATAATTTTGTTGCCGTCATTATCAAGTTCAAATTCGCCGGTCTCAGCGTTAGTCTTGTATATTGCGTATTTTTGAACTACAACATTATCCAATATTTCACCATTTCTACTAATCTTTAGTACAATATCTTCGCCAATATCTTTGTCGCTCATTAGTTTAATTATGCCACCATTAATAAATGTTGGTTCCTCACCGTCAACTTCCAAAATGATATCGTTTTTTTGCAAATAATTCTCATTGCCGTTAGTCGCAGTTACTTCATTAATAGATACAATTCCCGAACCAACACTCATAAGCAGAATAAAGGAAAATATAATAGCCGACAAGAAATTGAAAAAAGCACCAGAAAATAAAACAATTAGACGTTTCCAGCAAGGATAATTATTGAAGCACTCAGCATCTTCCTTGCCGTCCTCATCTTCGCCCTTGAATGCACAATATCCACCCAATGGCACCCATCTAATACTAAAGACTTCTCCACTTTTCATTTGCTTAGAAAAAATTGCTTTTCCGAAGCCAATTGAGAATTCTTCTATCTTAAACTTCAGTATCTTTCCGGCTAGATAATGACCAAATTCGTGAATCATTATCATAAGCATCAAAACAAGTATCGCCAGAATTATATATAGAACAATCATCTAAACCCCTCATTTTTTATATAAGTATAAACATACCAATCAAAACTGTTAATGAATTGAAAATCAATCCATCCACCCTATCCATTACACCACCGTGACCGGGGAAAAGAGTACCATAATCTTTAACCCTAGCACTACGTTTAAGCAAACTTGCAATCAAATCACCTATTTGACCCACTATAGATGTAATGCCTGCAAGTATAGCAAATCTCCAAACGGAGAAATCAAATAGAGTAATCGCTTCGCTAAATATTGTATTCAAACTAAATAAATAATATACCAAAACACCACTAAGCGTTCCAAAAACAAAGCCACCAATAGCACCACTAATAGTCTTCTTAGGGCTAATTACAGGACATAGTTTAGGTCCTTTAAGAGTCATACCTACAAGCAATGCAAAAGTATCTGTCATCATTGTTACTGCAAATGTAAATACTAAGAAAAACAACACAACAATATCGCTATCACTTAGCGTCAAAGCATCTACAAATGAAAAATCAAAAAAGTGATTGATAGCAAACAATGAGACAAATAATAGTGCTGGATAAATCATAACGAATGACGAATTCATACTCTTTTTGAAAGCATATTTGGCATCACTTTCAAAAACACCATATTTGTCTTTCTCTTTTTGTGTACTACTAGTAAACAAATAAGTACACAAGAAATTAATTAAGAATAGTGCAATAATGATAACCAAGAAATATAATACAAAGGCCAAAATATCTCTTTCGTAATGATTACCTATCATCATAGCAATATACATTATTGCTGGAAAGCAACTGATTATAGTTGTACTAGTAAAGCATCTTTTTCGCTCAAGCACTCTCGAAACTTCTACACAACCCAAAACAGCCATTACCCCTACAAACAAATCAAATGCATAAGGAGTATAATATCTAGTTAGCAAAAACAATGCAGTTACAACTAGGATAAGTGCACCTGTAAAAATTCTTTTTTTCATAATATCCTTCTTTAGAATTATTGACAAAAAATGTCAAATTAAACTTCCATAATCTCTTTTTCTTTTGCTTGGCTAAGTTTGTCAATACTAGCCGTTGTATCGTCAAGAGTTTTTTGAACATCTTTTTCAAGAGAAGACATTTCATCCTCAGTAATAGAACTGTCTTTTTTCATCTTCTTGAATTCATCCAAAACATCTCTTCTAGCATTTCTACAAGAAACTTTGGAAGTCTCAGTTAGTTTGTTCATATCCTTGACCAATTCTTTTCTTCTCTCTTCGGTAAGTTGTGGAAAAACCAAACGAATAACCCTGCCGTCATCACTAGGATTAAGACCCAAATTAGCCGACTCAATTGCCTTTGAAACAGCCTTTAACATAGAATTATCCCAAAGATTAACAAGAATCATTCTAGCTTCTGGCACAGAAATAGTAGCCATTTGGCTAATTGGTGTCATAGTTCCATAATAATCAACCATAATTTTTTCGATAAGTTTCGGATTAGCTCTTCCTGCTCTAATCTGCAAAAGTTCATTTTTGTAATGTTCAATTATTTTGTTCAAATTCTCTTTGTATTCTTCCAAATACATTTCAATTTCTTCGCTATACATAAAAAATTTCTCCTATTTTTATTACCTATTTAGTTTACTACAAAACATCACTCAAATGCAAGGAAAAAAGCCACATATTAAACATTTTTCCAAAAAAAATATCCTCCACTCAAAAAAGTGGAAGATATTTGAATTTAATTAATTAGTCATTCATTTGAGACATAACTTCATCAGCGAAATTGTCTTTTCTCTTCTCTAGACCTTCGCCCATTTCATAACGAACAAATCTTCTAATAGAAATCTTTTCGCCAATAGTCAAAACAGCCTCGTTTAATAAATCCTTAATAGTTTTGCTTGGGTCTTTTACAAAAGGTTGGTCAAGCAAACAAACTTCTTCATAAAATTTCTTAACTCTGCCTTCAATCATTCTATCAACAATAGCCTCAGGCTTGCCCTCGTTAATTGCTTGCACTCTAAGAATTTCTTTTTCGTGGTCAAGCACATCTGTAGGAACTTCGTCCTCAGTGATATACAAAGGTTTAGCAGCGGCAATTTGAAGAGCGATATCTTTGCAGAAAGCAACGAAATTATCACTTCTTGCAACAAAGTCTGTTTCGCAATTTATTTCTTCCAAAACACCAATTTTGCCACCCATATGAATGTAAGAATAAACAAGTCCTTCTGCAGCAATTCTATCTGCTTTTTTAGCAGCCTTGGCAATACCTTTTTCTCTCAACCATTCGGTTGCTTTGTCTAGGTCTCCATCTGTTTCGGTCAATGCGTTTTTGCAATCCATCATACCTGCATTGGTTCTCTTTCTTAGTTTAACAATATCTTCAGTTGTAAACATAATCCTATACACTCCTTAAATTTAATTATTCTTCAGTTGCTTCAGATTCTTTAGCAACTTCTTCAGTTTGTTCTTGAGTCTCAGTCTCAACTACTGCTTCTTGAGTACTTTCTTCTTCGCCCTCAATAGCAGGAGCAACACCCTCTCTAGCCTCAATTACAGCATTAGCCATAGCACCAGCAATCAAAGATACGGCTCTAATAGCATCGTCATTACCTGGGATTACATAGTCAATAGGCTCTGGGTCACAGTTTGTGTCAAGCAATGCTACAACTGGAATACCCAAAGATTTGGCTTCTTGAACAGCAATGTGTTCTTTCTTTGTATCAACAATAAACAAAACGTCTGGAAGTTTTGTCATTTCTTTGATACCGCCCAAGTTTTTCTCAAGCTTGTCTCTTTCAGCCTTTAATTTTATAACTTCTTTCTTTGGAAGTAGGTTGAATTCGCCAACTTTTTCCATGTTTTCCAATTTGTTTAGTCTATCTACTCTGCTTCTAATTGTTTTGAAATTAGTAAGAGTACCACCCAACCAACGAGAATTGATATAGAACATTCCACATCTTTTTGCTTCGTCTTCGATAGCCTTTTGGGCTTGTTTTTTGGTTCCTACAAATAGGATAGTCTTCCCTTCGCTTGCTACAGATTTGATATAATCATAAGCCTTGTCGATAAGAACTACTGTATCTTCAAGATTGATAATATGAATATC
>CAYPKM010000017.1:0-21258 GCA_964411325.1 uncultured Christensenella sp.
ATTCAAAAACCCCTTGCATAAAGATAAAAGTTGTTGTATAATTATTGCAATCACAGAGTAAGTGATAGATAAGAACTAATTAATCTTAAGTATTTGGATAGGTTATGTTCTTAAAAAATAAGGTACACTTGGTGGGGTGATATCTTAAAAACAAATTAATTACATTTTGAGGTGGATAAAATGGCTCGTAACTCTAGACAATCAAAGATTTTGGAACTAATTTCAACTAATGAGATTGAGACTCAAGAAGAGTTGGTTTCAGCACTAAAGAATGCAAACTTTGATGTTACTCAAGCGACTATCAGTAGAGATATTAAGGAATTGGGGCTTATTAAAATTCTATCTGATAGCAAGAAGTACAAATATGCAGTAGTTAGTTCGTCCGTTCAAGCACTTTCAAACAAGTGTTTAAACATCTTCAAAGAATGTGTAATTTCTGTTAAGTCTGCTATGAATTTGACAGTAGTCAAAGTAATTAGGGGAACTGCCGGAATGGTTAGTGGGCTTATAGACCAATTATCATTATCGCAGATACTAGGCTGTACATATGGGGATGATACAGTTATGGTAATCACCAGTGACGAAGAAGATTCATTCTTTGTGAGAGACAAACTCAACTCTCTACTTAATTAGTTTGTTTGCAAAAAAAAATACAATTTTTAATTGTATTTTTTTTTTACTTAGTTTAAAATATATCTTAAGCAAAATAGATAAGAAGTGATGAATATATGTTAGAAAGTATTAAAATTACAAATTTGGCACTTATTAGTAAATCTACTGTTGAATTTTCTCAAGGCTTCAATGTTTTGACTGGTGAGACGGGTGCAGGAAAATCTTTGATTGTAGATGCCTTACTTTTTTTGACAGGAATTAGGGCAGACAAAACACTTATCAAAAGTGGTGAGGAATTTGCAAGAGTAGAAGGTGTCTTTAGTGTCGACACTCAAAATAGTGCTCTTAATGATATCTTGCAATCGGTAGATATTGAGAATGAGGGGACTTTAATTGTCTCTAGGTATTTTTCTTTGCTTGGCAAGAATGAGTGTAGAATTAATGGTGAATTGGTGACCTTGAATATTTTGAGAAAAGTATCTAGTGAGATAATGGATGTCTTTGGTCAGAATGATAGTATGATGTTGCTCAATCCAGACAATCACCTATCCATAATTGATGGGCTTATGGAAGACTCTCTAATTTCCGAAAAAAATAATTTGTCTGAATGTCTGCAAAGTCTGTCTAGTATCAATGCTCAAATCAAAGAATTGGGAGGCATTGATGTAGATAGAGAAAATAATATCAAACTATTGCAATTTCAAATTGACGAGATAGAGAAAGCAAATTTGAAAGAAGATGAAGAAGAGAATTTGAAACAACAAATTAAACTTATGGAAAATAGCGAAAAGATATTTTCTTCTTTGGACGAAACAATTCGTTGCCTTGATGGTGAGATTTCTATGTCAAATATGATTAAGTCTTCCATTAATAATTTGAATCAAGCAATTACTTTTAATGAAAGTTTGCAGGGTGAAAAAGATAGACTTTTTTCGTGCAAATACGAAATAGATGATATTTTGTCCAATTTGATATCTGCTAGGGATAGCATTCATTATGACGAGAATGAATTAGACACTCTTAATGATAGGCTTACATTTATTAAGGATTTAGAAAGAAAGTATGGTAATACCATTACAGACATTTTTGAAAGCAAACAAAAATTTGAGAAAAGACTAGATTTGCTTCTTAATGCCGAAGAGGAATTGAATAGACTAATATTAAACAAATCACATATTTTGAATGAAATTTGTAAAATTTGCAAAAATTTAAGAAACTTGAGAAAATCTGGAATAGAGAAATTCAAAGTCAAATTTGTAGATGAACTTAGAAAACTTGGGATGAAAAATGCAAATTTTGATGTTGACTTCAAAAATGAAATCTCGCTTGAAGATATAGAAAGGATGGTAAACGCCAATGGTGCTGACGAAGTAGAATTTTTGTTTAGTGCCAATTTGGGTGTGGAACTTAGACCTCTTAGTAAGATAATTTCTGGTGGTGAAATGAGTAGGTTTATGCTTGCATTGAAATCTCTTCAAAATAATAATTCAAACAAAGTTTGTATCTTTGATGAGATAGATACTGGTATTGGTGGAGAAGTTGGAGTTGTTATTGGTCAAAAGATTTGTGAAATTGCCCGAAATTGCCAAGTTATTTGTATAACACATTTGGCTCAGATTGCCTCATTTGGAGATAACAACCTCAAAATTGAGAAATTCGACGAAAACAATGTAACTGTTACGCGAGTTTCGCAACTTAATCAGTCAGAAAGAATTGTGGAAATTGCTAGAATGTTGGGTTCGGCTTCTAGCGAAAATTCCATAACTTTGGCTAGTTCAATGATTGACGAGTCTAATGCTTACAAAAATAAAATATCTATGTGATTTTTATCCAACATTTGCCAGTTGTTTTGGAGAATAATTCTTTGTTATTTATATAAAATACTTCTAATATGGATTGGGAGTATTTTTTATGTCAAAAAAGAAAAAATTTTTGTCTTTGATTGCTATTGCTCTTTTTGTTGTAATTTCAATATTCTTTCCATACAATATGTTTTTGACTTTCCAAAACGAGATGTTTGTCACTACAGACGAATTAGAAGATATCCTTACCAATAATTGGATTGTCTCATCTAGAGTGTCTAGTGTTTCAGCCAAAGAAAACGAAAATGAATTTGATAAATACATTATTAATTACAAACTTTTCAACCTGTTTAATATCAAAAGATTAAAGGTAAACATAGTTGAACCAGATAGATATTTTGCTGGTGGAGAGACTTTGGGGTTTTCTTTGCAATCAAAAGGCGTGATTTTGATTGGTGGCAATTACATTTTGTCTAATAACGGAATTGAAAGACCATTTGAAAATAGTGGACTAAAAAGTGGCGATGTGATACTAGAAATAAACGGGGTTGCTATCAATAATGTAGAAGACATTGCTGAAGTTCTCAAATCTATTGGTGGAGATTGTGTCAAATTAAAAGTGAAGAGAAACGGTGAGTTTTTTGATGTAGAAATTAAACCAGCTCTTGACAAGATGACTAATACCTATAAACTTGGGTTGTGGGTAAAAGAAGACGCTGTGGGCATTGGCACGCTATCTTTTATTAATGCAACAACTGGCAGATTTGGCTCACTTGGTCATTCTATTTGCGATAGTGAGACAAACGAGATAATAGATGTAAGTGGTGGAAATATTTATAGTAGTAGAATTTTGGGAATAAAGAAAGGAACTAGTGGCAAGGCTGGCGAACTAATGGGAACGTTTAGTAGGGAAAATGTAATTGGCAGTGTGGACAAAAACTGCGAATATGGCGTTTATGGTTTTGTTGACGACATTCAAGAAATGACTGTAAATAAGACTTCGGTTGATATTGGTGGAAGACTGTCTGCCAAGCCCGGCAAGGCACAAATCCTATCTTCGCTTGATGGCAAAACTGTAGAAAGTTATGATATAGAAATAATCAAGACAAACTTTCAATCGTCTTGTAATGAAAAAAGTATGGTAATTAGAGTGACTGACAAAGATTTAATTGCCAAAACTGGAGGAATTGTGCAAGGAATGAGTGGAAGTCCTATTATTCAAAATGGAAAATTGATTGGTGCAGTTACTCACGTTTTTGTCAATGACCCGACCAAAGGCTTTGGAATTTATATAGATTGGATGTTGGAACAATAATTTTTTGGTATATTCCTAGAAAATTTTACTAAAAAATGTTGACAAGAGTGTGCGAAGTGGTTATAATAATTGGGTAATTTAAAGAAGAAGACCACTTCTCACCCATCGAATTTTGTTTTGATGTGGTTAAATAATAAATTTTTGTATTTATTGTGAGGAGTGGGTAATTGTAATTACTCACTTTTTTAAATGTAAAATAAATTTTGGGGGTATACCACTATCAAAGAGTTACTTATTAATGAACAGATTAGAGTTCCACAAGTTAGACTTGTAGGAAGTCAAGGTGAGCCTTTGGGCATTGTTACTCTTAGTGAGGCAATGAGATTGGCAGGTGAAGAAGACCTAGATTTGGTTTTGATGTCGCCAAATGCCACTCCACCAGTGTGCAAAATTATGGATTATGGCAAACATAAATTTGATACTATCAAAAAAGAAAAAGAAGCCAAGAAAAAACAAAAAGTTTCCGAAATTAAGGGAATGCAACTTAGTATGAATATCGCCGATAACGATATGCAATTCAAAGCCAAGAATGTTCGCAAATTCTTGTTGAATGGCGACAAGGTTAAGGTTTCTTTGAGGATGTTTGGTAGACAAAATGCAAATCCTCAATTAGGAATGCCAACTATGCAAAAATTCTACGAGATGCTAGAAGACGTTTGCGAAATGACTTCCAAGCCAGAAGTTAATGGAAGACAAATTGTTATGGTTTTATCACCAAAAAATACAAAATAAACAAGGAGAAAAAATTATGCCTAAGCAAAAAACACATACAGGTGCAAAAAAGAGATTTAAACTAAAAAAATCAGGATTGATTAAAAGAAACAAACAAAATAGACGCCACATTTTGACCAAAAAGTCTCCTGCTAGAAAGAGAAGACTAAGAAAAGGTGGATATGTTGCAAAAGCAAACGAAAGAAATATAAAAGAGTTGCTTTCAGCATAATACTAAAAAAGGAGAAAATGACTTATGAGAATTAAAAGAGCAGTTAATGCAGTTAAAAAGAGAAGAAAAGTTCTAAAGAGTGCTAAAGGTTATTGGGGTGCTAGAAGCAAACTATATAGAGTTGCAAAACAAGCCGTTATGAAGGCTGGTCAGTATGCTTATACTGGTAGAAGACTAAAGAAAAGAGACTTCAGACAATTGTGGATTGCAAGAATCAATGCTGGTTGCAGACAAAATGATATGTCTTATAGCCAATTTATGCACGGTCTTAAAGTTGCTAATATTGATTTGAATAGAAAGGTTCTTTCTGACCTTGCTATTTCTGATGAAAAGGCTTTCGCAAGTTTGGTTTCTACAGCCAAAAAAGCACTTGCTAAGTAATTTAAGCAAACAAAATCAAAAAACAAGTATTTGCAAAAATACTTGTTTTCACTTTATAGGTTTTTATGATTACAAGTAGAGAAAATAAATTAATTAAATATTGCATTCAAGTCAAAGACAAAAAGGAATCAAGACGCGAAAAGGTGTGCTTTGTAGAGACATACAAAATCGTGAAAGAACTAATAGACAAAAAACTTGTCATTAGAGTATTTTGTGTGCCAGAAAAATTATCTTTTTTCCAAGATTGCAATGTTCCAATTGAGACAATTAATTCAAGTATTGCCAAATATTTGTCGGATACAATGACCACTGATGGCGTATTTGCTTTGTGCAAAATCAATGCTCACTTAGGCGAATCGTTTGATAGAATACTGATTTTGGATACTATTCAAGACCCGACCAATATGGGTGCTATTATTCGAAGTGCTTGTGCATTTGGCTTTGACCAAATATTTGCCATAAATTGCGTGTATCCATATACTCCAAAAGGTATTAGATGTAGTATGGGGCAAATATTTAATGTGAACTTTGTAGAAATTAATTATGAAAATCTAATTCAATTAAAAACTAAAAATAATATAAAATTTGTTTGTGCTGATATGAATGGTATTGAACTTGATAGTTTCGGACATTCAAGCGAGAAATTGGGCATTATTATTGGCAATGAAGGGCAAGGGGTTTCTGACTTTTTGAAAGTTAATTCGGAATATTTCCTATCTATTCCAATGCAGAATAATGTTGAAAGTCTAAATGCGAGTGTTAGTGCATCTATAATTATGTATTATTTGAGAAAAACGAGGTAATTTTTTATGTCAGGACACAATAAGTGGACAAAAATTAAAGGAATTAAAGAAAAAAACGACCAACAAAATGCCAAGATTTATACAAAAATTGGTAGAGAAATTGCTGTAGCGGTTAAACTTGGTGGTGCTGACCCCAATTCAAATTCGCAATTAAAAAATATTATTGCCAAGGCAAAATCTGTAAATATGCCTAATGATAATATCACTAGAAGTATAAAAAAAGCTAGTGGAGAATTAAATACTGTCAATTACGAGAGTATGACATACGAAGGCTATGGTGTTGGTGGTAGTGCTGTTATAGTATATGCTTTGACAGATAATAAAAATCGTACGGCTAGCGATGTTAGACACGATTTCGAAAAATTTGGTGGCAGTTTGGGAAGTAATGGTTGTGTATCTTATCTTTTCAATAAGAAAGGTGTTATTTGTGTTCAAAGAGGAACGGGTATATCTGATGATGATATGATGATGATTGCTCTTGATGCTGGTGCCGAAGATATTTCTATCGAAGACGAAATTTTTGAGATTTATACTACTCCAGACAATTTTGATATGGTTAAAGAGAATTTGGAAAAATCCAACATTGCTATTGCTGATAGTTCAATTGACTTGGTTCCAACCAATTATGTTGATTTGACTCCAGACAAACAAACCACTTTCTTGAAGATGATTGATGCTTTGGAAGATAGTGACGACGTGCAAGAAGTATATCACAATGTTAATATTACAGAAGAATAATTGATTAAAAGTGCCCAAAAATCGGGTGCTTTTTTCTTTGTATCGCAAAAATGCAAGGTGTACTTAATAAAACATTTGTTTGATAACTTTTTTATATAATGCATCAAAAATTTGACAATGTGCGTCAATAATTGTATAATAGAGTGTATATTTGAGGTGAAAAATGATAATTTTAGGAATAGACCCCGGTTTAGCAATAGTTGGATTTGGAGTAATTGACAAGGGTAAATTTAATACTGAAGTTATTGATTATGGCGTAATCAATACACCCAAGGAAGATACTTTGCCTCAAAGATTAGAAAAAATATATGACGGTATGTGTGCTTTGATAGATAAATACAAACCCGAGCAAGTGGCATTGGAGGAATTGTTTTTTAATACCAATATTACTACTGGTATTGCTGTTGCCGAGGCTAGAGGAGTAATTTTGCTTGCTTGTATTCACAAAAAACTTAAACTCTTTGAATACACGCCACTTCAAATCAAACAAGCACTTACTGGCAATGGAAGAGCAGATAAGCAACAAGTTCAGTTTATGGTTAAGGCTATTTTGAAATTGAAGTCTATTCCTAGACCAGATGATGCTGCAGATGGATTGGCAGTTGCTTTGTGTCATAGCCAAACCAATCAACTATTGGCTGGAACACATATTAGATAAATTCGATGGGAGTAAATTATGTTTTCGTTTTTGACAGGAATTGTTGAGGAAAAGGGTAATAATATAGCAGTTATCAATTGTAACGGCGTAGGGTTTGAATTGAATGTAAGTGAAACCACTATCTTTGAATTGCCAAATGTAGGTGAACTTGCCACAATTTATACATATATGGCTGTTAGAGAAGATGCTATTACACTCTTTGGATTCGCTTCCAAAGAAGAAAAATCTGTCTTTTTGAAATTGATTGGTGTGAGTGGAATTGGTGGCAAAATGGCTATCACAATTCTATCTGCTATGCCAGTGGCAGATATAATTAGTACTATTGTTAGTGAAAATATTAAACTTTTGTCGTCTATCAAGGGTCTTGGGAAAAAGACTGCTGAGAGACTAATACTTGAATTGAAAAACAACTTTGATGATTTGCAATTATCAATGCTCAATCCCAAAAATACAAGCGTTGTTTCGAGTGCTATTGAAGAGGCTATTGATACACTTGTCGCTATGGGACTTAGTAGGTTTGAGGCAACCCAAGTTGTCAAAGATGTTGCAAGTTCTGATGATTCCGCAGAGGATATTATTAAGAAAAGTTTAAAAAATATGAACAAATAATATTGAGGCATTATGGAAGAAGAGAGATTTATCACATCTACAAAAAATCTGACCGAGAGTGAAGTTGAAAATACTCTAAGACCCACATCAATGGATGATTATGTGGGGCAAGAAAAGATTAAGAAGAACTTGAGTGTTTATATAAAAGCGGCTAAACAAAGGGGCGATGCTCTTGACCACGTTTTGCTCTATGGTCCTCCGGGGCTTGGGAAAACAACACTTTCGCACATTATTGCCAATGAACTTGGCACTAATATCAAAATTACTTCTGGTCCCGCTATTGAAAAGGTGGCAGACCTTGCAAGCATCCTTAGCAATATGCAAAGGAATGAAGTACTATTTATAGACGAAATTCACAGGCTTAGCAGGTCGGTTGAAGAAGTTTTGTATCCAGCAATGGAAGACTTTGCTCTAGATATAATACTTGGCAAAGGTCCGGGTGCAAGGACTATGAGGATTAATGTTGAACCATTTACACTAATTGGCGCTACGACTAAGGCAGGAATGCTTACGGGGCCACTTAGAGATAGATTTGGCGTAGTATGTAGACTAGAGATGTATACAGCAGAGGAATTATCCAAAATAATAAGTAGAAGTGCTAATATTTTGGGTACACCAATTGATTCTGATGCTTGTATGGAACTTGCAAAAAGAAGTAGAGGCACGCCTAGAATTGCCAATAGACTTTTGAAAAGAATTAGGGATTTTGCAGAGGTTTCGGGAAGTAATAGGATTACAAACGAAATATGCAAACAGTCACTGGAGATTTTGGAAGTTGATGATTTGGGGCTTGACTTTACAGATAGGGTATTATTGGAAACAATTATTGACAAATTCCACGGAGGGCCTGTAGGATTAAATACACTAGGGGCAGCCACTGGTGAAGATGCCAATACCATAGAAGATGTATACGAGCCTTATCTAATCCAATTAGGATTTATTGCTAGAACACCTAGAGGAAGAGTTGTTTTGCCAAACGCATATAAGCATTTGGGCAAAAAATTAACTGCCAAGAATCAGGAATATCTAAAATTATTTATAGAGGGCGATGACGATGAACAAGAATAATGTTGACTATTTGAGTACTAAATCGTACTATTATGATTTGCCCGAGCAACAGATTGCACAAGTACCAGTTGAGCCACGTGATAGTTCCAAACTTCTAGTTTTTCACAAAGATAATGGAACTATGGAACACAAGATATTTAGAGACATTATAGATTATTTGCACGATGGAGATGTCTTGGTTATAAACAATACTAGAGTATTGCCTGCAAGGCTTTTTGGCAAAAAGGATACAGGGGCAAATATTGAAGTATTACTTCTTAAAAGACTTGATTTGACTACTTGGGAGACTTTGGCTAAGCCCGGCAAAAGATTAAAAAACGGCTCAATTATTAAATTTTCCGAAGAACTAACTGGTGAAATTATTTCTGATACTGAATTTGGTGGCAAGATAATTAAATTTAATTTTGATGGGGTGTTTGAGGATATTATTAATCGTTTGGGCGTTATGCCACTTCCTCCATATATTCACAATCAATACAAAGACAAAGAAAGATATCAAACTGTATATAATAAAGTAACAGGTAGCAGTGCTGCTCCTACTGCTGGTTTGCATTTTACAAAAGAATTGCTAGATAGAATTAAACAGAAAGGTGTAACGATAGTAGAGGTGTTACTACATGTTGGATTAGGAACTTTTAGACCTGTAAACGAAGACAATATTTTGTCACACAAGATGCACAGCGAATATATAGAAGTTAGTGCCGAAAATGCACAAATTTTGAATGAAGCAAAAAGGCAAAAGCGTAGAATAATCGCTGTGGGCACTACAAGTGTTAGAGTGCTAGAAAGTGCTACTGACGAGCAAGGAATAATACATCCTTGTCAAAAAGATACAGACATATTTATTTATCCCGGATACAAATTTAAAATGGTGGATGGCTTGGTTACCAATTTTCATCTACCAGAAAGCACGCTAATTATGCTTGTTTCTGCCTTTATAGGTTATGATGAAACAATGGAAATGTATAAAACTGCCGTTGCCAATAATTATAGATTTTTTAGTTTTGGCGATGCTACACTTTTAATATAGCGAGGTATATTATGGATAACATAGTAACAAATGGCTACACAAATCAATACAATAGAACTTATGGTTCGATGAGTGGAGACTACATTGCCGATGAGCAATCGGTAATATATATGTCACTTTACGAAAACTTTGATGTACTAGGCTAATTTTTAGTATGTTTGACATTTATAATTTTTAATAAAACGAGCAAATAAAGTTATTTATTTTCTCAAATTCAACTTAGCAAATAATTTCTAACAATTACCAAAAATATTTGTTGTTTTTATTTTGCACTAAAAAATTTTTGAGGGTGTTTTTTCTAAAAATGCCTAAAATTAGCGATATTTTGAATAAAAGGACAACAATGGACAAATTTAGTTTTGAAACAAAATGTGTTTGTTCTCAGTCTGGTGCAAGAATTGGTGAATTCAAAACTCCTCACGGAGTAATCGAGACACCAGTTTTTATGCCTGTTGGGACACAAGCAACTGTGAAGAGTTTAACTCCAGAAGATTTAAAAAAGATTAATACACAGATTTTACTTAGCAATACATATCATTTGCATCTAAGGCCGGGTGACGAATTGGTCAAAAAGGCTGGTGGATTGCACAAATTTATGAAGTGGGATAGACCAATACTTACAGATAGTGGTGGCTTTCAAGTATTTTCTTTGGCAGATCTTAGAAAGATTTCTGATGATGGCGTAGAATTTCATTCTCACTTGAATGGCGAAAAATTATACATAACTCCAGAAAAATGTATGCAGATAGAAGAGAATCTTGGTGCAGATATCATTATGGCTTTTGACGAGTGCACAACCTATGGCACGTCTTATGAAAAGAGCAAAAAGGCGATGAATAGAACTCTTGATTGGCTGGATAGATGCTACAAGTATCATCAAAATGATAATCAAGCACTATTTCCTATTGTTCAAGGGAATTTCTACAAAGATTTGCGACTAGAGAGTTTGGAAAGAACCAAACCATATATCAAGTACGGAATGGCTATTGGAGGACTTTCTGTAGGTGAACCAAAAGAGATTATGTACGAAATGTTGGATGCGATGAAACCACATTTGCCAAATGATGTACCTAGATATTTGATGGGGGTTGGTAGCCCTGATTGTATTTTGGAGGGTGTCATTAGGGGAGTGGATATGTTTGATTGCGTACTTCCTACTAGAATTGCTCGAAATGGCACTGCATTTACACACGATGGCAAATTGGTTGTTAGAAATGCTATTTTCAAAGATGATTTTACTCCACTTGACCCAGAATGCGACTGTGAATGCTGTAGGAATTATACCAAGGCTTATTTGCGTCACTTAATAAACGCCAATGAAATTTTGGGTGCTAGACTTCTAAGTATTCACAATATTAGGTTTTTGACTAAACTTATGGAAGATATCAAGGATGCTATCAGAAATAATTGCTTGCTAGATTTCAAAGATAAGTTTTTGGCAAGATATAATGCTGGTGAAATTAAAAATTCGATTGAAAAAGGTAAAAAATAATTGGTATTTTTTACAAAAATACAAAAAATTTAACAATAAATCATTTGATATATTTGGTTAATTTGTTATAATATACTAATATTAAAGAGTTTAAGGAGAAGAAAATGAACACATTATTAACTTTTAAAGAATGGATAAGCACAAATTGGATAATTTTGGTTTTGATAGTGCTTGCTATTGCTATGCTTGTTCCTACATACATTAGACAAAAGAAAGAGACAACTGCTAGAAATGAATTGAATAATACTATCAAAAAAGGAACTAGAATTATTACAACTGCTGGCGTATATGGCGTTGTTGAGAAAGTAAGAGAGACTTCTGATGGAAAGGTTGTGACTATTGTTACTGGTAATTCAAAAAATCCTACTACAATGGATATTCATATTAATGCTATTGGTGGAATTGATAACAAATCCGACTTTAAAGACAGTGCACTTCCAAAGGTTGAAGATGCTACAAAAGCAACAGAAGAGGGTGTAGAAGAGGTTGACGAGAAGTCTGTAAAGGCTGAAGAAGATGAAAATAAGACTGAAAAGAAGCCAAGCAAAGCAACTTCTGCCAAAAAATCTACAACTAAAAAATCTAAATAATTTTAATTTTTTGCCAAATAAATTTAATAGTTTATTTGGTTTTTTGTTTTTTAAAAAAATGTTTTGGTTACAACTTAATTGTTTATTTTGATTTCTTTGATGTTTGTATATTTGCTTAATTAAAAAAACAATCAAACTTGGCATAAAATCCAATATCTTCTCATATAATTTAAAAAATATGGAAGGTATTTATGGAAAGTAACGCTACAATTAAAAGAAAAAATTTATTTTTGAATATATTAAAAGGTGCAGTAGTATCAATATCTATTACTCTTGTTTTAATACTGATATTTGCACTTTTTGTCAGATTTTTTAATGTTCCAGATGGTTATATATTTCCAATCAATCAAGTAATTAAGATGATATCTATATTTGTAGGACTTTGGATAATGTTTAAAAGCGGCAGAGAAAAGGGCTTTTTAAAAGGCTTGATTTTAGGGATTATATATTTTGTTTTGAGTTTTTTGATATTTTCAATTTTGCAAAAGTCATTTTCTTTTAGTCTTAATAATTTTTATGATTTATTACTTACAACTTTTATGAGTGGACTGCTTGGAATTATATTAGTTAATATCAGAAAATAAAAATTATTGATAGTTAAATTAATTAAATCTTGATTTGAACTTCCCAAAAACACAAGGGGAGTTTTTTGTTTGTTATTCTTTTTCTTTATTTTGTGCAAGTAATTCAAATTTTTATGCTTTTTTGGTTAATTTTATTATTTTTTTATCGAAAAAAATTGACTAATTTCTACTTCATAATGTATAATACTATGTGTTGAATTATAATTTTCTTTAACAATCATTTTTTTTGATGACTTGAAAACATATATTTTGTCAACAATTATTATAAACTTTATATATTGGAGCAATTAATGAAAAAGAAGAGAGCAATAACTAATTATACGCTTATATGTGTTTTTATTTTTATAGCCTTAATTTTAACATTCGTGCCATTTCCTATTTTGGGTACTTATCACAATTTTACCGGACTTGGCAATATCCATCTAGGATTAGAACTTGGCGGTGGGGTCAAGAATACTTATGATTTGGAAGTTGCAGATTGGTACGAAGGCAACAAGCTTGATGCTTACAACAAGGCTGTAGATAGAGTGCAATATTTGCTAAACAAACATTATTCTGATGCCAAAGTGTATTTGACTAATGATGACAAAATGGTTGTTGAGGTGCCAGATACTAGTATCAATGACAATTATCTTGTAGGACTTATCGAAATGAAAGCGGAGTCTGGTGAGGATGCCGATGCAAGAGTTACTGGTGCTGATATCAAAAGTGTTGAGTATACCGTTAGTGGAACTACTCACGGCGTATACATCGAATTTACCGATAGTGGCAAGGAAAAGTTTAGACAATTAACTAGTGATGTAGCTAGTTCTGATAGTCAAACAATGTATATCTATATGGACAAAGATTATGACAATCCTTTCTCACAACCTACTGTAGAAGAAGAGAATTCTTATGGCTATACATTTATTTCTGGTAGTGGAATTACTAACAAAGAGACTGGCGAAGAGTATGCTAGGAAGATAGAAAGTGCTATGATTGGTGTTAATATGTCGACCGAACTAGACGAGATAGATGTACCCGGAGTTTGGGGAGATTCTATCAAAATCGTATTATATGTGACTACTTGTGTAATCATTGTAGCATCTATAGTAATCGCTTATGTATTATTTAAGCAATTAGGACTTGTTTCGTCAATGTCGCTAGTATTTGCTTTGATGGTGTCTGTTATTATTTCGGCTATTTGTGATTTGCAAGTAACATTTGCTGGATGGCTTGGTTTCTTGTTTGGATATATTTTGAATTTCGTACTTCATATGTATTATTTGAATGTTATCAAACAAGAATACGCTAAGGGCAAAAAGTTCATTGTGTCATTTACTTCTGGATACAAAGGTGCATTATTTACAATGCTAGATACATTGCTACTTACAGTTGGTACTAGTTTGTTACTTTTGATAGTTCCTAGTAGTTCTTTGAGAATGTTTACATTCAATTTCTTGATAACTATTCCAGCAACTGCATTTACTGCTTTGTATCTAAACAAAGTTGTGGCAGTTAATTACACAGCATTTAATTTGAAAAACGAAAAGAAAGTAAACTTTGCAAGGGAGGAAGGGATTGATGAAGTCAAATAAAGAAAAATTAAATCTAATCAATGGTTTCAAATATTATATGTTGATTCCAATCGTTCTTCTAATTGTTTCAGTTGTTTTTGGTTGTGTTTTTGGTCTTAATTATGATTATGACTTTAGATATGTAGATACTTTTGAAGTAAAATTTAATACAACCGTTTCTGAGAGTGAATACAAAGAATTGTCTAAACAATTAAATAGCTTGGTTGCTACGAGTTTCGATGACTTTAGAATTGAAAGAGTGGGTGAAGGTGCCCAAAATGGTTTGATTGTCAAAATTGCTAATGATGACAAATCTCTAGATGCTGATATCACCAAATTGCAAGATATTATTGAGAATAGTTTGCTTGTTAATTGCGGAGACAATGTTACTAGTAGTGTAACTATTACCACCAGCGATGTATATACAATCATTCCCAAGAATGTTTCTGAATTGATTTTGTATTCAGCACTTGCCGTTTTGTGTATACTTGCATTTGTATTTATTTATTATCTAATTCGATACAATTTTGTATCAAGTATCTCTTTTGTATTGACAATTTTGTTTGAAATTGCTATGCTTACTATTGTAATGATAGTGGCTAGAGTACCATTTAATTACTATTTTGTTATATCTTATTTTGTAATGATATTATCTACGCTTATTGTTTCTACTTATATTAATAATTATATTAGAAACAACCTTAATCAAGAGAAATATGACAAATATAGTAATGCTGACAGAGTCTTGGATGCTTTTGGAAAGACATTTAGACCTGTTGTAATATTTACAATCCTTATGATATTATCTGTTTTGGCAGTAATGTTCTTTGGTAATTATTCTTTGATTTATACTATTTTGTCAATTTTGGCTGGTTTTGCTGTAATGCTATTTGCAGTATATATGTTTGAATTTAGTTTGTGGTCATTCTGGTACAAACGCAATGAAGACAAGGTTTTGAGAAGAAGAATTGAATTGGAACAAAAAAGATTGGAAAATGCTGGCAAACCTGATGATAAGATAATTGTGTAAATAATTAAAAGCCCTTTGTTACAAGGGCTTTTTTGGTACAATAGAAAAAAGGATTTTTATGGAATTTATAAGCAAAGTTGATAATTTAAGTTTTAATTCAAAGACAATTGAGAGGGTTGCCAAACAATTCAATTTGTGCGAAGATATTGTTAAATTATTATTCGCACGAGGAATTGATAGCGAAGAAAAAATAGATAAGTATTTGAATTGTGGTGTTACATCACTCAATAATCCATTTTTACTTAAAAATATGCAAGAAGTAGTAGACAAAATTAAATACTATGTAATGGCTAATAAGCGTATACTTATTATGGGCGATTATGATACAGATGGTATTAGTGCATCTGCCATTTTGTACAAGTATTTTTCTCAATTGGGCATAAACGTCAATGTGTTTTTGCCTAATAGATTTGTTGATGGCTATGGGTTAACGATAGAAAGCATAGACAAAGTCAAGAGTATGTATAATCCTGATTTGATAATAACTGTCGATTGTGGAATTACTTGTGTAGACGAGATTGCGTATTGCAAAAAATTGGGGATTGACATAATTGTTACTGACCACCACGACATTCCTGCAGTAATACCAGATACTCTTATTATCAATCCCAAACTTGATGGACAATTGTATCCTTTTAAGGAACTATGTGGTGCCGGCGTTGCTCTTAAATTAGTTCACGCATTGGCAGGGCTTGAAGAAGCATTGAAATACACAACAATTGCCACTTTGGCAACGGTAGCAGATATAGTTCCATTGCTTGATGAAAATAGAGCAATTGTCAAATTGGGCTTGGAAAATCAAAAACAACAATTGCCAAAAGGACTCAAGAAACTGTGCTCAGAACTAAAAATATCTCTGCCTCTTACTAGTACAGATATATCCTTTAAATTAGCACCAAAAATTAATGCTACTGGCAGAATGGGTGATGCAATAATATCATTCAATTTGTATGTTAAAAATGATGAACAAGAGATAAAGGATAATATTGATTTGTTAGTCGAATTGAATGAAAGAAGAGTCGTTGAGACCAACAACATTTTTGCAGAAGCGTGTGATATGTTGGAAGATACCAATGTGTCAAGACTTGGGATGATAGTTCTATACAAAGACGATTGGGAAAGTGGTGTGCTTGGCATTATCTGTTCCAAACTTGTAGAAAAATACAATAAACCCGTATGTCTTTTGAGTATTGTTGATGGAGAATACAAAGGTTCGTGTAGAAGTATACCGGGTGTGAATATCTTTGATGCATTGACCAATGTTGGCGATTTGTTAATTAGATTTGGTGGACACAATCAAGCGGGGGGTCTCTCTATTGAAAAGAAAAACTTGAAAGAATTCCGAACTAGAATTAATGAATATGTCTTAAACCATACAAATGAGAAAGAATTGCTTATCAAGAAATCTTATGAAATGGATATTTCAAACAAGGATATTACAGTAGATTTTATTAATCAATTACAAATATTTGAGCCATGTGGATTCAAAAACGAAAAGCCATTATTCAAAATTGACTTAGTTGGCAATAATGTATCTAGGATGTCAAATTTTCCTCAACATATTCGTATCAAGCAGGGAAAATTGAATTTAATTGGTTTTTGCAAAGGTGAGTATTATTACAATCTTTGTGTTAATTCCAAAAAAGAAGCAATAATTGAACTAACGCTAGAAAAGTACGCAAATAAGGACAAAATTACTGGTTTTATTCGCCACATCAACTATTCCAAACTAAATAATGCTACCAAAAGCGAAATAATCAACGCCAATTATTTGTCTCAATTAAAATATATCAATTGCAAGAGCGAATTTAATAATTCGAAGAAACTTAATTACGATACAGCCATCAAGAAAATTAATGAACTTTGCAATCAAAGTTACTTTGGGACAATTGTAATTATATATGATATGGATATCTACTTTGACGCTATAAAAAAATTAAACAAGATTAAAAATTTTGAATTGTTTGATATTCATAATGCTTGTGGTGAAAATGTGATAATCTTTGCCCCAAATAGTGATGTCAATTTGAAAGATTATAATAATGTATTTATTTTGGAAACTTATTTGGCAGAAGGATATCTAGCCAATCTTTCTACAAGATTTAATAAAGTGTACACTCTCAACAAAGATTTAGATATGAATATATTCAAAGGCATTGATGTGTCTCGTGATTCGTTTGCCAAAATAATGTTATCTATCAAGGCGTATAAGAATACTAGTCCTATGCCCGATTTAATTACCTATTTCAATAATTTAAAAAGAAATAATTTTATAGACAAAAATACCAAATATAATCAGTTTTATTTCTTTGTAATGGTTATGGAAGAACTTGGCATTTGCAAATTTGAAGAGGGTGTTTTGCAAATATCAAATAACAAAAGCAACTTGGAGAATTCTAGTATATATAATTTTATGAGCGAATTATTAAAAATCAAATAAGGGGAAATGTCTATGAGTAAAATTGAAGAATTAATTACCAATCATTTTGATGAAGAATCAAGAAATAAGATTTTGAAATGTTATAATTTTTTGGAAGACAAATATGAGAGTAACGGTCTTTTTACCAAAGATTTTGCCTTTAAAATAGTAGAAAATATCATATCCCATAGGTTAGACTATCAATCAATTATAGTTGGACTTTTGTATCCTGTTTACAAATGCAATAATGATATTCTTGACGTGGATTTATTTGTAGAAGTGAGGGAAATATTTGAAAGACTAGAAAAAATTGACAATTTAGATCTCTCCACTCACCAAGAACAATTGGAGAATATTAAAAAGATGTTTATTGCCCTTGCCAAAGATATTAGGCTAATAATAATCAAACTTTGTATCGAAGTTTCAAAGTTGAGTTTCCTAGATGTCTTTGACGATGAAGAAAAGGCTAAATATATGCAAGAAGTTCAAGATGTTTACTTCCCAATCTCACAAATGTTAGGACTAAGTCAAATTAAAAATATGTTTGGTAATGAAACTTTTAAGTATTACAAGCCACAAATGTATGAAGAATTGTACAATTCTTTGAGCAAACTTGTAGAAGAGAGAAATGACCAGATAAATAATGTTATAAGTACATTAAAGACTGAATTGCAGTCAATTTGCCCAAATGTAGTAGTTTATGGCAGACAAAAACAAATGTATAGTATTGCCAAAAAATTGCAAGGCAAGAATATGAGCGTTAGTACTATAAACGATATCTATGGCAGAAACAACTTCCTTTTGCAACTTAGCGAAAAAGAGAGTTTCAAAGAGAATAGGCTAAAACAAATTATGGATATTTTGGCTGTAAGAATTCTTGTAGATAGTGTTGAGCAGTGCTACTCTGCATTGGGAAAAGTATTTACATTATTCAAACCTCTTGGAAATTTCAAAGACTATATTGCCAATCCAAAAGACAATGGTTATCAATCGCTTCATACGGCTATAATTTTGGAGAACGGTGACCCAGTAGAAGTTCAAATTAGAACGTTTAATATGCACACATATGCAGAATACGGATTTGCTGCACATTGGGCTTACAAAGAAAAGAAAAAAGTGGATGAAAGTGGCGTAAAAATCAATTATATTCGTTCAATTATGGATTTGTACAAGGATAAGTCTAGCGATGAACTGCTTGACCTTATGAAAACAGACGTGTATAGTGGCAAAATCTTTGTACAATCTCCTCAAGGCAAAATATTATCTTTCCCAGAGGGTTCAACACCTGTGGATTTCGCTTATGCCATTCATAGTAATGTTGGAAATACTTGCATTGGAGCCAAAATTAATGGTAGAATTGTCAATCTCAATGTTCAAATGAATAATGGCGATACTATAGAGATTATTACTAATCCCAATGCCAAGGGACCGTCTAGGGATTGGTTGAAATTTGTCAAAACTAGTTCTGCAAAATCCAAAATCAATTCTTTTTTCAAAAAAGAAATGAAAGAAGATAATATCAAAAAAGGCAAATCTATTTTGGAAAGCAATGCCAAAAATAGAAACATTCCTCTTTCCAAACTTATGACAGAAGATTATTTGGAAGAAGTCTTTGACAAATATTCTTTTCAAAATTTGGAAGATATGTATGCATCTATTGGATATGGCTCAATTTCTGCTAATCAAATTTTGAATAAACTTGTAAATCTATACAAATTGTCAAATCCTGTGACTGGCAATGTTAAGACAAGTGTTTCTTCTGCTGACAATGTAGGAGATATTGATGTTAAGGGGTATTCAAATTTAATGACAAAATTTGCAAAATGTTGCAATCCTTTGCCCGGTGACGAGATAGTCGGTTATATAACTAGGGGCAAAGGTGTGACTATTCACCGCAAAAATTGCGAAAAATTATCTTCTTGCGAATTTGAGAGGCTGATTGAATGTAATTGGAAGAATAATTCAAATAAGAATTTCGTAAGTTCCATTACAATATGTTGTACAGATAATTATAATGCTATTGCAAAACTTACCAAAAAGATTAATGATGAAAAAATACAATTAACAGGACTCAATGTCAAAAATAGCAGTGATGAACTAACTATTATAACCATTCAAGTTATTGTAAAAGACAAGACGGAACTTGAATATTTAATAAATAAATTAAAACAATTATCTTTTGTAAAAGATATAACTAGGACGATATAGATGATTAAAATTAATGTTTCTGATGAAAAATTGTATGATGAACTAGTTTTGGTTTTGAAGTTGTTTTATTCTTTGGAAGAAATAGAACAATATGATTTTTCTTTTGATATTTCTCAGATAACTGACGACAAAACAATGGAAATCAAAACGAAAATATGCACCAGTTTTAGCGATAAAATATGGGAGTCTAGTGGGATTATTAGAGATGTAAAATTCCCTGAGAGATATCAAAAAAGATATGCCAAAATCTTGTTTTATAAAATTTTAAAAGAAAAAAATCCAGACAAAAAATTGCCTTGGGGCAGTCTTACAGGCATTCGACCTACGAAACTTTATTATGAATTGATTAGGGAAAACAAAGGCGATTATATGAAAGCACTGAATGAACTAATGGATGACTTTGGTGTAACTTATGAAAAGGCGATGCTTGTCAAAGATATAATCAAAAATCAAAATAAGATTATCAAAAATGACAATCTTGTTGATTTGTATATTAATATTCCATTTTGTCCAAGTAAGTGCTACTATTGTTCCTTTATTTCTATGCCTATTGATAAATGTCGCGAAAAACTGGAACCATATTTGGATGCTCTTATCAAAGAAATTAACGCTACAAAAGAGTTGATTAATAGAAAGAGTTATTTGATAAAATCAATCTATATTGGTGGTGGAACGCCTACAATACTTAGTGCCGAACAATTGGATAGATTGCTTGGCGTAATTGATTATAATGTTGATGAATTTACCGTGGAATGTGGAAGACCTGATACTATTACAAAAGAAAAATTGGATGTTTTGAAATCTCACGGTGTTACGAGAATTAGTATCAATCCTCAAACTTTTTGTGACAAAACTTTGAAAGAGATAGGTAGGTCTCATACTTCCAAAGATATTTTGGAAGCATACAAATTAGCCATTAATTATGACTTTGTTATCAATATGGATTTGATAGCAGGGCTTGCACACGAAAAATTGACCACATTCAAAAAATCCGTAAACAAAGCCCTAGAATACTTCCCGGACAATATTACAATTCATACTCTTAGTATCAAAAGAGGCAGTGAATTAAAAGAAAATAATGGTGATACTTCCACAGTCGAAGAAGTGCAAAAGATGATAGAATATTCGCACAAGACTCTAACCAATGCTGGATACAAACCTTATTATTTGTACAAACAAAAGAATATGATTGGGAATTTGGAAAATATAGGATACTTCAGAAACAAACTTTCAATTTTTAATATTGATAGTATGGAAGAATTTGCAACTATTATTGCTTGTGGTGCTAATGCTATTTCCAAAAGATACTGGTCTATTCCAAACAAGATTGAGAGATGGGCAAATGTTAAGAATATTGACGAATATATAAGTAGAATTGATGAGATGATTGAGAGAAAGGATGAACTTTTCAAATAAAATT
>CAYPKM010000018.1:0-18907 GCA_964411325.1 uncultured Christensenella sp.
ATCATTACGAACTTGAGAGTAATATCATTGTATGTGAAAGCATACTATATCATTTTTCAATTTTTGTAATGGTTTACTAAAAAGCAAATCCCCCTGCTTCCATCAGGGTGTAAAAAAATCTCAAGATTGAAAAATTCATTCTTGAGATATTTTTTTATCTAAACAATGCTATAAACTTATTTAATGTAGCACTAATCTTTTCGCCAAACTTGCGTTTTTGCAAATCTTTGATGGTAACTAGTTGAGAACTATTAACAATCTCTCTAATATCGTTAAACATCAAAATTACGCTTTCGCCATACACATATACACCAGCATTAAAGTGTTTGTATGTATTGATATTGTCCAAATTATTGGTGGAAATAAGAGCAGAATTGTTGTCTATCATTATCAATTTGGTTGACATATTGCCACCACGATATTCATAAACTTCTATACCTTCTTTGATTAAATCATAGAAATATGCTCTAGCCAAAGTCTTGGCTTTTTTGCCACGTTTGCCATTCTCGCTAGCAAATATCAATCTAACTTTGACACCCGACTTGGCACCAACTATTAATGCATTCTTCAATTCGTCATCAAGTGCTATATAATTGGTGACAATAGAAATATTCTCTTTGGCATTATTAATTAGGCTAAGCAGAGTATTTTTGTTGGTATGGTCTAGTGAAACTGGATTGGTAGAATATGGCAACACCCAATCTTTGGATTTGGATGGTTGACTATCTGCGAAATATTCTTGCAAATTGATAACTTTCTTGGTAGCAAATTGATAATCTTCAAAGAACATTACAATCAAGTTTTTGACAGCCTCGCCAATAATCCTTACGCCACAATCTTTGGTAGCACTAACCATTTCTACATTATTAATATATTCGTCGTCAATATTGAATCCACCAAAGAAACCAACTTTGCCATCTATAACAGATATACGTTTGTAGTTTCTGCAATTAACAAAACTATTTGAGAAAACTTTGACTTTGTTAAAAGGCACAGTTTCTATTCCGTGATTTCGCATTCTAGTGAAGTCGTCTTTGGAGATAAACTTGGTACAAATAGCCTCGTCATAAACAAGTCTAACCGTAACGCCCTCTCTCACTTTAAGTCTCAAAGCATCAAATATTGTTGTCCAAAGTTTGCCCGGAACAATTTTGTAACACTCCAAAAGAATATATCTCTCAGCCTTGTTGATTTCATCAATCAATTCTTTGAAATATGATTCGCCAAAACTGTAATATTTGATATTGACATTTTGGAAGCAAGGCATACCAACTGTGTCTACCAAATAATTACAAGTCTTATATGCTTGAACATTGACACTCTTCAAATTTGACATAGTCTCATTGCTTTGGAAAACACTCTTTCTATTTCTATAAATAATGTCTGACCATTCTTTCTTGATTTTGTTATTACCTTTCTTGTCTTTAAGAGCGATTGCATAACCTAGTGAATACAATGGAATAAAGAACATTGTCAAAAATACCGTAACCTTGTAACTATCCTTTTCGTGTCTACCCGACAAAAAGAATATAGATATCATAGCGCACACAAAGCAGGCTAAGAAGTATATCCACAAAAAGCCGAACCAAACAGAACAAAAAATTATTGCAATATTAATAAGCAATAATGCAAATAATTTGAAATTTGTCGAACTAAAAAATTTAGCAAAACTATTCACTACTCTCTATCCCTTTTTTTGTAATGTATATTTTTCGACTATTATATTTTGGCAAAAATTAATTAATTTATTATTCCAAAAAACAACAATCCATCTATTATATTAATATATCTATGTCTATTTTAACATATTAATTCATAAAATACAATTATTTTCTCAAACAAAATCAAACATAAAAATTAAAATTTAAGCAAAGTTTGAGAGAAAAAAAATGGGCGACATATTGTCGCTCGTATTTTTTTAGACAAACAAAATACATTCTGGTACTTTGGTAAAATTCACATCTTTGTACTCGTCACTTTTTTGGGAATACACATATACAAAATTGATAAGCGAAAGTCTAACTAGTCCCAACAAATTCTCATCATCGTACATTTTTTTTAGCGTTTCCTTGTACTCTGTATTTTCCATCAAAAAATTGCCTATAATTTCTATGCAGTGCCACAAATTTTGTTCGCGAATTTCTGCAATTAGATTTTCTTCACAATACAAAATTTGCAATGGCAATATTCCGCTTAGCTTATTGTACAAATCTACTTGAAAGAAAACTTTGGCTTCTTTGGTAGGATAAAGAAATCCATCAACTAAATATTTTTTGTCTTTGGTCAAATTTTCCATAATTTTTTCTCCCGTAATATTATTTTTAAATATTATACACCCGAATGAACTTCTAAACAAACAAAATTATGCCTTTTTTCGTTATAAATTAGAAGTAGATGTGGGTTTTTTTGACTGAAAAAAGTGGATATTGTCGAAAAATGTAGAAATAAAAAATGGGGCAAAAAAATGAGTGAATTTTTAGAAAGTTTAAATGAGTTTATGAATGCTTACAAATTAAATAATTCTCAATTGTCTAAAAGGCTAGGAATATCCTCTACTGCCGTGAATGGTTACTTTAATTATGGATATTTACCAAACCTACAAACAGCTATTAAGATGTGCGAAATTTTTGGATGCTCGCTAGATTATTTGTTTGGGATAAGCGACGAAACAAAAAGCGATTATGATTTGGAAGAAAAAGATGCACTTAATAATTTTAATAATCGACTAGACAATCTAATCAAAGAAAGAAATGCAACTATACTTGGCACAATGAAAGATTTGGAGCTAGACGAATACACATATTATCATTGGAAACACGGCAAGATGCCCAAAATGGCAAACATTATCACCATAGCCAAATACTTTGATGTTTCAATAGACTTCTTGATAGGCAACAAAAAGCAAAAAAAGTAAAGAAAAAACTATTAACAAATATGGAACGCTCTCCAAAAATTGGTTAATAGTTTTTTTGTTTTTAATTAAAATTAGAAGCAAGTCTCCTTAAGAAGCTTAGTATACATTTCTATTAGTGTTTCATAACTAAATTTGCTAATAAACTCATTCTTCTCACCAGAAGTAATAGGGCCTGGTCCCAAAAGAACAACGCTCTGACCTGTTAAATAATTACCATCAGAAACAACTGCGACAGATGAACGCTTGTTGCCTGTCAATTCTTCTAGTCTTGAAATGAAATTCTCGGCAAATGTTGACATAGGTGCTACGTCATCAATGATTGTTACAAAGCCATTATATTTCTCTGCAAGTTCTTTGATTTTGTCTATAATCTGACGGTTGTGGTCTGTTCTAATTGTACGATATTCCAAATAGCAACTACACTCGCCCGGAACTCTATTAAGTGCCACACCACCTTGAATTTTGCCTAAGTTGAATGTAGTATAAGGCAATTCAAAGGCATTGTTTTTGTCATCTTTGATTCTATTATTAAAGCCATAAACTTCGCCCAAGAATGATACGCATTGCTCTATAGCATTAACGCCTCTAGTAGGATTGCTACTATGAGCCTCTTTGCCTGTAATCATAACACAAAGTTTCAAAAGTCCTTTGGTTGCAACAACTGGATACAATGAGGTTGGTGTAGGAATGATTATATTTTGAGGAATATCTTTCTCTTTGGCTACAATAGTTTTGACACCAGTGAAGTTATTTTCTTCGTCGAAAGTGAAATATAGTTTCAAACCTTTCTTAGGTAATTTCCAATCAAAGTTGCCTACAGCTGCCAATACTGCTGCCATACCACCTTTCATATCACTAATACCAAGCCCTACAAGTTTGTCGCCATCTATATTCAAATCCATTGCGTCATAATCTTTCCAACTATTGCCAAGAGGAACTGTATCTGTATGACAAACAAATCCAAGTTCAGCATCTTGACCAGCAGATGCTACCAAACACAATTTGTGAGTGTCATCATCTATAACATAATTAGTTCTAAATCCAAGTTTGGTTAAATAACTATCACAATATTCCATAATTGATTTGTTTTGAGCATCAAAAACTGTGTTGAATTGAATTAAATCTCTTAAAATACTATATTTATCCATAATTCACCTATTAAATATTAAAATCTACTATATATTACCATACTTTGAAATTATTGACAATTATTTTTGTGCCTAATCTTATTTTTGTACGGGGTTAGTAGGGTGTTTTTTCTTTTTGAAAAAGAAAATAGAAAGAAGTATAATTGCTGTAGTAAGCACGGCAAAAATGCAAAAATATGTAATGCTCATTAGGTACATTCCCATAAAGCGAGTACTTTCTACCCCGACTATTCTAGGTGCTTGCGTGCCTAGCACAAGATAACCGATAGTTGCATACAAAAGATAGATGTCTATTGCCGATAGTACTGCTATTACTATTATTTTGATAATCTTAGACTTTTTGCTTGTCATATTTTACACCTCCATACTGAAATATTTAGGAGTATCGTCATCAAAAAAGAACATTTGACTCCCCGTCTCAATTTGTTTGTTGATTTCGTAATTTTCAAACTTTTTGAGAACTTTGGCAATATGTGAAGGAGTGTAAATAAAAGGCTTGATTAATTGCTCATTTTCTTCGGCTACAGTATTCCAAAGATTTAGAGCAAAATTTGAGCAATTATTAATTGGTGACCAAAAATCGTGGGACAAAATAAAATTATTCATTTTGTCTACACTCTCCAAATCTAATCCAGCCGTAACGGATACACGTCCATTGTATTTGTCTATAGTTTTGATATACACACTCTCTACATTGTACCACACACCAAAGTGTGCTTGAATAGACCAAGTGCCAAAGGTGACAGTTTCTTTGGGAGCAAGGGAGTATTTGCCCACCTTGATAGTCTCATTACTAATATTCTCCACACCCAAAAAAGCATGCCCAAGATTGGCAAGACCCAAAGATTCTTCGCCCTTGCCATCAAAAGTGTATATAGACAAAAGAAGCAAATCATCATCGGATATATTGGTCTTTCGTGGTGTGTCGATAGTTGTGCACGAAAAGAATATTAAAGAAAGTGAGGCAAGAAGTATTAGCGATAATAATTTTTTAATCATATTTTTCTCTTTTCTTTGGGAAGTAAATTATGAATACCACCCTATTAGTTTATACTTTATTTTATTTGATTTGGAATTTTTTGTCTAATATTTTTTGGCAAGTAAAAAAATTGACAGATGGAAAGGTATTTGAATAAAACAAATTCCTTTATCTATCAATTAAAATAACGGAGTAAACACCCTAATCAAAGCACAAAAAAGTCTAGTGAATACATTTTGTTTGTAATCTTTCATATCAATACTCTCGGATATCATATTTGAAAAGTCTGACTTGATACTATCCACACTATCTGTCTGATACATAAGTGTGCCACACTCGTAGTGATGAATAAAACTACGATAATCCAAATTAATAGTGCCAATGAGTGCAAGGCTATCGTCTACCAAAATTTGTTTGGCGTGAACAAAGCCTTTTTGATATTCCATAATCTTAATATTATTCTTGATTAATTCTCCATAATGCGACCTTGTTATTTGGAAAATAGCTTTCTTGTCTGGAATATGAGGAGTAATGATTGTCACTTCTACATTTCTAAGAGAAGCATTGATAAGTGCATTTTTTAATTTGGCATCTATTATTAGATAAGGCGTTGTGATACAAACACTTTTTTGGGCGATTCCAAGCATATTGATAATAACATTCTCTGCTATATACTCGCCATAGACATATTTGGGGCCATCTCCAAATGAACAAACAACGCCTTTGCCATCACTTTTTTCGCTAGTAAGATATTCTCCGAAGTATTCTTTCTTTTGGGATTGAATATCGAATAATTGCAAAAACAAGCAAGTAAGATTGTCTACACCTTTGCCAATCATTTTGATAGCGCTATCTTTCCAATATCCAAAAGGATGAATTACATTGATATATTCATCGGCAATATTAATCCCACCAATGTAGCCAATATTTCCATCTATGACGGTTATTTTTCTGTGGTCACGATTGTTGTACATAGAAGATGTTAATTGAGAATACTCATTAAACTTTCTACAATTGATACCTTCTTTCTTTAGTTTTTTGGCAAAGTTATTAGGAAGTTTGAACATTGTGCCCAAGTCATCATACATTACCCTAACTTCTACGCCATTTTTTACCTTTTCTTTCAAAATCTTATGGATTTTTGACCACATTTTTCCATTTTCTATTATGAAATATTCCATAAAAATAAATTTCTTGGCATTTTTCAAATTTTCACACAAATCAACAAAGAACTTTTCGCCACTATCAAAAAAATATGTAGATGTATTTTCGCTAGGTCTAAAACCTGTTGTATTGTATATATAATCAAATATTCCACTAGCACTGCCCAACTTTTTGTGGATAGACTTTTGGTCGTTTGGAGAGTACTGCATATTCTTATTTATCTCTACATATGTATCTCTAGCGAAATTTTTGAATTTGCGAGGAACTCTAACTTTGAGAAATAATGTACAAAAAGCAATTCCAATAACAGGTGCTATTATACACAAGATAATCAGTGGTAATTGTCCCTCTATAATCATATCTGAATTGATTATTATCAAAACAGTAATTAGTGCTAAAATATTGAGAATTAGATTGATGGGAATTGATGGAAACTTACTACCAATATACAAAGGAAAAAATATATACAATAGTAATTGCAAAATCAATGCTATTAAAACTATAGTAAATCTATTTAATAATAACTTGAATATTTTCTTCATACACTCACCTTGAATTTAAGTATACTCTATCAAAAAAATATGATATTTGCAAGTTTTTGTACAATTTTTGTAAAACATCATTAATTTTGCTCGACAGAATTTATTATTTTTGTTACATTAAAATTAATAAAGATTAGGTGGGCTATTTTTATTTTTCGGGGAAAATATTATGGGGTTATATTATGGGGAAATATTTTAAATATTTTTTGATGATAGTGTTATTTCCAATTACACTACTTTTTTGGTTTCTTAAGATTATTTGGAAGTTATTTGAAAAGAAAAAGACTCTCAAATACATTGAGAATATTAGCATTGAACAATTGGACGCTTTGGACGGATATGGACTAGAAGACTTTCTGTATGCGTACTTTTCTTCACTTGGTTTCAAAGTAGACAAGACTCAAAAAAGTAGAGATTTTGGTGCTGACTTGATAGTATACAATAGAGGCAAAAAGATTGTAATACAATGCAAATTGTATTTTAATCACTCGGTTGGGAATTCTGCTATTCAAGAGATTGCAACTGCCAAAGATTATTATCTAGCAGACAAGTGCGTAGTTATCACTAATTCTTATTTCACAAAATCGGCACAGACTTTGTCTACATCTGCCAATGTAACACTAATAGATAGAAATGAACTAACTAGGCTTTTGACAGTAGAAAAAAGCGAAAAAAAATATTTGGTAAATAATTACTTTGGATGTGAGTAATATTTATCAAATATTAATATTCTATATTCTAATTAACAAAAAAGCCAAATATGAAAAGTTTAACGATAATTTCAATAAAAATATATTGTTTTTCAAAAATAAAAACACTCAAGTGATTTTGGAGTGCCCCAATTTTCAACTTAAGTGTTTTTAATCTTTATTTAATCAATTTAATTTGAATTACTTTTCCATATTTCCCAACTAGCATATAGTGTTAATTCGGAATAAACTTGGTCACTATCAAATAACCAAAGATACTGAATATCCAGACTAGCATCACTATACCAATCTCCAAATTTATACAAGGTACCATCAGAGTCTTTTCTGTACCAATTGTAAGTTTCGGCAGGTCTAGCAACCAAACCTCCATCTTTGACTTCTTGCTTGGGTATATTAAATTTACCTTCATAACCGCTATAAAACATTACTGTATGAGTCAATTTGGATGTGTTCTTGCTTGTTTTGTTATTTTCTGAACAACTACAACCACCAAAAATAAACACACACGGAAATATAAGAATAGCGACTATTAGTTTTTTCCAAATATTTCTCATTTTTTTACCATTTTTCATACTTACATTTTATTATATTTTGGAAATATTAGCAAATATTTATGCTTTCTTTTTTCATTTTTAATTTAAACACCAAAGAACTATTTTTGCAATATCTTATTCAAATACAACTTTCAAATAATTCTTTTTGCCACGACGAATAATTACATAATTATCTTTTAGGTCACTTTCTAAAATTGTTTGTCTAATATCTGTAATTTTTTGGTCATTAAGAGTAATTCCACCACCCTCAATCATTCTTCTACTTTCACTTTTGGAAGAACACAAATTTCCCTCTGTAACAATATCTACAATAGGCTTGGTAGATATATCTGACTTGGTTAGAGTAAGTGTAGGAACATTATCTAGATTTTCTCCACCTTTAAACAAAGCCTCAGTTGCTTTTTGTGCCTCAATTGCGTCACTTTCACCCCTAACAAATTTGGTCATCTCAAAGCTTAGTCTATGTTTGGCTTTGACAATATCTTCTTTGATAATACTTCTAATCTCATCCATAGGGATATCTGTAAACAAAGCGAACATCATTTCTACACAAGCATCTGGAGTTTGATATACACCTTGATAAAAGTCATAAGCAGATATTTTGTCTTTGTCTATCCAAACAGCACCCCTCTCTGTCTTGCCCATTTTTTTGCCTTCTGGTGTAAGCAAAAGAGGATTGGTGGCACCAATTAATTCGATATTTGTGCCATTTTGGAAATTTAATTTTCGTTGTAATTCCACTCCTGCTACAATATTTCCCCACTGGTCAGCACCACCGTATTGCAAAGTACAACCTTTTTCTCTATTAAGATGAACAAAGTCGTATGCTTGCATTGGTATATAACCCATTTCAAAAAAGGTAAGACCACCGTTACTTAATCTATTATTGTATATTTCGCTAGCAAGCATTTTATTAATATTGAAATGTACACCATAATCTCGCATAAAATCTATATAATTAATATTTTTGAACCAATCGTAATTATTGACTATTTCGGCAGGATTGTCACCATCAAAATCAAGAAAAACACTAAGAGTAGATTTAATTTTTTCTACATTATTTTGAATGTCTTCATAAGTCAACATTTTTCGCATACTATCTCTGCCACTAGGGTCTCCGATAGATGCTGTGGCCCCACCCATAAGCACAATAACTTTGTGACCAGCACGTTGAAATCTACGAAGAATAGTATAAGGAACACAGTGACCAATATGTAGACTATCTGCTGTAGGGTCACTACCCTCATATACTACAATAGGTTCTCCACTCTCTAGTCTCTCTTTTAATTTTTCTTCATCACTACATTGATACAAAAATCCTCTTTCTTTTAATTGTTTGTATAAAGTTTTGTCAACCATATTTTTTCTCCTTTTAGTTTTGATTTATAAAAAAGCATACTTAATCCATAATCAAAAGGACGAAGTATGCTTTCGTGGTACCACCTAATGTTCAGTAGAAAAAATCTACCCTTATTTCTCGGCTTTTAACCCAAGCCAGTCACGGGTCAATTCGTACTATGTAATTTCGTAAATATTCCATTTGATATTCGCACCAAACATATCAATCTCTGCATTTATGAAATATTTATTACTAATTAGTAGTCAACATTGAAATAATTTATTTTGAATATTTTTGTCCACAATTTGGGCAGAATTTAGCACTTGGTTTCAATTCTTCGCCACATCCAGCACAAATTTTCTTGGTTTGTGCTAATTTTTCGCCACAACTGCTACAGAATTTAGCCTTGGCGGATACAACCTCGCCACACTTAGGACAAGTTAGGCTTTGGGATGCACCACATTCACTACAATGTTTGGCTCTTTCGCTAATTTCTGCACCACATTTGATACATTGTTTAGTTTTGGCTTTTTTATTATCCATATTTAAAGAATTATTAAATACACTACCAACAGAACCTGCAACACCTAGACCTAGTCCTAAGCCTGCAAGATTGTTGCCGTTAGGATTTTTGGCTGCATCACGCATAGCAGATGCTGCTTGAATTTGGGTATATGTGCCAATTTTGTCTTCCAAAATACCAAGTTTGCTTTTCTCATCAATTGTTTTCTCTACATCTTCTGGCAAAGATAGATTTTCTACAATTAATTTTTCCAATTTCAAGCCATATTGTGAAAATTCGCTTTCGCTAGATTTAACAACACTTTCGCCAAATTCTTTGTAATTGGAAGCAAGGTCAAGAAGGGAAATTTTGCTCTCTGCGATAGTATCTGTAATACTTTGAATAACCATAGGTCTAATTTGTTCAGAAACATCTGTAGCGGTATACAAATTATTGGTACCGAACATTTCTTTCATAAACTTACCAGCATCAATTACTCTGAAAGAATATATACCATAACCTCTTAGTCTAACAACGCCAAACTCTTTGTCACGCATAACAATAGGATTTTGAGTACCCCATTTTTGAGCAGTAAATTGTTTGGTATTTATATAATAAACTTCTGCTTGCACTGGCAATTCAAAAGCTGTAGGCAAAGACAACATTTTGGTAATGAATGGAATATTTTCGGTAGATAATTTGTATGTGCCCGGCTCGAATACATCAGCAATTTTGCCTTTGTACATAAACAAGGCTACTTGACTCTCTCTAACAACTAATGTTGAGCCATTCATTATAGCATATCTATCTTGAATTGGGAAACGATAAACAACTGTATTTTTTGTATCATCTTTCCATTCTATTACTTTTAATAAATTCTTCTTTATGAAACCCATTATGATATTCTCCTAAAAATTAATTCACTAATATATTATCCATTTTTTGATTTATTGTCAATAAAATTAATTATGCTTTTTTAAAACTGTGCTTTGTACAATCCAGCATATACGCCGTTTAATTCTAGCAAATCTTTGTGTTTGCCACTTTCTACAATCTTGCCATCTTTCATTACAAGTATCAAATCAGCATTGACAATGGTTGAAAGTCTATGAGCGATTATGAATGATGTACGCTTTTCTAGTAATTTGTCCATAGCCTTTTGGATAAGAACTTCGGTACGAGTATCTACACTACTAGTGGCTTCGTCCAAAATAAGCATTGGTGCATTATGAAGCATTGCACGAGCGATAGTCAGTAACTGCTTTTCACCACCCGAAAAAGCACTCTCTTCGGTAAGCACGTGGTCATAGCCATTTGGTTGAGACATAATTAGGTGATGAATACCTGCTGTTTTGCATACATCTATTATTTCTTGCTCTGTGGCTTTGGAACCATATGCGATATTTTCTTTGATTGTTCCCTCAAATAACCAAGTATCTTGCAAAACCATACTAAACATCTTTCTTACTTCTTCTCTCTTCAAATCGGTAATTTTGACTCCATCTATCAATATATCTCCAGAATTGGCCTCATAAAATCTCATAAGAAGATTGACAAGTGTTGTTTTACCAGCACCAGTTGAACCTACAATGGCTACTTTTTGTCCGGCTTTAATTTTCACATTTAGGTCGTACAAAATTTGTTTTTCGGGAGTATAACCGAAATTAAGATTTTTAAATTCTATATTTCCCACAACATTTTTTAGTTTTTTGTTTTTGCCACTTTCATCTTCTTGTTCTTCTTCATCCAAAAATTCGAATATTCTCTCACTTGATGCAACTGTTGTTTGTAATGTATTGAATATTTCTGCGACTTGGCTAACTTCGTTATTAAACATTCTATAATAAGTAACATAAGCCATTACTACTGGGATGAATGTTAGGTCTGTAATAGACATAATACATCCCCATATGATAATTACAGCATAACCCAAATTTCCGAATAAATTCATAATTGGATGCATAAGTCCAGACAATACATTACCTTTGTAAGAAGAACTAAACAATTTATTATTGATATCATCAAATTTTTCTAGTGCTTCTTCTTGACCATTATATATAGAGATAACGTTGTGTCCACTATAAATCTCTTCGATATGACCATTGATTTGACCTAATTGGTCTTGTTGAAGTTTGAAGTATTTTTGGCTATATTTAAACACAATTGATATAACCAAAACACTAATAGGAAGTATAGCAATAGCCACAAGTGTTAATTGCCAAGAATATTTAAACATCATAATAAGCGAGCCAATAACGGTAGCAACAGATGTAATAGAGTACGATAGAGTACTATTAAGAGTATCTGACAAGATATCTACGTCATTGGTAACACGCGAAAGGACATCACCATAAGGAGTAGTATCCAAATAACTAAGTGGTAATTTGTTTACTTTTTGACTAAGTTGATTTCTAAATCTTTTGCCAATCTTGGCAGTAACTTTGGACATCAAGAAACCTTGAATAATAGAGAATATATAACTAGAGCCATATATTATTAGAAGTCCAATTGCAAGTTTGGTTACTTCGCTTAGTTCTACAGGTTTGTTAGAAACCAATTGACCAATCTTTTGGATTTGGTCAGGACCAATTATTGCTAGAACTGTACTAATTCCTGCACATAATAATCCTATAATTATTTGCCAAGCACTATCTTTGAGACTTTTTAATAATTTCCCAAAAGTCTTTTTGAAATGCTTAGGTTTTGATTTGTTATTCATTGGAGGCTTTGGCATACTACACACTCTCCTTTTTTGTTTGAGACGAATATATTTCTTTGTAGACTTTATTAGACTTTAATAATTCATCGTGAGTACCAATGCCTACAATTTTCCCATCGTCCAAAACAACTATTTTGTCTGCGTCTTTGATAGTACTAATTCTCTGAGCGACAATTAAACAAGTTGCGTCTTTGGTATATTTATTTAGAGCAGAACGCAAGGCTTTGTCTGTTTTGAAGTCAAGTGCAGAGAAACTATCATCAAAGATGTAAATTTCGGGATTTTTGGCAATAGCACGGGCAATTGACAATCTCTGTTTTTGACCACCAGAGAAGTTTTTGCCACCTTGACTAACTGGTTGAGTATAGCCATCATCCAATTTTTCTATAAATGAACATTGTGCCACTTCCAAGACTTTTTGAATTTCCTCATCGGTAATTTCTTTGTTGGCAAGCATCATATTTGATTTGATGTCACCACTAAACAAATTTGCCTTTTGTGGAACATATCCAATTTTGTCGTGAAGTTTATTTACTTCAAACGCTTTGACATTAATGCCATCAACTAATATTTCTCCACTAGTCACATCAAAGAATCTAGGGATTAGATTGATAAGTGTACTTTTGCCACTACCTGTACTTCCTATGAAAGCACAAGTCTCACCTTTCTCAACTTTGAAAGTAATATTTTCAAGTACTGGTTCTTCGGCATCGTGATACATAAAACTAACATCTCTAAATTCGACAGTACCTGTTTCTTCTGTCTTGGTTACACTTCCATCTTTGATAGACACTTCTGTATCCAAAATTTCATTAATTCTACGAAGAGATACAAGTCCACGAGGAATCATAACAAACATAAGAGTAATAAACATAAAACTCATAATGATGTGCATACTGTATTGACTAAATGTAGCAAGGGTTGGATAATCGATTTTGTCAAGATTGATAAGACTAGCACCTATCCAATAAAGGGTAAGGGTCATAGTGCTCATAATCAAACTCATAAATGGATTAAGAAGAGACATCATTTTGTTTAGAAACAATGTGGTCTTGGTTAAATCACCATTAGCCTTTTCAAATTTTTCTTCTTGAATCTTTTCGCCATTGTATGCTCTAACTACTCTAATACCCGTCAAATTTTCGCGAGTAACTAGATTTAGTCTATCTGTTTGCTTTTGCATAACTCCAAACTTGGGCAAGACTAAAATCATAAGTGATATAATCACTACTAATGTTACTGCTACGAATGCTACAGATACCCAAGTAAGTTCTATAGAACTAAGGGTGATTTTGCGAATAGCGAAGAATGCCATACAAGGTGCTGTAAATAACATTCTAACTGTTGTAAGCAATGTTCTCTGAACTTGCGTTACATCATTGGTACTACGAGTAATCAAACTCGATGTACTAAACTTGTTGATTTCGGTACTAGAAAAACTATTAACTTTGGCAAATACTTGTCTTCTCAAATCTTTGGATATTCTACTAGAAAAGAATGAACTAAGTAAATTTTTGAAAACAATAGCAACAAATATAACTAGAGCCACTAATATCATTTTGTATCCAACATCCCAAAGTAATTCTTTGGTAGCGCCACCACGCACTACTGTCAACATTTCTTGAGTATAACCGATAAATTCCATCTCAAAATATGTTTGACAAAGAATAAGTCCAAAAATCAAGACTAATATTATGTAATCATAGTACTTAAATGTTTTGAATAATCTTTTCATTTTTTGTCTCCTTTATTTTTTTTCTAAATAAATATTATATGCTTGATGTATTTCTTTTTAAAACTAATTTTTACTTAAAAAAGAATTAGTTTTTTTTCTAATAAATTAATATTTTCCAAAAAACTACTCAATTGTGTTTTAAGTATTAGTTTTGATATATATAAAGATATACTATATATATAATATTTATTATAAGTACAAGAGATATGTTAACACAAAAAAAATAATTTGAAAACAAAAAATTGAGAGTTTTTTTGCAATAATATTTATTTTTATTATTTATTAGATTATTTTTGTTTTTATAGGTAATGTTGATAAGTGGATAACTTTGCAAAACCACTATATATTGATTTGGAAATGGCTATATTTGGTGAGTGGGGGTACTACATATTGTGGTGGATAATGTTGATAACTTTTGTGAGTTATCCCAAAAAGTATTCACATTGGATAAGAGTTATTCACATTAGGGTCTGTCTGGATGAAATTTGCTATGCTTTTTTGATGATTAAAGGAAGAAAAAATGTAATATCTTTTGTTTGATATTACATTATATTTTTTATATTTAAAATTTGGCTTTGTTTAGCCATTAACTCATCATTCTAACAGGTAAAATTAGATACAAGAATTCATCGCTTAATTCGTTGCTAGTAATGATACAAGGTGAGACGCTAGAAGTGAATGATAATTTCAAAAATTCATCTGTTGTTACTCTCAAAGCCTCGGTGAAATATCTAGCATTGAATGCTATTGCCAAATCATTACCCTTTAGCGAAATTGTGATATTCTCTTTGATATCTCCGATATCGCTTTTGCTAGAAAGTTTCATAACTTTGTCTAGGATATCAAATTTGACAAGATTATTTCTATCTACCCTACTAAGAAGACTGGCTCTATCTAGGGCATCTAATAATTGTTCTTTGTTCAAAACTACTTCGGTAGTAAATCCAGTAGGTATTATTTGGGTGTAATTAATAAAGTCACCCTCAAGTAATCTAGTAGTAATTTTGGTATTATCTATATCAACCATTAGGAAGTTTCTACCAACGCATACTTTCAAAGGTTGGTCACTATCTTCCAAAAGTTTGGATATTTCATTAAGAGACCTAGCAGGAACTATACAACTGAATTCGGCATTGCCACCAATAATAGGTTTTTTGACTACAGCTAGTCTATATCCATCTAGTGCAACGGCTGTAATTTTGTCTTTGGATATTTCAAACTTAACACCTTTGAGAATAGGACGAACATCTTCTACTGCTACAGCAAAGATACTTTTGCTAATTAATGCTTTGAAATCTTTTTGTTTAATCTCGAAATAAACACTATCTTCTACTTGTTTGATTTGAGGAAATTCTACACTATTTAGGCATTGGATTTTGCCCACGCTATCTGTGTATTTGATACTCAAAATATTTTTGTCATCAACATTAAGTTCTATTTGTTCGTTATTAAGTTTCTTGATATATTCGCAAAAAAACTTACCCGGAACAACCATCTCTCCCTCTAATTGAACCATACCTTTGATAGTTTTTTCTATAGATAATTCCAAGTCTGTTGCACTAAGAGTGATATAATCTTCTTCGGCAACTACTTTGATACCCTCAAGTATTGGATTGGTAGTTTTGTTAGAAGTACCTTTGCTAACCTTTAGAACTGCATTACTTAAATCTGCACCATCACAAATAACTTTCATTAATTTCCCCTTTTGTTTAGCTATTATTTTTTAACTTAATATATTTTTAGTTTAACACAAAAAAATATTTATGTATATCTAAATTAATCATTTTTTTTGAAAAAAATCATCTTCTTCTTGCTCGTCTTCTTTGTTATTATATCCATCTTTGTGTTCTCTTAGGTGATTTAAAAAATTATTTGACGTTTAATTATTTAAAGGTTTTTTTCGTCAACATCTAAGTCTACCGAATCACAGTCTTTCAAAAATTCTTTTAGAACTTTTTTATCAATTTTTTGACTAATGTAATCAATTAATTCTGGATTGTCTTTTAAGTCTTCCATAAAGTCTTCTAGATTAGAATCAAAATTTTTTTCTTTTTTAGAATTTTTTGCTTCAATCAAAATTTTCTTGGCACTATCTTTTTTAATATTGTTCATTATTTTTTCTTTTTCTTGGACAAGTATATTCAATTGAAATTGTGTGTTGAAAGGAAGATTTTTCCAATTTTCTTTGTTTTTAAATTGTGAAACAGTTAAACTGTCTTGAATATCTTCCGCAAGGTTATTTGAGAATACTTCGACCAAACCATTTAGTTTGGATATTTTATTTATATCTACATAACCGCTGGTGTAGTATTTATTTTTGTTTAATTTTCTGTCTACAAGAGTTTTGTACTTGCTAAGTTTGGCACCTGTGTTACTTCTGCCCATATAAAAATCGAAATTCAAGCTCATCTTTGGATCTACATTTATATCTTTTAGTTCGTCGTGAAACATTTGATAAAAGTCTTCTAGTAAAAAATTGAAGTATTGATAATAAGTATCGTTATTGTAAGTATCTTCTGCAAGAACAAAATCATTAGGATAATGATAACCACTATTTTCTAGCATTGGAATTAATATCTCGGTTATTTCTTGTGCTTGTCTATCATTGATATATTCAAGCATATTAAGTGTATTTGTAGAGCTAAGAATCTTGGTTATTTTGTTACCTTCTTTTCCATAACTAGAAATTCCTACACCTTGTTTGAAATTAACATAATCTTTGCCTACTTCATATGGATAATTGTGAGTCATACTATGATTTAATTCGTGCACGAGAGTATGAATGTATGTAGGAAACGACACTGAATATTTTTCCAAAATACCAATTTGAGATAAAGAATGATACATATCTTCATCTTCGTATATTAAACCATTCATTCCTGAAAAGTCTTGTTCTTCCATTATTTTGAATATGTCAAAATTATTACCCATATTTTCCACAAACCCTAGACCATTTTGACAATAACTACTAAAGAAATGTCGAGAACTCTTAATTTCATCACTAATAGATGCTGGTATAAATTGACCTTTCTCCCATTCTTTCTTTTTCTCTTCTTCTGTTAGTTTTACTGGAGAATCGGGATTGTAATTTTTGCATTGATAATTATATTCTTCTATAATATTTGTGTATAATTGTTTTTGTTCTTTTTTGGTTTTTGGAGTTTTGATTAATGTATCTATATCATCGATTTGTTCTGGTGTGAAATATTTGAACTGAGTATCAAAATAGAGAAGATATCTAAGCCTATCTGAAATAATTCCAATTTTTATATATTCTTTAGTATCTTTGCTTTCTAAAATTTCATTTGAAAGAGAGCTAAATGAATCTGACATACCACAACTCTCTAAATCTGTGAAGAAATACAAACCGTCACTTAACAAATCTGCTACATCGGAGACATTAAAGTCTGGTGAATTGATAATATCAATATCTGATCCGATATCAATAAAGTCATTATTAATTGTACGTAAGTATTCTGCAATATACTTTGCATTGTTATTATTCATTTTTTGTACATCTTTAAAAACGTCACAAGGGTGTAAATTTTCAATTTTTTGTACACTTTTATTAAATATATTATGTATGGTTTTTAATTTTTCGTAATTATTATCATTGTTTTTAATTTTTGTGCCTATTAAATTGATTATATTTTCTCTAGACGTTTCAATTTCTTTCTGACCTAATTCTGTAAAATTGCATACATCGACATAATTGCCACCAAGCATTGCTACATTGATAGGTGCTTCGCTTAATTTTTGGTTTTCTTGCCAAATAAAATTATCAAATATATGTAATCTTGCTATTCCTAATTGATGATAAAATTCATTCAAGATTTCATCGCGATATTTTTGGATGTAAGCATCGTAATAATCAAGAACATATTCTTTGTCGTCAAAGGAAATTACTTCTGATTTATCCAATTTTTCGCGAACAATTTTTTCATTCTCTTTTCCATAATATTCTATAAAAGCTTTGTAAATATGGTCTTTGATATCTTCGTATATACCATATTTATAATTTCCATCTTTTATCATAAAAAAATCCCCCATCCCCATTTGGTTAATTATATTATAACATATAATGAGTATAAATTCAATATGTAATTTTATTTAATGTGTTTAGTATTTTTTGGTGTAGGTTGTATTTTTTTTGATGGTAAAAAGATTTGTGTTGAACTTATGATTTGTTTAAATTGTATGTTCTTTATTTGATTGTTAATTACTTTGATGTTATTTATTTTGTGATTAATTAATGATTGTTTTTTATGTCTTAGAATTAAAAATTTATTGTTCTAAGTTTACAAAAAAATCACCTTAATTGGTGATTCTTTTGATATTTTCAATTTTTCCATTGGATATATAATATTTGGTGTGTGGAATGTTGAATTCAAAGTCTGTACAAGTAAGTAGCGTTTGAATTGGCTTGATAAATTCAAGTAATTTTGTTTGTCTATTTTCGTCTAGTTCACTAAGAACATCATCTAGTAGCAAGACTGGATATTCGCCAATACGCTCTTTGAATGTTTCTAATTCTGCTAGTTTAAGGGTAAGTGAGGCTGTGCGTTGTTGACCTTGACTGCCAAACGACCTAAGGTCGATAT
>CAYPKM010000019.1:0-16415 GCA_964411325.1 uncultured Christensenella sp.
TTTCAACACCTTCTATGGTTGAATGTCCTCATTGTCACGAACTAAAAGCAAATCACAGAGTTTGCAAGAAATGTGGCTATTATGATGGCGAACAAAAAGTAGTTGTAGAAAAAGATAAGAAAGAATCTAAATAATTGCTTTTTTGCTTATTTGAAATATAAGAAGTCTTGAGATAATTCTCAAGACTTCTTTGTTTTAATAGTATTTTCGATATTTATACTCTTCTTGTAGTAATTTCGCCATTTGTTTGGGGCTTTCTTTGCAATCTCTATCTAGCCACAATTTGCATATCTCTTTGATGCCTGCACCAAAGAAATTGGCTCTATACAAAAGTCCTATGTCGTTTGCAACAATCTTGTCATTATATTTGATGTTGTTCAAAATTTTGTCTCTTGCTTTGGCTTCGGCAATTGATGTATAGGGGATGTGTAGAAATGATTTGTAAAAATATCTGTTCTTTTTTACAAATTCGAACATTTCTTCAAAAGTTTTGTTGTCATATTTCAATCCGTTATCAAAAATAAGAGATATACTATTGGAAAATTTACTTTCAATTTTAATAATCAAATCGTTAATATCTTCATAGTGAGTATAAAAAGTGCTTCTGTTAATCTCTGCTCTTTGACATATTTCACTTATAGATATATCATCATATTTTTTGTTGTATAATAGAGACAGGAATGCCGTCTCTATTTTTTCGCTTCCAGCCTTGTATCTTTGATTGTTCTTTGTATTCATTTTTTATCCTTTCCTTATTAATCCAACAAAGTTGGTTTTTTTGTTGAATGTACATATTTGCAAAATATTGTGTATTTGGAAGTATTCTAGTAAAATATCATTAAATAGTCAAGTGTTGGATTAATGAAATTTGAGTATAAAAATCTTGACTACTCAAAAATTAAGTTTAAGAGGTGATATTATGTCAGAAAAGAAAGAGAATTTTTTCAAAAAGGCATTTAGGGAAATGAAAGAAAGTGCTAAGGCTCAACACGAAGTTGACAAGGCAAACTTTGAGGCAGTTAAGGCCGAATCTAGGGCGAATTTCGAGGCGAATAGGGGTACACATACATTAAAGCGTGCCAAAGAAATGAGCAAAAAATCGTGGGATGAGGCACATATGAGTCCACAAGAGCGAAACGAGAAGTTGAAAGAAGAACAACAAAAGCAAATAGAAGAAGCAAACGAAAGAATAAGAATTGCCAATGAAAAATATGAGCAATTAAAAAGTGAAAGAACAAAAAAATAATTTTTTAGGAGTATGGTGGAATGAATGCTATAGAAATAAGAGGACTAAAGAAGTCCTTTCGTGGAATGTATGCATTGTCGGGGCTTGATATGAATGTACCAATTGGCTCTATCTATGGATTTATAGGCGAAAATGGCAGTGGCAAATCTACTACAGAAAAATTGATTTGTGGGCATTTGGTTGCAGATAGTGGAAGTATCAAACTTTTTGGCAATCCTTGTGATGATGCAGGAGTCCGCGTGAGGATTGGTGCACTAATTGAGAATGCAGGTTGCTTTCCAGATTCGACCATATACACAAATCTAATGATGCAATGTATCAATTTGGGTATCAAGAATGCTGATGAAGAAATAAAAAGAGTATTAAAGATAGTGAGAATGGAAGAAAATGCAAATCTGAAATTCAAAAAATGCTCACTTGGAATGAAACAAAGAATTGGAATTGCAATGGCACTTTTGGGTGACCCCGCACTATTGATTTTGGATGAGCCTATCAATGGGCTTGATACAGACGGAATGAAGATGATGAGAGAAATTCTAGTGGAAATTACCCAAAAATATCACGCAACAGTATTGATTTCCTCACATATTTTGGGGGAACTTGAGAAAATTGCTACACACTATGGAATTATTCGTAGGGGCAAGATGATACAAGAATTGTCGGCTGAAGATATGGAAAAAAGGTCGAGAATATTTGTGTCTATCAAGACAAACGATAATAAATCCGCTTGCAAGTTTTTGAAAAGCAAATATGATAACGTGTCCTTGGATGGTGATTACATCAGGGTGTATGACCAAGAAAATGTTGAGGATATTTCAAAGAGCCTTCTGGAAAAAGATTATTCTATTTTTGAACTTAAGAAAAACAAGGTGGGTTTGGAAGAATATTATATAGAATTAATGAGCAAAAAGGAGGAAAAATAATATGGAAAATGATAATTTAAAATTTGAAAGTCCTTCCTTTTTCAAAAGGCTAAAGGGTATGCTTGGCGTTGATTTTTATAGATTATTTCACACACCTTTATTCTATATTTTTATATCTATCTCGGCAATAATTCCAGCGATGATACTAGGCACTACGGGTGCTGAGGGTGAAGTTGCCAAAACAATGTACACCAATGTGTGGCAAATAATAGCGTCAGACAAACCTCTGTATGTAGTATCGAGCATTGCAGAGTACGCCAATATGAATATGGTGTTTATATTTGGTGGAATAATGGTATCAATCTTTATCGGTCACGATTACAAAAGTGGATATGTTAAACAATTGTTTACCACTCACCCCAAAAAGCAAGATTATATGATGAGCAAGACTATTATATGTGCCTTTGCAATGGCGTGTATGTGTGTTACATATTTGATGGGTTCAATTATGGCTGGATTGTTTGTAGGAATGAGTTTTGATGTGAACGTTTATTCGCTTTTTTGTGCAATAATTGGCAAGATATTTATGAGTCTTGGCTGGGCAAGTTTATATGTATTTTTGAATGTTATATTTAGGAAATATTTTGCAATATCTATAGCATCATCATTTTTCTTTGGAACGGGCATTTTGATAATTGGTGCAGGCGCTATATTTGGAAATTCAAGCATTCTTAATATCTTCTTGTATGGTTCTTCCGTTTATGCTTGCCTTTCGAGCAATATCATTAGTGTGCTTATATGCTTGCTAGTATCCATATCTTGGACGATAATCTACAATGTTCTAGGTACACATATTCTAAACAGTAGCGATGTGTACTAAGAGGTGAGAAATGAATGCAATAGAAATTAAAAATTTGATAAAAAATTATGGTGAAAAACAGGCTGTAGCAGGGCTTGATATGACAGTGCCTGTAGGTGCCATATATGGCTTTATTGGCGAAAATGGCAGTGGCAAGTCTACTACCGAAAAAATTATATGTGGGCTTACTCACCCAAATGGTGGAAGTATCAAACTATTTGGCAAAGAATACACAGATATTGATGTGCGAGCAAATATTGGAGTTTTGATTGAGTCTCCCGGTTGTTTTCCCAATTTGACAGTGTGGAATAATTTAATAATTCAAGCCAAAAATTTGAGTTTGGACAATGCAGAAGACAAGGTTAGAGAAGTTTTGAAATTGGTTAGAATGGTGGGTGCGTCTTCTAATAAATTCAAAAATTGCTCACTTGGAATGAAACAAAGGATTGGTATAGCAATGGCACTTTTGGGCAATCCCAAATTGCTTGTGCTTGATGAGCCTATTAATGGACTTGATGCAGACGGAATGAGAATTATGCGTGAGATTTTGGTAGACCTAACTAGAGACAAAAAATGCACTATCTTGGTCTCTTCTCACATACTTTCAGAATTGGAAAAGGTTGCTACGCATTATGGAATTATTCGTGGTGGCAAAATGATTAAGGAAATGACTAGTGAAGAACTTGATTCTAGTTGTCCAACTTTTGTGTCTATTAAGACTGCTAATTTGGAAAAGACCTTAAAAGTTTTGAATGAAAAGTACCAAAAAGTAGAATTAGATGGCGAAAAGGATTTGCTTAGAGTGTATGATAACGTTTCAAGCGATGATGTTGCCAAGTATTTGTTTAAACAAAAAATAATTGTTACAGAACTTCAAACTTCCAAAATAGGTTTGGAAGAATTTTATATAAATCTAATGGGGGAGTCAAAGAAATGAATTTTGAGAAAAATACGTTTGGCAAAAGACTAAAAAGTATGTTTGCCGTAGACTTTAGGCGTATGTTTACATCTTCACTTTTGTACATAATGATAGCAATATCTTTTGTGATGCCTATTTTGATACTTGTAATGACAACGATGATGGATGGAAGTGTATCTATTAATCCTCAGACAGGTGAGGAAACGGTGATGGAAGGCTTCAAAAATGTATGGCAAATAATAGGCTCTGCTGGAGGAGATATGACCAGTATGGATATCACAAGTATGTGTAATATCAATATGATGTACTTCGTCATTGCTGTATTTGTGTGTATATTTGTTTGTGACGATTTTAGAAGTGGCTATGCCAAAAATTTGTTTACTGTGAGAGCCAAAAAAGATGATTACATTATCTCTAAGAGTGTTACTTGCATTGTTGCGGGAGTGCTTATGTTACTTGCGTTTTTTGTAGGCTCAATGTTAGGTGGTGTTTTTGCAGGTTTGCCTTTTTCACTAGAAGGAGTGACGGCTGGAAATATTGTGATGAGCCTTTTGTCCAAACTTTTCTTGGTGGCTTTGTTTGTCGCCATCTATGTTTTGGCTAGCGTTATATCCAAACAAAGATTGTGGATGTCTATACTTTTGTCTTTGGGAATAGGAATGTTATTCTTTACAATGGTTCCTATGATTACACCACTAAATAGTGGAATTATGAATGTTTGTTTGTGCTTGTTTGGAGGAGCAATATTCTCCTTTGGCATTGGCGTGGGAAGTTATTTCGTTCTCAAAAAAACAAACATTGTGTAGAATTTGTTTGTGAAAAACTATTCGAAAAATAAACAAAATATGATATTTTATATAAAAAGTTAAGTGGAGTTTATGTCGGTTTAAAACTTCACTTTTAACTTTGAGCAAGGGGGGGATTTATGGATTGGAAGAAAATTTCAAAAGCAATACTTTTTCCACATATTGCGATAATAATTTTGCTTTTGCCGGTGGCTATCGCTTTTTTGATTTTTTCTCTAGTTTATTATTCTTCTAATTCTATTATTAGCATAATATCATATCTCTTTGCTTTTTATATGTTGCTAGTTATTTGTCTAAGAATTCCACAAATGATAAGTTTTTTTAAAAAGTTCAAAAATGAAAATAAATATGTAGTAAGGTGGTTTAGCGATGTTCGTTTGAGGGTGAATATCTCTTTGTATGGTTCACTTATTTGGAATGGTGCATATGCTATTTTTCAATTAGGGTTGGGTTTTCATCATAATTCCGTATGGTTCTACTCAATGTTTATGTACTATTTGATTTTGGCAATTATGCGATTCTTTTTACTCAAATATACAAGAGTATATGAGGCTGGAGTTGATGACAAAAAGGAAACAAAGAAATATCTGCTTTGCGGTTATCTTTTGTTAATTATGAATGTTGCACTTGCAGGCATTTTGTTTTTGATGATTTATCGTAATCAAACTTTTTATCATCATCAGATTACAACTATTACAATGGCTACTTATACTTTTGTTACTTTCACATTTGCAATTATTAATATTGTTAAATACAAAAAATACAATAGTGATGTCTATACCGCCTCAAAAATTATATCTCTTATAGCGTCTAGCGTGTCAATGCTGACTCTTGAGAGTACAATGCTTACAGTCTTTGGTTCTAGTGATGATGTTTTGTTTAGACAAATTATGCTAGGGACTACAGGAGTGGTTGTTATGATACTATCTATTGCTATGGCAATTTTTATGATAGTGAGAGGCAGTAAAAAATTGAAAAAACTGGCAAGCAATGATACGTCTTTTTGTGAAGATGTAAATAATGAGGAAATAGAGAATAAATAGTTTTTGAACAAATGCGTTCATAAAATTGGATTTTTTATGTATACCACATTTAGGAAAAACACTTTAAAAGTAATTAAATAGTACAAAGAAGATACTGCAAATGTATCTTTTTTATTTTTAATTTGGAAAAATGTTTGTAATAATTTGATATTTGTTTTTATTTAATATATACTATATAAAATTACTAGATAATTTTATTTTTTTCGCGTAAAAAATTAGTGAATATTACAAACTATACGTACTTTGGAGATATTATGATTAAAATTGTTATTGATGCTTTTGGTGGGGATAATGCCCCTGTAGAAATAGTTAAAGGTGCTGTGAACGCAATTAAAAAAAATGAGGATATACATATTGTGTTGGCTGGTGATGAGGAGAAATTGAAACCTATTGTCTCTCAATACAAGTATGATGTCGAAAGGCTATCCTTTTTGGATGCAAAAGACATTATCTCTAATGACGAAAGCCCTACAGAGGCTATTAGAACCAAAAAAGAAAGTTCTCTTGTAAAGGCACTTGATTTGTGCAAAGATGATGACAAAATTGTAGGCATAATAAGTGCTGGCTCTACAGGGGCGCTTCTTACTGGTGCTTTTTTGAAACTAGGTAGGGTTAAGGGTATATTTAGACCAGCACTATGTCCTATACTTCCTACTATGAATGGGGATATAGTTTGCATTTGTGATGCTGGGGCTAATATGGATTGCAAACCAGAATATTTGGAGCAATTCGCCATTATGGGCAGTGCGTATTTGGGTGTTTTTGGCAAGAAGAAACCTCGTGTAGCACTTTTGAATGTGGGAACAGAAGACCACAAAGGTGATAGCAGAACCAAAGAGACTTTTGAACTATTAAAAAATAATGAGGTTATCAACTTTGTTGGCAATATGGAAGCAAGAGATTTGATGACAGGCGATTATGATTTGATTGTCACTGACGGCTTTGCTGGCAATGTGCTTTTGAAGAGTGCAGAAGGTTCTGTTAAGTGTCTCTTGAAAGTAATGAAGAAAGAAATAACTTCTTCCTTCTTTAGTAAGATTGGTGCTTTGTTTATGGGTGGAACTTTCAAAAAACTCAAGAAACAATTTAGCACATCTACATATGGTGGTGCTGTGCTTTTGGGTTGCAAAAAATTAGTAGTCAAGGCTCACGGCAATAGCAATGCTACAAGTATAGAAGTGTGCATTAATCAAATGTATAATATGGCAAAAGGCAAATTAATCAACAAAATTTCTCACAATTTAGAGGCAAGAGGAATTGGAAAAGATGAATGATGTCGAACAAATTTTGGGATATTCTTTCATAGACAAAACACTACTTGATACTGCTCTTACACATATTAGTCTTTCTAATGAAATAGGCTGTGACAATTACGAGCGTTTGGAATTTTTGGGTGATGCAATTATAGAACTCGTTGTGTCAGAAGAAATATACAAATACAAGTATCTAGATAGTGGACTTTTGACAAGGCTTAGAGCAAGTCTTGTTTCTACAGACAATTTAAGCGAAATATCTACATCTCTTGGCTTGGACAAAAATCTCAAGAAATCCAAATCTTTGACCACCCTTAGCGAAAAGACCAAGGCAGATATTGTAGAGAGTGTAGTAGGTGCAATGTATCTAGATGGGGGAATGTCTCAAGCCAAAAAATTTGTGCAGAAATTCATAATCGTGGACGAAGAGAATATTAAATGTCATATGCAGAATTGTATTGATTACAAGTCTCGTTTGCAAGAAGAAATGCAAAAAGCCAAGAAATCTTTTAGATACGAGACGATATCTGAGAGTGGACTTGCTCACGACAAAACATTTGAGGTGCAATTGATTGTTGACGAAAAGGTAGTATCTATTGCTAGTGGCAAAAGTTTGCATATGGCACAACTTGAATGTGCAAAGAAGTTTTTTGAGAAAAAATGAAAACATAACTAAATTAAACGATGCTTTAGTAAAATATATATATATAAATATTGACATTTTAAAATTTAAAAAACTGAAGGAAAATCCTTCAGTTTTTTAATCTTCTAATCCTAATAAATAATCTGTGCTAACACCAAAAAATTGGGCGAGTTTAACAAGATATTCGCCTTTGATATCATTAACATTATTTTCCCAATTAATTATGGCAGCATCGCTTACTTGAATGAAACTTGCTAATTGTTTAGCCGATAATTTACTTTCAGTTCTAAGCACTCTAAGTCTTTCTCCAAATACTTTCATGTAGTTATTATACTAAGAAAACTAAGTAAATGTATTGACACTAAGTTTTCTTAGTGATATAATATGCAATATATTACAAATGAAGGAGATATTATGGAATTAGTTAAGAAGAATTGTGCGTTGGTTTCAAATTTTGTTATTACTTGTATTTTGTGTGTATTTAATACTTTAACGATTGTGACTATTGATAGTGTCTTGAAAAATACGTTTAGTCGTGATACTTATTATACGGATTGGAAAGTTTTGATTATTATATTCTTATGTATTATTTTATTTAGTTCTGTAATTAGTTTGCTTTTTAATTTGCCACAAACAGAACGCGTAAACAAAACTGTGCAATTAATTTTGTTATGTGTAAATATTGTGATTACTATTGTTTGTATATTATTTTGGGTTATAGTGATATACAAAATAAATAATCATGAATATTTGTTAGTCATAGGGGAAGATTTAAAAACAATAGATTATACTAATTATGTGGTTAATAAAGCTTATCAAGATTCTTTTTTGGTGCTTGTATTTGCTTCTTTATCCAATTTGGTTGCACCTATTTGTTCTTTGGTTCTTATGAAACGTGAACAAGGGACTGAGGTTAGAGATGAAGAACAAGAGGCAGAGGATGACGATACTAAATTTATGCGTACTGAAATCAATAAATTAAAACAACAATTGGAATTGGAAAACATGAAGAAGGAATATGCCAGTCTATGTAAACAATTAAATAAAGATACAACTGTCAGCAATGAAGAAACAACCAAAATTAATAAAAATTAAAATTTGAAAAGATAAAGATGCATAAGTTTGTATGGTTTTGTCCATTTGAAACTTATGTGTTTTTTTATTCTTTATTTACAAATTATCTATAATAATTTGTGTTATTTTTATTTATTTGATATAATATTTAATATGTAAAATAGTGTATTATGCATATTTTTAAAAAGTGACAGAATTTAGGAGTTTTACTAATGAACCTAAAAAGTATTGAAATGGTCGGCTTTAAATCTTTTGCTGATTATCAAAAAATCAATTTTGAAGATGGAATTACTGCTATTGTAGGCCCTAATGGCTGTGGCAAAAGTAACGTTGCTGATGCTATTAGATGGGTACTAGGTGAGCAGAGTAGCAAAACACTTCGTGGAAGTACTATGCAAGATGTTATTTTCAAAGGCACCGAAAAAAGAAAGGGGCTTAGTTTTTGCGAAGTTTCTTTGGTTTTTGATAATACAAACAAAGTGTTTAATTCTGATTACAACGAAATTGTTATTACTAGAAAATTGTACAGAAGTGGCGAGAGCGAGTATTTGCTTAATAAAACACCTTCGAGACTAAAGGATATCCAAAATCTTCTTCACGATAGTGGTATTGGCAAAAATGGTTATTCTATCATTGGTCAAGGAATGGTTGGCAAGATTGTAAGTAGCAAGCCAGAAGAAAGAAGGGTGATTTTTGAAGAGGCTGCAGGTATTGCCAAATTCAAATCCAAAAAGACTGAGGCTGAGAGAAAATTACTAAATACTCAAGACAATTTGAATAGAATTAATGATTTGATAACGGAAATAGATAGACAATTGAAGCCTCTAAAGGAACAGGCTGAGACTGCCAAGGTTTATCACGAATTGAAAGACAAATTGAAAGTTTTGGAAGTTAATTCTTACATATATCAATATGATACTGCTAGTGACACCAAGAATGCCATTATGGAGAAAATTAATGGCATTATGGAAGAATTGGAGTACAAAACCAATGAGAAAGAAAAAGCCGACAAGATGTACACTGAGGCTTTTGACAAAGTGGGGACTATTGACGACCAAATTAATCAATTAAAAGACAAAATAATGGAATTGAATATTGAGATTACCAAACAAAGTGGTGAGATTAATCTTCAAAAAGAGAAATATAATCATCTAAAAATGGAAGATGAAAGGTTGTCAGAAGAATTGACTAGAATCAAAGATAATAGGGATAATTCTCAAAATTCACTAGTCGAAATAGAATATAATCTCAAAAATAAGCAGTCGTTGCTTTTCAATAAGAGAAGCGAAGTAGCAGATTTGAATAGTAAGTATGAGGCAATTGCTAGCGAATTGAAGTTGGGTGAGGATGAGGCTCAAGCCATTCAACAAAAGATCATTAGCGATTTGGAACTTCTTGGAGATGTCAAGGCTCAAATTTCTGCCCTTAATGCAGAGAAAAAGAGTTATGAAAAATCTCTAGGTGAATTGGAAGAGATGCAAGCAGATGCCAATGAGAGATTTTCTGAAGCGAAATCTAAGCAGGCTGAGAGTTCTAGTAGCCTTTTGACTCTTAGACAGCGTAGAAACAATATAGATAGCGAACTAAATGAGAAGATTAATCTTCAAAATAATTTGCAGGTAGATGTCAAAAATGCAGAATCGCAATTAAACGAGATGTCGAGCAATATTGTAACGCTTGAACACCGCAAAAAGATGCTAGAAGAATATGCTAGAGAATATGAGGGCTTCAATGGAACTGTCAAAAGACTACTTACCGATGCCGAAAGAAATAATGAAATCAAGTCGAGAATTATGGGTGTGGTTGCTAGCCTTATCAAGGTGCCAGCAACATATCAAACGGCAATTGAAACATCACTTGGCAATGCTATCCAAAATATTGTTACATCTAGTGATGAGAATGCCAAATATTTGATTAATTATTTGAAACAAAGGGATTATGGCAGGGCAACATTTTTGCCAATTAATACAATTAAGCCTAGATATTTTGATAATTCCAATAGATATCTTTTGGATATGGAAGGTTGTTTGGGGCTTGCTAGCGAACTTATAGAGTATGACAAAAATATTAGCAATATAGTTAGCAGTCTCTTGGGAACTACTCTTATTGCCAATAATATGACTAGTGCCCTAAATATTGCCAAAAGATGCAATTTTGCATACAAAATAGCAACTCTTGACGGAGACATTATCTCTCCTCAAGGAAGCCTTACTGGTGGTAGCAAAAAAGCACAGATTACCAATTTGCTGGGCAGACAAACAGAGATAGAGAATTGTGGCAAACTAATCACCAAATTGACAGGGGAAAAAGCAAGTAAACAAAAAGAATACGAAGATATGATTTCTAGACTTAAAAATATTAATGATGAAATCAAAAACATATCAGATACTATTCATAGCTTGGATATAGAAATTGCTCAAGAAATGGAGCGAAATGATAAGTTTAGCACTATTTGTAGCGATTACGAAGACGAGAGAAACAAAATCAATTCTAATATTGGCAAAAATAAGCAAATTTTGGAAAGCATTGTTAATCAATTGAATAAAATTTCTGATGTAAAAGTGGATATTGAAAGCGATAATTCCAAAAATAATGTTTCGCAATTTAGTGATTTGAAAAATCAAAAAGACGAGTATTCGAATAGAATTACATCATTAAAGATAGAAATAGCCACTCTTGAGAGTGAAAGTTTGAATTTGGAACAAGAAAGAAATAGACATACTGAGATTATTAAGTCTTTGACGGAACAATTGGAGATACTTGAAAATGCTTGCAACAAAAATAGACAACTTTTGAGCGTAGCTAGCAATGTTGTGTTTGAAACAGAGAGTAGTTTGGAAGCAAACGAAACTTATGAATTACTAAAGAAGACGCAAAATAACTTGCAAGAACAAGAAGAATTAAAGGCAAATGTTCAAGAAGACATTAGAAGATTAGACGAAAATAGAACCAATCTTCTAAACGAAGTAACCATTCTTCAAGACAAAAAGTACAAACAAGACATCAATCTTTCCAAAGTTGATACAGATATCGAGGCTATGCAAGAGAGAGTTTGGGAAGAGTATGGACTTACTTATCAAACAGCACTTGACCTAAAAGATGAGAATTATGATGCCAAAATGGGTGCTAGTGAGATAAACAAAATCAAAAAGGAAATTGTTGGTCTTGGTCACATTAATGAAAGAGCGATTGAAGATTGCAAAAACTTGGAAGAAAGATTTGGCAAAATGTACAATCAATCTCAAGATTTGATAAAAGCAGAAGCAGATTTGAAACGAATTATCAAAGATTTGTCAAATGAAATGATTGTTAGATTTCAAACTGAATTTGACAAAATCAATACCAACTTTGGCATTGTATTCAAAGAATTGTTTGGTGGTGGCAATGCCAGACTTGAAATTTTGGATAGTGAGGATGCTTTGGAGGCAGGCGTCGAGATTAAAGCTGAGCCTCCAGAGAAGAAACTAAGTAATATTTCTCTGCTTAGTGGTGGTGAGCAGGCGTTGGTCGCAATTGCTATTTTATTTGCAATTCTTAGACTTCGTCCTATGCCTTTCTGTTTGCTAGACGAAATTGAGGCTCCACTAGATGAAGCCAACGTTACTCGTCTTGCAAAATATCTAAAGAGATATTCTCACGAAACACAATTTATTGTAATTACTCACAAAAAGCCAACAATGGAACACGCAGATACTTTGTATGGCGTTACAATGGAAGAAAAGGGTGTCAGCAAATTAGTTTCTGTCAAACTTAATGAAGCAATTAAAAATACGGAGCAAAAATAATGGGTATATTTTCTAAATTTTTTGGTGCATTAAAAAAGACAAAAGACGCCATTTCTCAAAAGATTTCTCAGATATTTGTAGGGGAATTGGACGACGAATTTTATGAAGACTTGGAATATGTTTTGATATCTTCTGATATAAGTGTAGAGGCTAGTAGCGAGATTGTAGAAAATGTAAAAAAACAAGCAAAAAAGCAAAAAGTCAAGACTGAAGAGGATTTCAAAGCATTGCTAAGACTTGCAATGATGGAAATTTTGAATGTAGAAAAACAAGAAGAATCTTTTCCTATGCTTTATACAATTGTAGGAGTGAATGGCGTAGGCAAAACAACTGCAATTGGCAAACTTGCTAATTATTACAAAAAGAACAAAAAGAGCGTGCTTATGGTGGCTGGTGATACGTTTAGAGCGGCTGCGAGTGAGCAACTTGCTGAATGGAGCAAACGTGCTGGATGCAGAATTGTTAAATACAATGAAGGTGTTGATCCGGGTGCTGTTGTGTTTGACGGAGTCGCTAGTGCCAAAGCCAAAAAAGACGATGTTGTTTTGATAGATACGGCAGGCAGATTGCACAACAAAGTAGGACTAATGGAAGAATTAAAAAAGATTTCCAAGATTATATCAAAAGAATGGACGGGAAATTGTGAAAACTTGCTTGTCATTGATGCTACAACAGGTCAAAACGCAATGACTCAAGTAGAAATGTTTAATGAAATATTACCAATTTCTGGCATAATACTTACCAAACTTGATGGCTCGAGCAAGGGTGGTGTGGTATTCGCTATCGCCAAGAAATTTGGCATTCCTATCAAATTTGTAGGTGTTGGAGAGGGGCTAGAAGATATAGAACCTTTTAATGCGGAAGATTTTGTAAATAATATTTTGTAAAAGTCTTGACTTTTGTTTGGTATTGATATAAAATACACTATGTAAAGTAATTTTGCTTTACAGCCTAAGGATTGATTATGGATATTGATAATAATATTAGAGTAACCAAGCTTATTGATGTTTATGGCGAATTGTTAACAGACAAACAATTGCAAATATGTCAGATGTATTATTTTGACAATTTGACGCTAGCCGAGATAGGTGAGGTGCTACAAATTTCAAGGCAAGCAGTAAGTGATTGTATAGAGAAATCTACCAAGAACCTAAACGAGTTTGAATTGAAGATTGGGAAAATAAAATTGATTGAAAATATTAATAATCAATTGAAAACTTTGGCAAAGAAATATAATGACAATAGTCTTACAAAAGATATTAGCAGTATTATTGACCATATGGAATAAAGGAGACAATTAATGGCTTTGTTTGGCAGTTTGGGCGAAAAACTTAATCATATTTTTAGTAAGATTACCAAAAGGGGTACTCTTACTGAACTTGAAATCAAGAACGCTCTAAGAGAGATTAAATTGGTGCTTTTGGAAGCCGATGTTAACTATATGGTTGTCAAAGACTTTATATCAAAGGTATCTGAGAAGGCTACTGGCGAAAGGGTAATGAAATCTCTAACGCCCGGTCAACAAATTATCAAAATTGTCAATGAGGAATTGACAGAACTAATGGGTAGTACCAATGCGAAATTGCAAGTAGGAAGCAAACTTCCAACAGTCATTATGATGTGTGGATTGCAAGGTGCGGGTAAAACTACTATGTGTGGCAAACTTGCTAAACTATTAAAGAAGCAAGGGAAAAAGCCAATGCTAGTTGCGTGTGATATTTATAGACCAGCAGCTATTAGTCAATTAAAGACAGTGGGAAGTAGCGTAGGTACCGAAGTTTATGATGAAGGTACGGCTAAACCTACCAAAATTGCAACCAATGCTATTAAGTATGCCGAGAAAAAGGACTATGATACAGTAATTATTGATACAGCAGGTAGATTGCAAATCAATGAAGAATTGATGCAAGAATTGCAAGATATCAAAAAGGCAGTTAATCCTACAGAGATTTTGCTAACTGTAGATAGTATGATAGGTCAAGAAAGCGTTAATGTCGCAACGACATTCAATGAGAAATTGGATATCACAGGGGTAATACTTACCAAACTTGATGGTGATACTAGGGGTGGTGCAGCGTTATCCATTAGAGCAGTTACTGGCAAGCCTATCAAATTTTGTGGCGTTGGCGAAAAAATGGACGACATTGAACCATTTTATCCAGATAGAATGGCTAGTAGAATTTTGGATATGGGTGATGTATTGTCACTTATCGAAAAGGCTCAAGAGAATTATACCGAAGAAGAGGCTAAGAAATTAGAGAAGAAATTGAGAGAGAATAGTTTCACTCTTGATGATTATCTTGTTCAGTTTGAAAACTTGAAGAAGATGGGAAATATTAGCGACTTGCTAGCAATGATTCCCGGTGCAAGCAAACTTAAACTTGATGCTAATTCTATAGACGAGAAACAATTGGCAAAGAACAAATCTATTATTCTTAGTATGACCAAAAAAGAGAGACTTGACCCAGACATTATCAAGGGCAGTCAAAAAAAGAGAATTGCTAGTGGCAGTGGCACAACTATTCAAGATGTAAATATCCTACTTAAGCAATTTAATCAATCGAAAGATTTGATGAAAATGATGAATGGCAAGAAAAAGGGTGGCTTCAGATTACCATTCTAAATTAATTAGTTTTTAAATTTTTTTGATAGTATTATCAACAAAAATTAATATATACAAAAGGAGAATATTATTATGGCAGTTAAAATTAGACTTACTCGTATGGGAGACAAAAAGGCTCCTTTCTACAGAATCGTTGTTACCGATTCAAGAAAGGCTAGAGATGGTGCTTATATCGAAAAATTAGGAACCTTCAATCCATTGGTAGACCCTGCAGAAATCAAACTTGATACCGAAAGAACTAAAGTTTGGTTGAATAACGGCGCTCAACCTACAGAGACTGCAAGAACTATTCTTGTAAGAGAAGGACTTTTGCAACCTATCGCAAAAAGAGCACCAAAGACTGATAAGAAGAAAAAAGAAAGTAAATAAAGAAGGTGTTTGCTATGGAAGAATTAGTAAGATATTTGGTTTCTAATTTGGTAGATAATGGCGACAACTTTGATATTTCTAGCAGAGATGAGAGTGACAAAGTCACTGTTATTACAGTTAAACTTGACAAAGACGATGTTGGCAAAGTTATCGGCCGTAATGGCAAAATTGCTGGCAGTATTCGTACTATTGTTAAGTCTGCTAGTGCAAAGACAGGTAAAAGATTCATAGTAAAAATAGGAGAAAGAGATTAATTTCTCTTATTTTTGTATATGGAAAAAGTTAATTTAGGTACTATTACCAAACCCCAAGCACTCAAGGGTGCCTTTAGAATCAAACCAAACATTTTGAATATCAAAAAGTTTAAGAAACTAAAAGAAGTATATATTGACAATCAAACTTATTTGGTGGAAAGTGTGACTTTGAGAGATACGTTTGTAATAATGAAAGTAGAGGGCATTGACTCTTGCGAAAGTGCCGAGTCACTTAGAAACAAATCTATTTTTGGAGATGTTGAAATTGAAGTTTCTCAATCATTTGACTATTTGAATTGGGCAGTTTCTTTGGGTGAAAAAGTGGGCAAGGTAATAGACATTAATAATTATGGGTCAAAGGATATTTTGACTATTCAGTTTGACAAAAATTGTATGGTGCCTGTAATTGATGGGCTCATTAAGGGTGCAGATAGCGCATCCAAGACAATTACTCTTGATAACGAAATTTTTGAACAAGTGGCAGTTTATGAAAATTGATATTTTAACATTGTTCCCAGAAATGTTTGAACCTTTGAAAACAAGCATTTTGGGTAGGGCGATAGAGAAGAATATATTTGAATTGAATCTAATTAATATTAGAGATTTTTCTGCCGACAAGCACAAAAAAACGGATGATTATGTTTTTGGTGGTGGAGATGGAATGCTTATGACTCCACA
>CAYPKM010000019.1:16515-18813 GCA_964411325.1 uncultured Christensenella sp.
TAAAAGAAACCAAGAAGTATAGACCAGATTTATTAAAATAACAAAGCAAATCTGCAAAAATATTTTATTATAATTTCACATTGATATTGTGACTAAATATAGGCAAATTTTGTGCGTTTGAATAATACTTTGCATAGGTGTGGAAAAAGGAGGAATAGATGCAAGAAAGTAACTTAACTATTCAATGGTATCCGGGGCATATGACCAAGGCAATGAGACTAATGGAAAAGGAAATTTCATTGGTAGATACTATTATTTATGTCTTGGATAGTAGAGCACCTTTTTCGTGTGTTAATCCCAAGTTTGAAGGGTTGATTGGCGACAAGCCAATTATTTATGTATTCAATAAGTGCGATTTGTCTGACAAGGCAAAATTGGATGAGTGGATTGCTTATTTCAAAAAAGATAGTAATAGATGTGTGATGATTAATAGCACTGCTAGTGGAATGGGCAAGAAAGTAGAAAATGCTATAAGAGATGTTTTGAAAGAAAAGATAGATAAATACAAATCAAAAAATATCAACCCTACACTTAGAGCAATGGTAATTGGTGTGCCTAATTGTGGCAAAAGTACGCTTATTAATAATCTATGTGGCAAGTCAAAAACAGTTACGGGCAATAAACCGGGCGTGACTAGGGGCAAACAGTGGGTTAAGATTGCTAGTGGCATTGAACTTTTGGATATGCCGGGCACATTGTGGCCTGCTTTTGATAATAATATGGTTGCTAGGCATTTGGCTTACATTGGCAGTATCAAAGAAGAAGTTTTGGATATACCAGAATTGGCACTTGCCTTTGTATCGGATATGCGAAATCTAGACAAAGATATTTTGTGCAGAAGATATAATATCAGCATTGATGATGAAGATACAAATTTGGAAGTAATAGAGAAGATTTGCGAAAGCCGAAAATATGTTGTGCGTGGTGGAGATTATGATTATGATAGGTGCTGTTTTGCTATAATTGGCGACTTCAAGTCGGGCAAGATGGGTAATATTTGTTTGGAAAGCGTGGCACAATTGAAATTACTTACCAAAAAAGACCGAAAGGGTGAAAAGAATGTTTGATTTTGAAAACGAGTGTAAAGAACAGGGATACACACTAATAGCGGGCATTGATGAGGCAGGCAGAGGTCCTTTGGCAGGCCCTGTTTGTGTGGCGATGGCAATAATGCCATTGGATGCAGAAAATATCATCGAAGGCATTAATGATAGCAAAAAATTAACGGAAAAAAAGAGAAATCTGCTATTTGAAAAGATAAAAGAAAGAGCAATTGCCTATCGTATAGAATTGATAGACGAACAAACTATTGATACAATTAATATTTTGAATGCGACCAAATTGGGAATGTACCAATGCATACAAAACATAGACACCAAGCCAGACATTATCTTGATAGATGCCGTCAAAATCAATTCGGATATACCAACCAAGTCTATTATTAAAGGCGACGCGCTTAGTTATTCTATCGCTTGTGCTTCAATTTTGGCAAAAGTCACAAGAGATAATTATATGCTAGAAATGGACAAAAAATATCCTCAATATAACTTCAAAAAACACAAAGGCTATGGAACAAAAGAGCATATTGAAAATTTGAAAAAATATGGACCGAGTGAAATACATAGAAAGTCATTTATAGGACATTTCGTAGGAGAATAATATGGAGATGAGTTCCAAAACTTTCAATAATGTCACAGGACTTGGTGGTGAGGATAGGGCGACCAATTATTTGAAAGACAAGAATTATAAAATTGTAGCTAGAAACTTTAAAACAAAGATAGGCGAAATAGATATAGTAGCAAGAGACAAAGACACAATAGTTTTTGTAGAAGTCAAGACTAGAAAAAACGATATGTTTGGACTTCCTAGAGAGGCAGTAACACCATTTAAGCAAAGGAAGATTAGAATGGTGGCTACTCAATATCTCAAGTCTCATGGGGGAATGAATCAAAAGTGCAGATTTGATGTAATAGATATTTTGGGTGGCGAAATAACGCATATAGAAAACTGTTTTTGAGGCTAAATAGAGTTTAATTTAATACAAGTGTAAGTGATTATTTTTTTCTATATTTATGATTTGTGCAGATGTTTTTTATGCCAAAAAAATAGATTTTAAATACAATATAATAAATAAGATAAATATAACATATAATAGTAATATGAAAATTTTGTTGGTTTTTGTACAAAAATAGATGTTTTTTAATTATTTACAAAAAACACTTGATTTTATTTAGAATATATGTTATTATTCTTTATGACTTCGGATGTTCCTCTGAAAATAGTATTTTGTATGAACAT
>CAYPKM010000020.1:0-16152 GCA_964411325.1 uncultured Christensenella sp.
GATATCATTTACAGTTGCAGTATCTTCAGATAAAGTTATTGTATTTGTATCATCTAAATATGTACCGTTGGTGAAATTTGTAACTGAAGAACAAGTAACTGTATTTAAATCTTCAACAACGGATTCTATGTAAGCTCGATAGAATTCACCTTGAATATATGTATCAAGTAAATTCTCAGAAATATCTTTTAATTTATAACAATTAACAATCTTCGCATTAGAATTACCAATTGAATCAATTCTTAACGGCATATTTTTAACAGAAGAAAAACCAGTAAGATAAAACTCAAAAACGTTAGAACAAATAGTCTCACCAGAGGCATTATAAAAATCAACAGAAGACGAAAAAGTACTCTTAGATGAACTACTACCAGAAATAAATGAATTACAACCGTTCAGAGAAAAAACTGACCAATTATAATTATTAGAATCATAAACTCTCAAACCAGAAACTTCTAACGAGACACTTTCTTCAGGCAATATTGTTAAAATATTATCTGTCTTAACAATATATTTAAAATAAGAACTAGTATCTGGAACATATTGAGTACTTGATGTCGAAGACAATATAGCACCAGTCAAATATCCTGTTTGAGAATAAGTAACATCACCATCAGAAAGCAAATTATTTCTAGATGTATTCTCAAAGACTTTAACTATTGAGCCATTATCAGTTTGGTATGTTGCAGTAATTGTATTGTATCTAGTTATATTTCCACCAATGTTTTTTTGCTTGGTTATTACCAAATATGCCCCGGTATACGTAGTTTCACCAACAGTCATTGTTGTTGTATTATCTGCATTTAGTTTTATTTGCGTATCGTCTTTTGAATAAGTACCACAAAAAGTATAATTTGGTGTAACTGTTTCTTCGGTGTTTATATAATATTTGGAATAAACATCATTATCTGCAGTTTCAAAAGACATACCATCATCTGCAAGAGTAACTGCTTTTCCACCAGCAGTATTCATCATTAGATACATCTGGTTATATATTGAATTAAGCAAACCCTTATCTTCGTCTGCATTATGGGTTACTACACCATTTTCAATAGTATAGTAATCTTCAAATGTACCATTTTTGTACCAGGTACCCTCATAAGATTCCACATTCAAAGTATCTATTTCGGTATCTAGGTTTTTATAATTTGCTAGTTCTTCTTTAACTTCAGCAAGTTCGGTTTCGAGTTCAGCAACTCGAGTCTCCAAAGAAGACTTATCTAGTTTTAATTGCTCTAGTTCTGCATTAGCAGAATTTAAAGCAGTAGTTTTATCATTCAATTGGGATTGAAGACTAGAAATTAAGTCTACATAATTAACATCTGAACCAACAAGTTCCTTGTATGTATCTAGTTCGGATTGAAGAGTTGCTTTATCTGATAACAAAGATTCTATTTGTTTCTCTTTATCTGCTATAGCGACATCTTTTTGTTCTATAGAAGACTTGGCTGTAACAAGTTCTGAATTCAAACTTTGAATTCTGCTTTCAAAACCACCATTGTTTTGCTTAAGATTTGTATTTTCTGCTTTTAAATCTTCATTCTCTTTTTCAAGAACTTCTATTCTTGAATTCAATTCAGAATTATCTCCAGTTGGAATTATTTTATTTCTAATTGTCGGAACTCCAAACATTACTCCACCAGCAACCAATGGAATCCCCAAACCTAAAGAAATACCTGCTAAAAATTTTTTACTCATATTTACACCACCTATTATTTTTCAATCACAAAATATGCAACTGATTTTTTATTTCTTTTACCGTTATCATCATAAAAATGATTTATTATCTCAGACTTTGCGATTTTATTTAAATCACATATATCTCCACGATATTTTGGTTTAGATTTATCACTTGCACTTATAATCATATTAGGCATTGACATTTCAATCTTCCCAACAAACTTATAATCTGGATTAAGTCTTTTTCTTCCATTTTTGCCAATAACCCAAGCCTCTTGAGAATCTATTAATCTAACTCCCTTATTATTCAAACTATAATTTACACTTGACATTTTAAAACTCCATATATTATAATGAAATCGACCACCAGCCCCGTAGGGGGAAGCCACTGTGAATTCGAGTGGACAAGGAAGAACGTTTGGTCTTTGTACGTAGACTTCCTAAGAGCAACCGAATAGGTTGCTTTTTTATTTCTAAGATTCCAGATGATTTTCTGTTCTGGGATTTGTTTTTTTTCTGCCAATAGCACAAATACCTTCTTCTAATATATCTTCCAATTCAGTTAAGTTATCTATTAAACATTTCTCTAATAGAACTTTAATCATAAATACTTCATTAACACCGGGACCAGTAATAATTCCTTCTTCTCCATTATCAGCATTATCAACTAAACATACAATTTTATTAGTCTCTTCATCAAAAATATAGTTATCTAACATAATTTTAAATCTCCTTATTTTTAATCATTTCATAAGTTAAATTTGAAACATAATCATAAGAAGCCCGAATCGGTTTCTTACGAAGTCTATTTCCATATTCTATATAAATAATTGCACTCATCGGGATTTCAAAATTCCCTTTACACTTTGGAAGCAACTGCTTTTATTGCTTCTTTTACAGTATTTCTTTTTAAAACAGAAGCAGGCACTTTGTATTTATCCATATTTCCACCTCCAAGATTTAATCAAATAATAGTTAATTTATAACTAATATTACACATATGATATTCTTATTATAACTATTAGTCAACTAATTTTAATTATATTTTGATTTTTTTTATAAAATAAACTATCATAATTTGAATAAAGGAGAAATGAGAAAATGAAATTAAAAGAATTAAGGAAAATAAAAAATTACAATCAAACACAAATTGCTAGTTATCTAAATATGACACAATCAAACTATGGTAAATATGAATTAGAAACTGTTGAACCAGATATTAAAACCCTATGCAAACTTGCAGATTTCTATAATGTATCCCTCGACTACTTAGTTGGCAGAGATTTTAAAAACGATATCGGTTATCTGGATGAACAAGACTTAGAAGCCATTAATCTTTTTAAATCTCTTAATAAATCTAATAAAACTGAAGCCTTAGCTTTTATTAAAGGACTTTACACTGCTCAATAATTCATTTATCCTAACAACATTTCATAATTGAGATGTTGTTATTTATTTCACTTCTCCATACATTTACAAAACTTACTCATAATAAACCAATTTCATTTATAATTACCTCTTTAAATTATTTTAAAAATATTGACATAAAAATTTTTTTTGATATAATTAATTTAGAACGTTGGAAGAAAAACGAATTAAGTTTCGGTATTCCGTAATCACAACCAATGCAATTATGCTCGTGTTGTGTCGTTCTTTTTTTATTTCTTAAAACGATTGACTTTTTCTTTATCTTTTTTAGAAAATTTCCAACCGTTTTCTTTTTTCTTAAATCTATTTACTTTTGCTTTTTCGGACTTTGGTTTAATAAAAGCCTCTCTATCATCATTAGGATTTGGATTTCTCTCTAATTTAATATTCTTAACATTATCTGTAATAGGAGAATGAGTCAATCCAATAAATTTATATTCATTACCAATTCTTGCATATATGTATGCAGGATGTCTCGTATCTTTATTTTTTCTAAACTCATTTTTAGATATCTCTTTTTGTCGCTTTACTTTCAACGATTTTCCCCCTCCAAGATTTAATCAAAATATCATAATTTATTATTAATTATTTATACATATATCATAAAACAAGATATTTGTAAAATAAATTTATCATATTTTTTGATATTTTTGATTTCATTTTATTAAATTATTGATAAAAATAAGCAAATATATTAATATCTAATATAAAAAAGGGAGAAAAAAATGAGATTATTAGAATTAAGAAAAGAAAAAGGACTAACACAAAATGAAGTCGCAAATAAAATATTTATGACACAAAACGGATATTCCAATTATGAAAATGAACGAACTGAACCAAATATTCAAAATCTATGCAAATTGGCAGACCTATACAACGTCACTCTCGACTATCTTGTTGGAAGAGAATTCAAAAACGATATCGGATATCTTACCGAAAAGCAATATTCTGCTGTACTACTACTTAAACAACTAAATAACGATAACTTAAACAAAGAAATTGGAAGACTTTCTGCACTTGTAGAAATGCAATAAAAATATAAGGAGAAATAAAACAAATGAGCAAATTTGAATTAGATGAATTGCCAATAAACAATCTTTATTCAGAATCTGAAGAAACAAAAACTCTTAGACACAAATATTATGAAACAGAAAACAAATTATCTATATATAAAATAATTGCATCAATAATTATTGTTTTAGGATTAATTATTCTAGGAATATTTTTAATCAGCACCCTAATAAAAATCAATCAAAAAAAAGATTATTCTTGGGCTCTACTCTACATCGGTGCTATATTCTTATTTTTAGGAATAATTACAGAAATAATTATCACACAAATTAGTAATAACTTACTAAATCCTATTGATGAGGACATTAAAAGAAGTATTATGAACGACCAATTGGAATTGGCTGGAGCAAAAACAAATAGAAAGAAATTTGAAAATTTGTCTATATCAAAAACAAATAACAATATTGAAATAACAGAACAAGAAAATAAACAAAATCTAAAGCCATCAAAAGAATTAGAAGAAAGATTAGAAAACCTTGCAAAAAAATATAATGAACTAGTTGACCAATATGAAAAATTGCAAGAAGAAAATCATAACTTAAACAACGAACTTAATAATTTACAAAAAAAGAATAAAAAAGCCGAATTAAAAAGTTCCACTCAAAAATTAAATATTTCAATAAAAAAAGAAAAGAAAAAAACTACATTGGAACAAATCAAAAAGTTAAAAAAACTTAGATTAATTCTAATTCCAATTTTTATGTCATTATTTGTAATAAGTTTTATATTTAGCCTAATATATTTAATATCTATGAGTAATATAACAAACTTACTAATATCCATTTCTTGTGCCGGATTATTATTCTTTATAAACATACTTATATTTGTTTTAACAACACCAACAAAAGAACAAAACAACAAAATTAAATAAAAAACTGTCACAAAATTTGCAAATTACTACTTACTTTTGTATATAATAGTAATATATAATATTTTGAAAAGTCATTGACATTAATAGTAAAATATTATATAATACTTGCAAGAAATTAAAAGGAAAAAATGAGAAAACAAAAACTTACAATTAATTTCTTGTGCGACTTAGTATCGCAAAAAGCGGGAGAACCTTAGCCAAATAGTAAGGATTAAAAAAGCGGGAAACCTCTAGCCAATAAAGTAGAGATTAAACAAAGCGGGAAACCCCTTGCCAGTAAAGAAGGGAATAAAAAAGTATGACAGTAGTTATTTATAATTACTGTCATTTTTCATACTAAGGAGAAAAAATATGATAAATTACTCAATTGAAATTGTATATATTAAAAGTGATTATATAGATTACTTATACAAATTTGACTCAAGGGTTATGTTAAACAAAGGACAAACAAGACCATACATTGGAGCATTATTTACTATTAACAATCACAAATACTATGCTCCACTCACCCACCCAAAAGAAAAATTTAAAAATATGGAAAATAGTATAGATTTCTTTAAATTAGACAATGGAAAACTTGGAGCCATTAATTTTAATAATATGATTCCAGTCCCCTCTTCTACAATTATACATATAAAAATTAAAGAATTAGAAGACATTAAATATAAATACTTATTATTAAACCAAATTAGATTTTTAAACAAGAATGATATTAATATTATTCAAAGAGCAACTAGATTATATCAGTACCATACAAATAAGACATTAAAAGACAGTGTATACAAGAGATGTTGCAACTTCAAATACTTAGAAAGTATTGCAGAAAAATATAATTCAGATTAAGGTGGTGATTATACATCTAAAAAAAGTGAGGATTTTTTTGATGTTTAATCAATACTTTAATGAAAATTTATTAATGCTAGCAAAAAAAGCAGAAACAATGCTTAAAGAAACTTTAAGTATAGTACAATTATTTGTTGGTAATTTTGAAGCAAAGGCTGAATTTTACCAAGAGAAAAATACCAAACCAGAAAACAATTCAAATATGCCTGTAATTTCATATAAAGGAGAATCAGCAGAACAAGAAATGAAATTTCAAGGCAAAACTATACATAAAAACAAAAAATGTAATACGTGGTATACAAGGTATAGAATCGATGGCAAACAATATTATATATCTGGAAAGACTCAGAAAGAAGTACTAACAGAACTAAAAAATCAACTGAACTATGTAAAGAAAGAAAAAAAGAAAACCCTAACCTTGCAAGACTGGTACAACCAATGGTTAGAGTTGTTTAAGATTGGAAAAGTTGAAGAAACGACTCTAAAAACATATAGAACAATTATGAAAAATGTAAATGATACTTTATTAAAAAAGGACATTACAAAAATTACCACAATAGATGTAATTCAAAACCTAGAACAAATCAAACATTCAAGAGCAAAACAAACATTATATGAATTTCTAAAATCAATATTTTCAAAAGCTTTTGATTTGGGACTTATAAATAAAAATATAATTTTAGCAATAGACAAACCAAAACACACAAAAGTTCACGGCACTGCACTTACCAACAGAGAACAAGAACAATTAATAAATATTTGCAAAACTGAAGAATACGGAGATATGTTCTTAATTACATTATTTCAAGGATTAAGAATTGGAGAAACTTTAGCACTAACTGGAAATTCCATAGACCTAGAAAATAAAGAATTAATAATTAATCATTCATTTAAACAATCTGGAATTATAGGAAAAACAAAAAACAAGTCAAGCGAAAGAATTATTCCTATATTTGACAATACTCTTCCAATCATAAAAAAATATGCAGAATATGGAAACAATAGATTATTTAAAATAAGTTACAACAAACCAAATGAAAAATTAAAGACTTTAATTAAAAAAATTAATTTAAGAGATATATCTTGCCACGACTTAAGACATACATTTATTACAAACTGTCAAAATCAATTAATACCAGAACACATTATTCAAACTTGGGTAGGACACGAAATTGGAAGCAAAATTACTAGTTCTGTCTACACTCACACAAATAAAGAAGATACTTTAATTTATATAAACAAATACAACAATTCATTAAAAAATTCTACTCAAGTTCTACTCACAAATTAACAAAAAATAAAATTAAGAGGAAAAATTCGATAAAAAAATCTATATATAGTGTTCAGAACATTAGGACACATACAATATATAGATTTGGCACCATTCTATCAAGTTCGAATCCATCCCCTCCCACCAAATAACGACCTTATAAAGGTCTTTTTTTGTGCAAAAATATAAGTCTATTTGTTTCATCAAAAAAAGCAATCACATAAATACAAATGAGATTGCTCTATACAAAAAACTTATAGACTTTTCAATTTTTTCTTGTAATTTTTATATTCTAAATTGTATTGTTTCAAATCAATATTTTTTAGATATTGCATTTTACTTTCAATAATTTTGGATGCTTTTTCTAGCGTTTCTTTGTCCGTTTTCGCATTCTCAAACCCCTCAATTTGCGAAAATTTAAACGGTTCACCTATTAGCAATTTATTGAAAACAAACACTCTAGGCTTTTTTCTGAAGCACATAGGTACAACATAACAATCAGTTTTAAGCGCAAAAAGCGACAGTCCATTTTTTACATTAATTTCATCACTATCATTGACTCTTGTTCCTTCTGGAAAAAGCAAGAGTTTTTTATTTTCTTTCAATATTTTCAAGGTGTTTTTAATTGAAGTAATATCGTTGCCACCTCTATCTACTGGATATGCACCAAATTTTTTAAGAAACCAACCAAAAAGTTTGTTTTTAAAAAGACTTTTTTTAGCCATTATTTTTGAATTTGGACAAACTCTCGCTTTCAAAACCAATACATCACCATTGGATTGGTGATTACATGCAAAAATCGTGGCTTTTTTCTTTATGTTTTTCATATGTTTTTTGCCATAAATTTTGGTTGGAAGTATCAAAAACACAAATGGAAATACTATAATCAAACATATCCAAAATATCATAATCTAATATCTCCTCTAATTGTCCTATACATCAAATCCACTTCTTCCTCTATTGTCATATATGAATTATCAATATGTATAGTACCCTCTGTCAAAAGTAGTGGCGACAATTCCCTTTCGCAATCTCGCCTATCACGCTCTATCAAATCGCTTTTAACTTCCTCAAACGTGACATCTTGACCTTTCTTAATTAGTTCATCAAATCTTCTTATTGCCCTAATGTCAACATCTGCATCCAAAAAAAATCTAAACTTTGCATCTGGCAATACGTGCGAAGTAATGTCTCTTCCTTCCATTACCAAATCAAATTTCCTAGCACAATCCCTCTGGATATTCAAAACGAACTCCCTACACTTAGGATAAGGACTGATAACCGAGCATATATCAGAGATTATAGGCATTCGGATATCATTTGAAACATCTACGCCATTTAATATGGTAATTTGTTCACCATCATTGTGTTTAAGTGAAACATTGATATCTTTTAAGCAATTTTCCACCATTTTTTCATTTTTTGGGTCAATGTTATTTTGATATACATATAGTCCCACAAGCCTATATATGGCACCTGTATCAAAATGAATAATCCCCAATTTTTTGGCAAGCATTGTGCATACAGCACCCTTGCCCGAAGAAGAATAACCATCTACTGCAATTGTCAACATAATCAACACCCCTCAAATATTTTTTGTTTTTGTTTTTCGTCTAAGTACTTATATTTACCCTCTTTCAAATCTCCCAATAAAAGTCCACCAATAGCAATTCGTTTAAGCGAATAAATTTTTACTTTGAAACTCTCAAAAATCCGCCTAATTTCCCTATTTTTTCCTTCCATTATCGTCATATGATAAACAAAATAGTCATCATCATTTTCCAATTTTTCAATCTTTGCAGGAAGGTAATGAACACCATCAATATTGAGCCCACTTCTAATCGCTTTTAGTTCTTTACCATTTAACTCAACTTTGAGTTTCAATTCATATGTTTTGTATATATTATTGGATGGGTGAATAATATTATTTGCCCAGTCACCATCATTGGTCAAAAGCAATAATCCTTGAGTGTTAAAATCAAGCCTACCTACAGGAAAAACTTTCTCTTTTACATCTTTTAATAAATCTAGCACAACTCTTCTATCTTTTTCGTCTTTGACCGATGAAATGTAACACCTAGGCTTATTGAGCATTATATATACTTTCTTTTCTTGAATTTTAACAATTTTACCTTTAAATTTAACAATATCACCATCTTTAACATCATAAGCAAGGTCATTCAAGATTCTATCATTTACACTGACAAAGCCTTGAAGAACGTATTCTTCCACCTTCCTTCTACTTCCTAATTCGCATTGTGACAGATATTTATTTATTCTCATAATTTCCTCTTTTGAAATATTCTACTATTTTTTTTCAAATTTATCAAATATACTTAATCAAATAATAAAAAAACATTAAAAAATATATTTCAATATTCGAAACACATTTTTTAATGTTCGGTCTTAAAACCATTTATCTATGATTGTATCAAAAAGATATTTCATATCATTATTTTTTGCACCCTCAATGGTTATAAGTTCACTCTCAAAAATCACATCTCCTCTATACAATACTTGAACACTGCCAACCCCTTGATTAAGTGTAATTGGAGCAACCAATCTTTCTGGTAAAATATATTTAACCTCATAAAAATCTTCTTCATCTTTCAAAATTGGCAAATTAAAGCCTTTCACTGTTATCACACCAACTTCCGTCTTTTTACTATCTGAGACCTCAATATTGCTGACAAAATTGTATGGCATTACAAATTCTTTCATAGTATAATTCCCCATAGCAAGTTTTGTAAGCCTATCACATTCTTCAAACATAGGTTGGCAATTAAGAACAACAGAAATAATCTGCATATTGTCTTCTTCGTGAGCATTAACAAGACACCTTCCTGCATTATCTGTAAAACCAGTTTTCACGCCAACACAATATTTGTCTGTAAATAAAAGTTTGTTTTTATGCTTGAGATATCTAACGCCATAAATATCGTTTTTGTCTATAACCATTCTTTCAGTAGAAACCAATTCTTTGAATATAGGATTGTCAAGAGCATATGATGTCATTATTGCCAAATCGTATGCAGAAGTATAATGCCCCTCTGCATCTAGACCGTGAGGATTGGCAAAATGGGTATTCTCAAGTCCAAGAGAAAGAGCAAAATCATTCATCATATCTACAAACTTATCCTGACCACCAAAGTATTCGGCAATTGCTACAGCACAATCATTACCACTTGCCAAGATTAATCCATATAGCAATTCTCTCATAGAAAGTCTTTCACCAGACTTCAAATAAATACTTGTCCCCTCTATTCCCACTGCATTATCGCTTATCAAAAATCTTTCATCCAAATCATCACAATTTTCAATCGCAAGAATTGCAGTTACTATTTTTGTAGTGCTTGCCATTGGTAATTGTTTGTTCTCATTTTTCGAATACAATATCGTATTAGTATTTCCTTCCAAAACAACCATACCCACAGCAGAAGAACTTATTTCTTTTGCTTCACTCACAATCTTTGTATTTGCAAAAAAGATTAAGACAAAAGTCAAAAATAAAATAAAAGCACTAATTCTTATTTTTTTCATTATTATTCTCCTCGTCTTTTTGTAGAAAAATTTCATACATCTTAAAAGCCAAATCAATTAAACTTTTGCTAATATCACTTACTTGATTTACAGGCAAAAATTTCATTTCCATTTGGGTCACTGCAACAAAACCAATTGGCACAATATTAAATCCTGTACCACTACCCATATTCTGATTTTGATTTTTTCCCTTAGGAATTGAACCACCGCCAGAAATCAATCCAACACAAATCTTACTGACAGGTATCATATAGTTTTTGTCATTAATCTTAATAATATTGCCAACAACTGTATTTGCGTCTACAATATCCTTAATGTGTGAAAAAGTGTTTTCTATCACATTTTCAATATTGTTTTCTTGTTTTGAATTTTCTTTCTTTGACATACTTACTCCTTTTATAAAAACTTAGTATTATAGCAAAAACAAAATCAAATATTGTGAAATATACTTTTATATACATTTCCATATAAAGTTCATCTTTCAAAAAATTAACACTATTTTCAAATTCGAAATCACAATCGTGCAATTTGGCACCAAGTTTGCATTTAATATTTTCGCACAAAGCATTGAGAATAGACGCAATCATTACGGATTTATCACTTCCAAATAAACCTATCTCACTACTAAAAATTATGGTATCAAAATATAGTTTGTCAAATATACTTAATTTCATTTGTTTAATTAAATATTCTTGTTCTTGGTCAAAAACCAACTTATATGTTTTTACTTTTTTGCTTTTATTTATCTTTACATATAGTCCAAACAAACTAATGTCTAAACTCACTATCTGAATATTAAATACTCTAACATTAATAACAATATAATTATTAAACAAGTCAAAATAAATTTTAATTTTAAAGACAAGCATAATAGACAAAAGTATTATTATCAAAGACAAAAAAATAATAGCATAATTCATACTATTATTTTAATCAAATATTTATATTTTATTTATTCTTCTTCATTATTTATATTAATATCTGGAATGCTAGACAAGTCATCACTAAACTTGCCCAAAATTTCATCAAGCTTGTTTCTGTCTTCCATTATCTCTTCTTTGGTTTCCTTGATGCCTTTGATTATTTGTTCTGCTTCTTCGTCAGTCATATTCTTGGCAATATCTTCTTCCTCTGGAATTTCTCTAAAGTCAAATAGTGAATTGTCACTCTCTTCGTGAAGCACTTTGATTCTCTCTAACAATTGGTCATAGTCTGGCAAATCTTTTAGCGAAGAAATATTAAACTTCTTTAAGAAATTATCTGTAGTTCCAAAAAGCAATGGTTTGCCTACGGCATCTTTTCTACCAACTACCTCTATAAGGTTGTTATCAAGCAATGTACTTATAGCATAGTCACAATTAGCACCACCCCTAATATTCTCTATCTCAAGTCTTGTTATTGGTTGTTTGTAAGCAATGATTCCACATACTTCTAGTACGATTTTGGTAAGCATTTTCTCTTTTATTGGATTAAGCACCACACTAATAGTCTCGGCATAATCTTTGTTGCTACAAAGTTGTGCTTTTTCATTGAATATAAGCACCTGAATTCCATCACCATTTTCGCGTTTCTTGGTTTGCAATTCAAGTACTGCTTCTTCTACTTCGCTTTTGTCTATTTCCAATTTCTCTGCTATATCCAAAAAAGATACGCCTTCGCCAGCCACAAATAGTATCCCCTCAATTATTTTAGATAAGTTCTCCATTCATCTCATCTCCTGTTTTTTCTATTTGAATATCCGAAAATAAATCATCTTGACTTACTCTAATCACTTGCATTTTGATAAGTTCTAGTAATGCCATAAATGTAGTTATTACTTCTTCTTTGCTTGAACTTTCCAAGAACAATTCGCTAAACTTTAGTTTGCTTCTGCTAATCAAAGTATCTTTGATTGTTGATATTTTTTGCTCAACAGTAAAAGACTCTTTGATAATCTCTTTGCTTTCTTTGTTCTTTTCTATCTTGTTTACTTTGTGCATAATTCCCACAAACGCATCAAGAAGTTTGTCAAGTTCCATATCTTTGATTACTACCCTAAACTTGTTTGCTTCCTTTTCTGGTTGTTTGTAGAATTTGTCATTACTTTCTAATTTCCCTAATTTCTCATTGACCTCTTTGAAATACTGATACTCCCTTAGTCTTAATTTCAAGACATATTCTGGGTCAAGTTCTTCTTCGTCATTTTCAATTATCTTTGGCAACAACTTTTTGCTTTTAATCTCTATCAAAAGTGCAGCATATTCGATAAATTCACTAGCAATTTCCAAATCAACCGTCGAAATATCTTTCATTATTTCCAAATATTGCTCAGTCAATTCTGAAATCTGTATGTCTTCAATATCAAGTTTGCTTTTGCGAATAAGAGTTAGCAACAAATCAAGTGGACCACTAAAATTTTCTAATTTGAATGTGAGTTTTTCTACGCTTGCATTTTCGTCAACAGAAAAACCACTATCTACCGTAGTGTTCTCATTTTCATTATTATTCAATTCTTCTTTTTCTATTTCTTCTTCTGCCATATTATCTCCCAAAAACTTTATCAAAAGAATAATTTCCAAAACAACTCAATAGGCATCGATACATAAGATATAAGTCCAAGCAAGAAATTATCCAAAAACAAAAGTACCAAAAGCAAAACTATACTACCATACTTGTACATAAACCTTACATACGAATTATTATAACTGGTATAGTTTTCTACAAATTTAAATCCGTCCAATGGATAAATTGGCAAGAAATTAAATACAGCCAAACTAATATTAATAAAATACATAAAGTAGAAAAGTTCTTGCAAAAACAAGACAAAATAATTTTGTGCTGAAATTAACAATGTCAATCTATAAAAGCCACATCCAAAAAATGCCAACGCTAGATTCATCAAAACTCCAGCAACACTTGTCCATCCAGTTCCTTTTTTGATATTACGAAAATTATCCGAATTAATTTGAACAGGCTTTGCCCAACCAAAACCGAAAAAGGCACAGCAAATAAGTCCTATTGCATCCATATGTCTAAAAGGATTGATAGATACTCTTCCTTGCATCTTTGGCGTGGGATCTCCACATTTATACGCCGAATATGCGTGAGCAAATTCGTGCAAAGTCAAAGAAAGAACTATTACAAGTATATATGCAAGAGATACTATTAAAAAATCTACGCCTTGAAAACTATTTAAAAAATATAACATCACAATTCTCCATAATTAAGTATACTAAAAATTATTTTTTTTTGCAATTATATTGCAAAGATATATAAGTTTTATTAATCAAAAAAAAGAAGAACATTTGTCATATTTTACATATTTTCAAATGTTCTAGATATTAATTATTTCAAATAAATTATTCTATGACATTGCTCACAAACAATCGTTCCATCATTTTTCAATCTATTTGCCCTTGCAGTAGGAATTTCTACACGACATCCCGAGCAGTGACCATTGTCAAAACTAACGTATACAGGGAAGATTTTATCATTTTTCATTGTTTTGTATTTATTCAAAACGTCCTTGTCAATGTCACTCTCCAAAGCCTTCATCTTATCTTCAATTTCCTTGATTTTTGGTTGCAAATTTTGAACAGACTTATCGTATTCAGCCTTGATTTCGTTGTATTTGCTTCTAGCCTTAATCATATTATTTTTGGTTGTTTCAAAGTCTTTTAGGCTCTGTTTAATCTTGGTAATAATAATATTAATATTTCTTTCCAACAAAAACAATTCCGAACTCAAAGAATTAATGGTTGAAAGCAAATCGTCCACACCATCTAGTTCTACACTATTGATATCTACTTTGATTAAATCTTGGATTTTTTTGGAATTATCATCATATTGTTTTTTCAAATTGTTGTAATCTTCCAAAAGATTATTTGCATCATCTTCCAAAGCCATTCCTTTGGAATGTGCATCTACAATATATCCTTTCAATTTGCTCAAATTTGCCTTTTCAGCACTATTAATATTTGATTTCTTAATCTTGTTTAATTCCAAATCTAATTTTTGGTATTCTAAAATCTTATTCATTTTCTTTCAATTCCTTTTTTGCCTTTTCAAAAAAGCATATTTTTTGGTCTAATTCTAGACTTTTGACTTTTTGTCGTGATTTAATTTCTAGCAGTTTATCCAATTTTTTATTCACAAATTGGCTCAAATCACTCAATTTATTGGTAAAATTATCTTTGCCAAACATCAAATCAAACTCATCTGCTTTTAATTTTTTATCACTTTTTACACATTTAATTATATTATAAAATTTCCCCTTGTCAAGGATAATTATATCAAAATCTATTTTAAAATTATTTTCAATTAAATATTTTTTTAGTTCTATCTCGTCGTGTTGTGGTGCTAGAATGTATTTATTTATTGTTATTGGAGAATTCTCAATTATCTTTTTTATCTCAAATCCACCCATACCAGCAATTACACATTCATCTATTTTTGCATTACTTTCATAGCCTTTTAATCCATCACAACAAATAGATAAAAATCGTCCTTGATAAGGAGACAAAATATCAATTGCTTTCATTAGGCTCTGCTCACTAATATCCGAAACAAAAGCAAAATCAATTTTGCCCTCATCAAACAAAAACCTAGTTAATTTGCCGTGGTCACACCCCACATCTGCAATGATTTTTTCGTCTATTAAATCACTTATTAAAGTCAATCTTTTTGTCAGTTTATTCATAAAAATCCTGTAGTTTTTTGCTTCTATTTGGATGTCTCAATTTCCTAAGTGCTTTGGCTTCTATCTGTCTAATTCTTTCTCTAGTTACATTAAATTCTTTGCCTACTTCCTCTAGCGTTCTTGCGTGATTATCATCCAAGCCATAACGAAGCCTTATAACTTTTTGTTCCCTTGGTGTAAGAGTCTCAATTACTTGCAAAAGTTGTGCTTTCAAAATATCTTGAGCAGCATTGTCAGTAGGAGACTTGATGCTTTCGTCTTCCACAAAATCGCTTATTCTACTTTCATCTTCTTCGCCTACTGGGCTCTCTAATGAGACCGGGTCTTGAGCAATCTTTTGTATTTCAATTACTCTATTTTCACTAAGTCCCATTCTTTCGGCAATCTCTGCATTTGTAGGGTCTCTACCCAATTCTTGCATAAGTTGTTTAGAAACTCTAGAAAGTCTATGGATAGTTTCTACCATATGCACTGGAATTCTAATAGTTCTAGCTTGGTCAGCAATTGCTCTAGTAATTGATTGTCTTATCCACCAAGTAGCATATGTAGAAAATCTAAAGCCTTTGGTGTAATCAAACTTTTCTACTGCTTTCAAAAGCCCCAAATTACCCTCTTGAATCAAATCCAAAAATTGCATTGAGCTTCTATTTACATATTTTTTTGCAATACTTACAACTAATTTCAAGTTCTTTTCGGTCAATTCTTGCTTGGCATAAGGGTCACCTTCCAAAATTCTTTTTGCAAGTTCAACCTCTTGTTCACTTGTCAAAA
>CAYPKM010000020.1:16252-18471 GCA_964411325.1 uncultured Christensenella sp.
GGGTCACCTTCCAAAATTCTTTTTGCAAGTTCAACCTCTTGTTCACTTGTCAAAAGTTGGGATTGTCCAATGTCTTTTAGATACACCTTGACAGGGTCATCGACTTTAACATTACTTATAAGTTCTTTCAAGTCTTCGTCTTTGATAATTTCGTCAACTGGAGGTTCAACTGTTACACCTTCATCCTCCAATTTCTCTTTTATCTCTTTCAATTCACCAGAAGACAATTCAAAGTTTATAAGTTTGGCACCCAATTCTTCTTCTGTTATAGTATTTCCATCTTTCCTTGCGTCTTTCAAAATTTTTTCAATTTCTTGTTCTAAAGTTTCCATTATTAACCTCTATTCTTTTTTTCTTTTACTAATTGTTGTATTTCTAACATTATTTCTTTTCTTTCGCTATCTTCTCTGCACTGAGCAAGTTTGGCTGTCAGTTCCTCTATTTGGACGTCAATCCCCGTCTTTCGCAAGATGTTTAGACAATCATCATAGTGTTTTTGATTGTCTTCGCCCTCTACAAAATCAAAATTAACAATGTCATATACATCACTGGTATTCTCTACATCAAACATATCAAAAATTGTACTTTTAATAGGTTTTTTGTTGTTTTCGTATTGATTAAAGATATAATCATAAATCTTTATGTAATCTGGATTTTTTAGATTATTTCTAATGTCTTTGTCAAGACTAGCATATTCTTTCTTTTCTAGCAATGATGCCATTATAAATTTAACGGCTTTTACATAAGAATTTTCTTTCAAATTAATAGTCTTTTCTTTGGTTTCTACAATGTCTTCTTGCTTGAGGATAACATTTCCCAATTTTTCCAAGTCGCTTCTAAGAACAGCAATTGTCACACCAGTCATTTCTTGAATCATCTTCAAATAAATTTCTTGTTCACTATCAGAATCAAGCGACTTAAGAACATTTAGAGCGTCTGCTATAAATTTGGTTTTTTCCTCTTTTTTGTCCAAATTGTATGTCTTTGCGAAGTCTTTAATCAAAAACTCAACCCAATACATAGCACTACCTAGCAATTCATCCCAAGCCGATTTCCCAAAGTTATTAACGTATTCGTCGGGGTCTCTTCCATTAGGAATAGATATTACATATACTTGCAAGCCAGCATTTACCAGTATTTCTATACTTCTAAGCGTAGCCTTTTTGCCAGCACTATCGCCATCAAAACTAAGTATCACCTTGTCAGCAAATCTCTTCAGATTTTTGGCGTGATTTGGAGTCAATGCAGTACCCATACAAGCCACAGCATTTTTGACACCACTTTTAAAAAGTGATATTACATCCATCTGCCCTTCTACAATGACAATTTCTTTCAAAGCACCTTCTTTTTTGGCTTTTTTCAATTGATTAATCCCATATATACAACTAGACTTATCAAATACTAGAGTTTGAGCAGTATTTTTGTATTTGGCAAAATCGGTCTTGCCAATTACCCTGCCACTAAACCCTACTACATTGCCAAGCATATTAAATATAGGGAATATAATTCTTTTGCCATAAGCATCGCATAGTTTATTTTCGTGACGGTCACAAACACCACTATCCAACATTTCTTCTTCGGTATAACCTAGTGACTTTAGATATTGAACAATCTCATTCCAGCCCGTGCTATAACCCAGACCAAATTCTTTGATAGTTGCCATATCCAATTTCCTACTAGCCAAATATTCCAATGCAGGCACTGCCTCAGGTTTCTTGAGGTTGTTATAATAAAACTTGGCACTATCGACTAAAATATTATAAATTCTATCCCTCTTTTTCTTCATCTTCAATACATTTTCGTCGTTACTGAAAGATGGCATTTCCATTCCAGCATACTCAGCCAGTTTTTTGCAAGCATCATAAAAATCAAGAGTCTCGTACTTGGAAACAAAACTAATCACGTCTCCACTTGCACCACAACCAAAGCAATGATAATATTGCTCAAATTCATTGATTGCAAATGAAGGAGTCTTTTCGAAATGGAAAGGGCAACAAGCCCACCAAGTACGACCTTTTCGAGTAAGACTTATGTACTTCGAAGCAACCGTAACAATATCATTATTTGCTTTTAATTTTTCAATCCATTCAGAAGAAAAACCCTTATCCACTAAACATTCTCCTTTCACAAATCTCATTAGTATATACAATTAATTTTTCAAAAACCCTCTTTTTTTGAAAAAGTTTTTTATTTTTTTATCAAAAATGACACATAACTTT
>CAYPKM010000021.1:0-17901 GCA_964411325.1 uncultured Christensenella sp.
TTTCTGGAATTACGCCTTGCTTTTGAAACTTTACCCTTTGGTACTATTGCCATAATGCACCTCCTAATTTTTTTGACTAATGCAATTTTATACTAAATTTGTATATTTGTCAACCACTATTGACAAAATTATTTCAAATTATTAATAGTTTTAAGTGTTTCTTCTGCTATAACCATTTCTTCGTCTGTAGGTATTACATATATTTTCACTTTGGAAGAAGGTTTAGAAATCAAAACTTCTTCTCCGCGAGGAGCATTATTATTGGCATCTTTGTCAATTTCAACCCCCATAAACTCTAGTCCTTCGACTACTGCTTCTCTAAGTTCTGGAGTATGCTCTCCACAGCCAGCAGTAAATACTATTGCATCTGCTCCACCCAAAATACCCATATATGATGAAATGTATTTTTTGATTCTATGACAATACATATCAAATGCCATTTTTACATTTGGGTCGTTTAGATTGGCTGTAATATCTCTCATATCTGCCATTCCTGTGCCGATAACGCCAAGCAATCCACTCTCTTTGTTTAGCATTTTGACTACTTCGCTAGCAGTCTTGCCTTCTTTGTTGCAAATATACTCTATTACTGCTGGGTCAATATCTCCAGACCTTGTATTCATCATTATTCCCTCAAGAGGAGTAAATCCCATTGAAGTATCATAAGATTTGCCATTCTTAACAGCAGTAATGCTTGCACCAGAACCCAAATGACAAGAAACGATATTTATGTCTTCAACATTTTTACCCATCAAATCTGCACATCTTTGAGTTACATAAAAGTGACTTGTTCCGTGAGCACCATAACGTCTAATTTTGTACATATCATAGTATCTCTTTGGAATAGCATATTTGTAGATATGTTCTGGAATAGATTTGTGGAAACCAATATCAAAAACAGCCACATTAGGTTTGGTTGGACACAAATTCATAGATGCTTCCATTCCACAAATAGCACCAGGAACGTGAAGTGGAGAAAAGTCTACTTTCATTCTGAAATCTTCCAAAACTTCTGGAGTTACAAGTGTGCTATCAAAATAATCTTCACCCACATTTACAACCCTATGACCAAAAGCGCCTATTTCGTCTAGGCTAGATATAACGCCAATCTTCTCGTCCGTTAATTTTTCCAAAACCAATTCCATTCCTTGACTATGGTTTGTAATCTCTTTGTCAAATTTGTATTCTTCGCCCTTTGCCTTGTATTTCAAAAAAGAGCCTTTTTCATTAATCTTTTCCACGTTGCCTTTGGCAATAACATTCTTGTTTTCCATATCTATCAATTGGAATTTTAGCGAACTACTGCCTGCGTTTATTACTAAAATATTCATATCATTTCTCCTAAAAAATTTATTCACATTGCAAAACAGTTATTGCAATTGCTTGTACAATATCTTCCACACTAGCCCCACGACTAACATCATTAATAGGTTTTCGCATACCTTGTGCTATAGGCCCAACTGCTTGAAATCCTCCAAACCTCTGCATCAATTTGTATCCAATATTCCCTGCCGAAAGATTTGGGAATACAAGCACATTTGCATCACCCTTAATTGGACTATTTGGTGCTTTTAAGCTAGCAACACTAGGCACAATTGCACTATCCAATTGCATTTCTCCATCATACACAAAGTCTACACTTTGCTCATCAAGCATTGCTTTGGCTGTACGCATTTTGATAGCGTCATCCCCTTCTGCACTGCCCAAAGTCGAATAGGATAGCAATGCAACTTTTGGACTATCTATTAGCCCTATATCTTTAGCTGATTGTGCACTCAGTTTGGCAATCTCCACAATCTCCTCTGCACTAGGGTCAATATTAACACCACAATCAGAAAGAATATAGACCTCTTCCCCTCTAGTCATTACAAAGAAACTAGAAATTTTGGTATCTTTTGTTTTGCCCTTGATTATCTGAAAAGCAGGTTTAAAAGTCTCGGCAGTAGCAATTTCAGCCCCTGCAACCAATCCATCTGCTAGCCCCAAATCAACCATCATAGTTCCGAAATATACAGGGTTTTCAATTAACTTGTTGGCATCTTCTAATGTAACACCTTTCTCTTTTCTTTTTTCAAAAAGGGCTTGTGCTAGCATTTCTCTAATTTCGTGAGTTTGGATATTAACAACCTTTAAATATTCACTTTCACTCACATTGTATTTGTCAAAAGCGTTATCATTTTTGGTAAGCAAAATTATTTTCGCAATTTTCTCATTGCTTGCATTAATTCCAGCAAGAGTTATCCTTTCGCTAAATTCTGCTTCGGGAAGAACAATTGTTTTTCCCCTTTCGATGGACATTTCCTTCCATACTTCATTCAAATTTAATTTTTTCATAAAATTTAAAAATCTCCAAAGATTTATTTGTGAAAAATGTTGAAATATACTAAAATGAATATATCTAACTAACAATTTTTCTATTGTAGTTTACTAAAAAATAATAAATTTGTAAAATAATTTGGGAGAATATATGAAAATCTGTGCAATAATCTGTGAATACAATCCTCTACACTATGGACACTTTTATCACATCCAAAAAGCCAAAGAATTAAGTGGTTGTGATGCCGTTATGTGTATTCAAGCAGGAAATTTCACTCAAAGGGGCGAGCCAGCGATTACCAACAAATATGTGCGTGCCAGAATGGCAATAGAGGCAGGAGCAGACATTGTTGTACAAATACCCACTGCTTATTGTTGCAGTTCTGCCGAGATTTTTGCAATGGCAGGAGTCAAAATCGCCAATTCCTTTGAGAACGTTACACATTTAGCTTTTGGCTGTGAGACAGAAAATTACGAATTACTAAAGGAAATAAGCAAATACTTTGTAAATGAGCCAAAAGAATACAAAGAAAGGCTAAAAAAGTATTTGGATGCTGGCAATAGTCTACCTGTCAGCCGTAGCAAAGCAATTGAAGAATTAATGAAAGAAGACAAGGTAATATTTAGCGAAATAACCGAAACTCTTAATATTTTGACCAAGCCTAATAATATACTTGCTATAGAATATTTAAAGGCTCTACAAAAGACCAAAAGCAAAATTGAGCCAGTATTCACAACTAGATCCAATTCAGATTATAATAGTGCTGACCTAAATGGCAAAGATAGTAGTGCTACAGCCATTAGAACAAGGCTTTTGACCAAACAAAAAGTTGGATCTATCAAAAAACTTATTCCCCCATTCACATACAAATTACTGAAGGAAGATATAGATGTATATGGGTTGCCAGACTTGGATTTGTACAACGATTTGTGTTCGTATGTAGTCAAAACAAGTTCTAGTACCGAATACAAAAACGTATATGATGTTTCAGAAGGAATAGAAAATAGATTTTTGGATAGTGCCAAGAAATTCAAAGACTTCAATGAATTATTGCTTGATGTCAAAACCAAGAGATACACATATACTAGGCTAAAAAGGATTGTTCTAAGGCTCCTTCTAAAAATCGACAAAGACATTGTTTCGCAGATATACAAAATGGAAAAGTTGCCATTCATCAAAGTTCTAGCATTCAATGCCGAAAAGAAAGATTTCTTGAGCAATATCAGTGCAGATACCAATTTAATCATTAGGAATAGCAACATTGTCAAAAATCCAACTAGCGAGTACAAAACCCTTGCCGAAATAGAAGATAGAGCAAATGCCGTATTTAATATGCTACTTAGAAAGAGCAAAAACATTCCTAATTTTGCACCGGATTTGTATACACAATCAATCAAATACACCAAGATGTAAAACTAAAAAACAACACAAAAAAAATGAGGATTATTACTTAACTCCTCATTTTTTATTTTCTTCAAAATTTCCCTACTCCCCGTCACTTACTTGTAGTTGCATAATACTCTGCAAATGCGGGTGAATCATTGTCAATTGCTATTAATAATATTTAGAATCTCTTGTATATGTTTTTCTGCCTCAAGCCTGCCAATCTTGATTGCTTTAAGTGCGTTTGCTTTGCCAAAAGACAATTGAGTAAGCAATGAAAGATTGGGAGCGATAACAATATCTGAATATTTAGGTCTAGCATCAATTGCCACTTTTGTCAAAATATTCATTGAAGTTAGCAATGTGGAAAGTGCATTCTTGGGTTTCTTTTTTTGCATATAATTTTGCAAAACATCTACAGATATGATTACATCTGCACCCAATTCTTTGGCAACATCGTCTGGTAAATTATTGACAACTCCCCCATCCACACAATATTTGTCTCCTATCTGTGCTGGCACGAAAAAGCCGGGTATGGATAGTGTCGCACGAACTGCATCCCTAATGCTTCCCGACGAAAAAACTATTTGTTTCTCACTCAACAAATCGCACGCCACACAAGCAAAAATTTTGTCACAATCTTCGATATTTTTGTCGCTTAGGAATTTATTTATATTTCTCATCACGCCTTTGCCCGAAAATAGACCTCGAGAATTGAAATTAATATCCACAAAATTTATCTTTTTGAATTTGCAAGCAAAATCTATCATATCTTTAAGTTTCATCCCCGAGCAATAGGATGCACCTACCAATCCACCCATACTGGTGCCAACTACAATATCTATCTGAACATTGTACTTTTCCAAAACTTCCAAAACACCAATATGTGCAAAGCCCAACGCTGAGCCACCAGACAAAACAAGTGCAACTTTCTTTTTCATATCCCCTCTTTTTTCGTAACTAACATATATTCTATTTATTTATCATATTTTAATATATAATGAATAATTCCAGAAACAAAAAATTAAAACTTTTTAAAATATCTTATATAATTATGCTACTATTCGGCATTCTTTTCATACTAATAATGCCTAAACTTGCAATATCTTCTTTTTGGGATGGCACCAAAATTTGGGCAACAAAAGTCTTGCCTGCACTTCTTCCATTTTTCCTACTTACCAAACTCTTGTCTGATACACCCATCATCAAAAAAACAGGCAAAATATTTACCCCTATCACCCAAAAACTATATGGCGTAGGTGGAGTGTCTGGATATGTATATTTAATAAGCATTATATCTGGATACCCGGTTGGTGCCAAACTGACTGCAGACCTCTACACTCAAGGCGAAATATCTAGTGGACAAGCAGAGACCATCACATCTTTTACTAGCACATCAGGTCCACTATTTATAATAGGAACAGTCGCCATCGGGATGTACAATAGTCAAGCAATCGGATATATAATCTTGTTTGCTCACTTGCTTGGTGCTATTATCAACGGATTACTTTACAAAAACAAACAACCACAAACAATCAAAATCACCAGCAATAATAGTCACGCAAATACTCTTGCAGACAATATGTCATCTAGTATTTCGTCTATAATGATTGTTGGTGGATTTATTGCAATTTTTTATATGTTTCTCCAAATTTTTTTGCACATCAATTTTTTTGCACCAATTATTGAATTTTTTCAATTACTTGGAATAAACAAATCCATTAGTTCGAGTATTCTTGCAGGGCTCATAGAGGTTACAAGCGGATGTTTGTATTTAAGCCAATTGCAATTATCCCCAAGACTGCTTGCTATACTATCCACCTTTTTAATATCCTTTGGAGGACTTTCTATACACGCACAAGCATATACTTTCCTTCAAAAGTTCGGACTTCCATACAAAAAGTTTTTGTTGCAAAAAACCACCCAAGCAATACTTTCCACCTTGATTTCGTGCTTGCTTGTTTGGATATTTTTATAAAAAAACTTTGGAATAAAAATGTAAATACTCCAAAGTTTTTATAAAATTAATAATATATATCTGCTATCAAAAGTTTCAAGTTTTCATATAATTTGTTTAATTTCTTGTGCTTAGCAAGCGAATGTTCAAGTGGCACCAAAAGAGCATTGATAATAAGCAATTCCTCCAAATGCACGGCTCTATCCAAAGCCTTGAGAACTATGAGCAATTCTTCTTTGTCATTATACTTAATCTTGTGGTCGTCATTAATAGCAATTTGCAAATCTTGAATATTCATAATTAAATTTGCAAGCAATATCTTGGTATTCTTATCTGTTTCGATTACTTCTTCTGGCTCTTCCATTGCAATTTGCCTATCACTAAAGTCTTGTACCTCTGACACAAAGCCATTCTCATCTACACCTATCAAATTTTTGATAGCATTCTTGTATGCAACAAGCACTGTCAAAGCAAAATTATTATAACTTATATTGTATCCGTCAGCACTAAAGAAATTGTCTGTCACAAATGATTGCAAATTAATATCTTTCTTGTCTACTTCTAGTAGAAGACAAGTAACAAAAGCCACAATATCCCTATCGTCTTCTGGCATAACAAAATATCCACCATTAGCAGGATTGTCGGCTAGACTGCTTGCAAGTACAGATTTGAATTTGAAGTCTTTCATACAAACCGAATACAAATTGTATAATGTTTCGCTCCTAACAATATTTTTGAGAATATTCGCCACCTTGGTATCAGATAGAATAAATCTACCCTCAATCATCTCATTGCAAGAACGATAAAAATCTACAATGCTTTCTCTCTCTTCATCTGTGATTGTCATAAAATCTCCCTTTTCCCCAAAAAGTTAATTTGCATATATAAATTGTAGTATAAATAAGATTTTTTAGCAAACAAAAATCAAAAAATATTTTAATTAATAAAAAAGTTGTCATCTTATTTGGCATTTATTGTTTTTTTGTGCTAAAATATGTTGGATAACAAAAATCTAGGAGAAAATATGGATTTCGAGCAAGAAAACACCATTTCAAAATTAAAACTTCTTTTTGTTCTTGACAAAATGGAAATTCCACTAACCGAGAATAATATAATAGACATTTGCACCAGTAGCAATAATTGGTTCACCTATCTTGACCTAAAAGAATCTCTAATAGAATTAATAGATGTCAAGTTTATTTGTGAAGAAAAGGTTGAGGGAGAAGAAAGCAGATATACAATTACTTTTGACGGAAGAAATTGTTTGAGCCACTTTTATTATAGAATTCCACAAGACACTCGCGAAAGAATAACTGCATACGTTCAAGAAAATAGAATGAATTGGAAAAGAAGTCAAGAATATGTATCCGAGTATTCCAAAAATAGCGATGGCACATATTCTATTATTTTGAAAATCAAAGAACCAATACTAACACGCTCACTTCTTGAAATTAAACTTAAGACCCCTACTAGAGCATCTGCAATAGAAGCCACCAAGAAATGGACAGAAAAAGCACCAATTATTTACGAAACTATTTATGATAATATTTTGGACACATAATTACTAAGGAGAAAAATATGTTTACTTATATACCAAAAAATGTATGCTCTAGAAAAATAATACTAGACATTGAGAATAACAAAATTTTGTCGTGCGAATTTGTAGGTGGATGTACGGGCAACACACAAGGAATATCCAAACTAGTAGTTGGAATGACTCCACAAGAGGTAATAGACAGGCTTTCAAACATCCAGTGTCGCGCAGGCACATCTTGCCCCGACCAATTATCCAAAGCCTTGAAAGAATATCTAAATCAAACTGAGCAAAAATAATCACAAAAAAATGGAGATGCAAGTAAAACCAATTGCATCTTCTTTTTTTGCATAATACTATTCATAATGGATTTCGCCCCCACTTTGTGCGATTTTTTACACATTTGTGTACTTGCTACTATTTCAGAATTTGCGTAAATTTTATGCAAGTTTACACCCTATTATATTTATTCAAAATATAATTTTTGTGAGCAGAAATCACTGCTTGTACATTTTTGATATCTTCATTAGTATCCATCAATGTTCCCAAGGAATCTTTGAATTCAATAGAATTTTCAAAGTCTGGGATATAAGCAAAATCCATACAACATTGATGGCAATAATAATTCCTTTGCCTTGCAAGTTTATTTAATTTGTAATATGTATCTTGGTCAAAATAAGGAGTGTCCATACTATTATCTAGTTCTTCCAAAGCCTTGATAATTATCCCCAAACCTTTAAATTCTCCCCTAACATACTCTATATTCTTGTAGAAATTTCCATCCATCATTCCTGCATATATCAATTTCAAATCGTTTTCCATAAATTGATATAGAGAAATTGTTTCACCTAATAGAAATTTGTATTTATCAAAGTTATTCACTTGCCACCCCATTTCGATTTTGTTTTTTATCTAAAAATATTTTAATATCTCTTTGCATTTTGTGTCAAGAAAAACACAAGACAAAAAATCAAATTATAAATTATTATTTTAACCCAAAAAAAATTTAAGCAAATAATCTTGCTTAAATCTTTTTTTCAAACTATTTCAATATATCCTCAAGAAGGGATTTGTTTTTAGATAATTTTTCCTTTTCAGCGTCAATCAACTTTGCAGGTGCTTTTGCCACAAATCCGTCGTTGCTCAAAAGTTTTTCACCTCTCTCAATTTCAGCTTTTAGACGAGCAATTTCTTTTTCTTTTCTCTCTTTTTCGGCACTTTCATCTATCATACTGCTAAGTGGGATATTTACAATCACATCACTGAAATTAAGTTGTACAGCATTCGCACTTAAAATCTCTGCACTTACAACCTTCAAATCATTGATTGTTGCCAATTTTTGCATATATGATAGGCAATTTTTATACTCTTCTTCATTTTTCTTTATTACTATTTCTACATCAATTTTCTTGTTGTCTGGCACTTTTTTGTCAGCACGAACATTTCTAATGTTTCTAATAATATTCATAGTCTCAAGCATTATAGAATTATCAAAATCTCCCCAAACCTTTGGCCAAGAAGATATCATAATGCTCTCGTCCTTGTGTGGAAGTTCCAAATAAATCTTTTCGGTAATGAAAGGAATGAAAGGATGAAGAAGTTTAAGAGTATTTTTCAAAACATATACTAGTGTTGCAAGTGTACTATCTTTGTGCTTCTCCATATTACATTTGCTAAATTCGATGTACCAATCACAAAACTTAGTCCAGAAGAAATCACTCAAATCACTAGCAGCAAGTCCTATATCATATTTATCAAATTTCTTGTCCACACTCTCAATAGTCTTGTTTAATTCACTTAATATCCACTTGTCAGCATTGGTTAATTGTACATTATCTATTGCTTTGACATCATTTCCCTCTATTTGCATTAAAACATATTTGGAAGCATTCCAAATTTTGTTTAAGAAATTTCGAGTAAGTTCTACTTTCTTTTCGCTAAACCTACTATCGCTCTCAATAGCAACGCCATCAAATAGACTAAATCTCAAAGCATCTACGCCGTATTTGTCTATCATCTCAATAGGGTCTACACCGTTACCTAGTGTTTTAGACATCTTTTTGCCATTTGCATCCTTGACAATGCCATTGATTACTATATCCTTGAAAGGTATCTCTCCTGTGTATTCAATGCCCGAAAAAATCATCCTTGCTACCCATAGATTAATAATTTCTCTAGCAGTTACCATTACATCGGTAGGATAAAAATACTCAAGTTCAGGAGTTTTCTCCGGATATCCAAGTGTTGTAATTGGCCAAAGAGCCGAGCTAAACCAAGTATCCAATTTGTCAAGTTCGTGTTCCAAATGATGACTACCACACTTAGGACAAACACTTGGGTCTTCCATCTCCACAATTGTCTCGCCACAATCTGCACAAGTAAAGATAGGAATATCGTGACCAGACCAAATTTGACGCGAAATACACCAATCTTTAATATTTTTCATCCAATACAAATAACTTTTTTTGTACTGTTCGTCTTTGAATTTAATTTTTCCACTCTCAACAGCCTCAATCGCAGGTTTAGCCAATTCTTCCATTTTGACAAACCATTGACTTGATACAAGTGGCTCAATAATTGTCTTGCATCTTTCGCAATGTCCAACGTTGTGCGCATAATCTTCAATTTGGGTTAGATTGCCCGAAGTCTTCAAATCTTCAACTATTTTTTGACGAGCATCTTCTCTAGTTAGACCACAATAAACACCTGCGTTTTCATTCAAAACGCCATCATCGCCAATTACTTTAATCACTTCTAGTCCGTGTCTAAGACCTACTTCAAAGTCGTTTGGGTCGTGAGCAGGAGTAATCTTAACCACACCTGTTCCAAAGTCCTTTTCTACATATTCATCAGCAACAACAGGAATTACCCTGCCAACTAATGGTAGGATAACATTTTTGCCCACCAAATCTGTATATCTAGAGTCTTCGGGATTAACAGCAACTGCAGTATCTCCTAGAATTGTTTCGGGACGAGTCGTTGCCACTTCTATATATTTATCCGAATTTTCTATTTGGTATCTAATATGCCACAAATGAGATGGAACATCTTTGAATTCCACTTCTGCATCCGAAATACTACTCTTGCAATTTGGACACCAATTGACAATCCTTTTGCCTTTGTATATCCAGCCTTTTTTGTACAAATGCACAAATACATTTCGCACAGCCTTGCAAGCCTTTTCGTCCATAGTGAATGTTAGTCTATCCCAATCGCAAGAATATCCCATCTTTTTGAATTGCTCAATAATTGTACCTTTGTAGTCTTTGTACCACTGCTCAATTCTTTCTTTGAACTTTTCTCTGCCTAATTCTTCTTTGCTAGTACCCTCTTTTTCCAATTGCTTGCATAGCATAAATTCGGTAGATAGTGCTGCGTGGTCTGTACCGGGCACCCAAAGAGCATTGTATCCTTGCATTCTCTTTCTGCGGATAATTATATCCTGAATGGTCTGCTGGAATGCGTGACCCATATGCAATTTGCTAGTAATATTAGGTGGTGGCATTATAATAGTGAATGGTTTTTTGCTCTTATCCACCTTTGCACTAAAATACTTTTTACCTAGCCAAGTATTATATATTTGGCTTTCAAATTCGCTAGGATTATATGTTTTTTCCATTTTCTTTTATTAAACTCCTCTAAATACAACAATAAGCACCGAAATAAATAAAAATACAAGTCCGATAGCCTTGACAGTTATCAAAACACTATCGCTATCACTAACATTATTAGTCTTTCTAGCCACTCTAGCAATCCTTCTAGCAAGTATAGCCAAAGCCACGCCTACTATAGCAAAAGCCAAAGCCACAATAACTGCAGGTATTTGTATTCTCCTTACAAAATTCTCTGCAAAAGTTTCAAAAACATTTAAAAGTGTATTCATAATCAACCTCACTTATGGCTTAATTATATCAAAGATTATTCAAAAATACAAGTCTATTATTAAAAAAATCGACATTTTAGTCATCTTTTAAACAGTTTGAACAAAAAAAATTAATTTTGAATATAATTCAGTAGCACAAAAAAGAGGAGGATAAATATGAAAAAATTTTTTGTTGCAATACTTAGTGTGCTCTTTGTATTCCCCTTTTGTTTATTTGGGTGTTCCAAAGAAAGCAATACGCTTAGGGTTTGCGAAGTAACGCATAGTATATTCTATGCCCCTTTGTATATAGCCATAAATAATGGATATTTCAAAGAATACGATATAGAAATAGAACTAAGCAATGGTGGAGGTGCCGACAAGTGTATGACCGCCCTTGTTAGCAAATCTGCCGACATCTCCCTAATGGGACCGGAAGCGACTATTTACGTCGCCAATCAAGGCAAGCAAGATATGCCTGTGGTATTTGGTCAATTAACCAAAAGAGATGGGTCTTTTATAATAGGAAGAAATAATAGCGATAACTTTAGTTGGGATATGCTAAATGGCAAAGAGATACTTGGTGGCAGACGAGGTGGCGTGCCTGCTATGACATTAGAATACGCCATAGCCAAAAACAATGTACAAAATTGCACTATCAATTATGATGTGGCTTTTGACAATCTAACTGGTGCATTTATTGGTGGCACGGGAGATTTCGTAACAGCGTTTGAACCTACTGCCTCGGCTATTGTAGAAAGTGGTCACGGATATATACTAGCAAGTGTTGGTGCCGAAACAGGTGAGATTCCCTACACTGCATTTACAGCCAACGATAGTTTTATCAAAGCAAATACTGACACCATCAAAAACTTTCTAAGAGCGATTATGAAAGGTTATAATTATCTAATCACTGCCAACATAGACGATATTGTCGCGTCTTTGAAACCATCATTTACAGACACTAGCGACGCATCTATCAAAAACAGCATACAAAAATATATAAACATTGATGCGTGGAATAGCACACCTATTATGAGCGAAGTCGCATACAACAATCTAATCAAGATAATGAAAAATGCTGGAAGTTTAAGTGAAGACGTTGCATTCAATAAAGTTGTAAATAATTCATATGCTCAAGCAGTAATTAATGAAAGTTTATAAAGATAATTTTTGGAAGTGGCTCCTCTATTGGCGTCACTTCTTTTTTTCACTTATTCACAAATTAACCCGCGATTCAATATAATGAAATAGGTAACGCAAGTTACTAAAAAAAGAAATAATTAGAGGAGAGTTAAGATGCAGATACTGAAATTGGATAATGTAAGTCTCACCTACTTTAGTGACAATGGAGAAACAGAGGCTATCAAGAATTTATGCTTTGGTATTGATGCTGGGGACTTTGTATCTATTGTTGGACCTAGTGGTTGTGGCAAAACAACCATCTTATCTCTTATAAGTGGACTCATCAAGACAACGAAAGGCAAGATAACAATCAACAAAACAGAAAATCACTCTTTCGTAGGATATATGTTTCAAAAAGACAATCTACTAGAATGGCGAACAATTTTGGGAAATATCTATCTTGGTCTTGAATTACAAAAAAGAAAAACAAAAGAAAATATAGAGTATGCGAATAACCTTCTAAAAAAATACAATCTATGGGAATTTAGAAACAAATATCCTAGACAATTGTCTGGCGGAATGAGGCAAAGAGTGGCACTAATTAGAACGCTGGCACTCAAGCCATCCATCCTTCTTCTCGACGAAGCCTTTAGTGCTCTGGACTATCAAACAAGACTAAGCGTATGTGACGATGTCTATGACATAATCAAGCAAGAAAAAGTAACTGCCGTACTTGTCACTCACGACATTAGCGAAGCGATATCTCTAAGCGACAAAGTGATAATACTGACCAAACGACCAGCCACTGTCAAAAAAGAAATAATCCTCGACCTAAAAAAATTGGGCAGTCCTCTGAAAAGACGAGAAAGCAAGGAAGCAAAAAGATACTTTGATGAAATATGGAAAGAATTGCAATGAAAAATAATTATTCACAAGATTACAAAAAGTATTTAAAAAAGAAAAAGATTAGCAAAGTAATGATTATCACTGCTCAAATTGGCATTTTGCTTTTGATATTTGGATTGTGGGAAATCTTGGCACAACTAAACTTGATTGACACGTTTATTATGTCTAGCCCTAGCAGGATAATAAAAACTGTTTGCAATCTTTACTTATCTGGCAACTTGTTTTTTCATATATTTACCACGCTTTACGAGGCAATTATTGGTTTTTTGATAGCAACCATTGGTGGATATTTAATCGCAATATTGCTATGGTCCAATGATACTCTTAGGCGAATACTTGACCCCTATATTGTAGTACTTAATTCTCTACCCAAAATTGCACTTGGCCCCATAATTATTATATGGGTGGGCATTGGAACTTCGGCTATAGTTACAATGGATATTTTGATTATGATAATCATCTCCATTATATCTATGCTCAATGCTTTTAGACAAATTGACGAAAGCAAAATTATGCTTCTCAAAAGTATGAATGCAAGCAAATTTCAGGTACTATTCAAACTATTAATTCCCGGCTCTATTCCGCAGTTTATTAGCCTTTTAAAAATCAATGTCGGACTAACTTGGGTAGGAACAATTATGGGAGAGTATTTGGTAAGCAAAGCGGGACTTGGATATCTAATAATATACGGCAGTCAGATATTCAATCTTGACCTAGTTATGGCAAGTACAATCATCCTATGCATACTTGCTTCACTTATGTATTTTGTAATAGCATTTATCGAGAAAAAAATCAATTCCAAATACAATAATTAATTTGCATATTCAGTCAAAAAAATGGAATAAGAAATTTAGTTTTCTTATTCCAATTTTTTATTTTTCACTATTTTCGGTTTCGTTATTTACTTTTACTTCTTTGGTTGTAGCAACAAACCCCTCTTCAGATTTATTATTTACTGCTTTTTCCTCTGTCGGTTTTGCTTTTGTTTCGCCCTTTACTAGTATCTGAGATTTACTCTTTGCATATTTATTTCTAAATGCTTGTTGTTCTTTCAAATTGCCCAAAGCAATAAGTTCTTCAATTTGACTCTGTTTATCCTTTTTGGTTTTAACCAAATCAAATGGAAGTACGCACAAGAATTCTACCAAAACAGCCAAAGCAACCAATGGAAGTACACACAAAAGTGGTACAGGTACCAAAGAATACAACCAGCCTATAACCAAATCAAATTCTTCACCCATTGTACCTAGATAATTGGCATGTACACCCCACGCAGTAAATCTCATAAACACATTAAACAAATGCCCCGCAAAAACAATTATCAAAAAATTAATTGTAGCATTCAAGACATCCTTTTTTTCCAAATCCTCCACTTCCCAAAGCATATTAAGCAATGAATTAGCAATAAGTAGAGCATTAAGAATATAAAAAGAAAGTATTCCTAGACAAAAACTATTCATTTGCAAATAGATATTGGGAGTAAATATAATTGAATACAAACTAATTGGAGCAACTATCAAATAACAGAATTTTTTCCACATAGTTCTTTTGGAAAAAAACACATAAATACTAATGATTGCAAAAATATCAAAGTATTCAAGTGGTAGTTGGTCACCAAATTTAACCTTTTCTACCCCAGTAAGTCTACCTATGTATTCCAATACAAAAAACAGACCAATTGCACTAATCAATACAATTTTTGTAATTAACCTACCCTTATCTTCTATTTTTCTCAAAAAAAGTATTAACGCAACAGATATAATAACTGCAAGCAATAGATACACGAAGTAACTCAAACTAAATAATTGAAAAGTTCCAAGTAATTTATTCATATTTTATCCCTCTATTTTATTCTATCACTTATTTATCAAAAATCAAAATTATTAAGAATATTATTTACAAAAAGTTATCATATCATTCTCAATTAGTAATTTGGCAGACAAAAAGGTATTAAAGAGATTAATAACCCCATTAATGTTGTCACTTCCCATTTTTGAAAAGTCATAAATAAGCACATTTTTATTCAAAACATCCAATATTTCCGCACTATCCTCTTCTGTTAAATTATTGATAGTAGCAGTATAAGTAAGTGCAGTAATTTGCTTGTTTTGCACTTCGCATTTCGACACTGTTTTTATATAAATATCTGGCAGATTTCCATTTGAGATATATTTACTCAAATAAATTTTGAAGACACTTTCCTCATAAAAGCAATCATCCAAAATATCATAATATAGTCTAAATGCAAGCAATTCACTTCTTTTGTCAGAATACAATTGCAAAGACGCTTTTTGATACAAAACCCCCACTTCTTTGCTATTCAAACACAGACTATTTTCAAGAACAAAGTTATCTTCTACACTTTGCTCATCGTCTAGTCCTACAGCCTCCATTTTTTCAGCATAATTTTTTTCATCAGCAAGCGAAATTTTATTGTCGCCAATTAGCAAATCCACATCACAAGACTTGCTCAAATTCTCTTTCATTTCCTCTGTCATCCCCGTGATTTTGTCAAAATCATATCCCGATGAAATATTACTAAAAGCGAAATACAAAGACCCAAATATTACAAACAAAACAAAGAGAATCCACGCCACTTTATAAACTTTTTCTTTTTTGGTTTTTGGTTGTTTTTTGTTTAATTTTCTTTCTGCACGCATTTGCTTTCTTTCAAGCTTTTGTTCGTGCAAATATTCTCTAATACTCATTTAACAAACAAGCAATAAAATAATATTACTAGCCCAATAATTATTAAAATTCTTAAAATCTTACGCATTAATTTAAACAAAACACAACCTCAGTTTCTTTTATACTTTTAGTATATCAAAAAAATGTTTTAGTAGTCAAATTGCCACAAGCGAAATTTGCACAAAAAAAGCAAGCAATCGTACTTTTTGCATATCAAAAAAACAATTACTTGCTACTATCTTCTATTGTTCGCTATCGCAAAGCATAATTATGCCTGCCACCATATTAACAAACAAAAGTGAACAAACTTTAAATCCCGTACTTACTTTTGCTCCCGAGAAATAACGGATTGTCATAGGAATTGTCCAAATTAATGGAAATAAGCACCATCCAGAAGAGACACAACCAAGCACCATAAATATTTTGGCAATTGTTCTAAGTACAGAAGATTCTTCCTTCTTGGTCTTGGTAGAAGTCTCGCTAGTGCTACATCCACAGTTTGGACAGAACACAGCCTCGTCGTGAATTTCTGCCCCACATTTTCTACAAAACATACATTTTCCCCCTCTTATATATTATATATATTATACACAAAAAAGATAACCAAAGTCAACTATGTACTACTCATTTGTTTACAATTAGTTCACTTGCAAGTTTTTGCAAAGCATAAAGGCGTGATTCGTATTCATATCTTGTAAGTACTGTTTCATTTGCATCTTCTCTTCCTATATGATGAAGCAAATATTTATTATTTGTTGCTTTCATTGCTCGCAAATAAAGAGGATTTTTTAATACGCTTAAATATAGTTCGTCCAAAAAGTCTTGATACTCTTGTTCTTTTCGTTTAATTGGTTTGCCTTGCCAATATAGTATTCCATCATTACCCCAAAAATCAATAGAATTACAAGCCCTTGTATGATAAGCATCAACACCCGAATATCTTAAGACTTTGTTTTGTGTCTTAATATCTTTATATTTTATGCCCTGCAAAACTGATTCAATTGAGCAAACTTTTTTATGTCTAAATTCAAAAGACATTGGATAAAGGTTTGACAATACCCTAGAAATACTATTCTTGCTACCATATTTTATGGCAATAAAAGCGTCCGTCTCCCAAACATAATTTGTTCCATCATCAATTAAGACATTATCAAAGTAATACTTGCCATCAACAATTTTTACTTCTGCCATTTTAAATTCTTGTCTGTATTTTTTTAACTTCTCTAACATTTCCCATTTTTTCATATTCATCACCTCGAATTTATTGTCAAATCATTCGCCCACAAGTTCTGATTCATTTATTCTTTTTAACTCAGTATTTATTAATCCGGCTAAAGTTTCATATCCTTTTATTTGATTTGGATGCACTCCATCATCACTCAAATCTTCTCGCATTATACCATTCTTATCGGCAAAATTGGAATATAAATCAACAAAACTAATTCCTTTGCTTTTGCAAAACTTTCTTAAACTAGAATTTACGATAGGGATTTCTTTACTAATATTTGAATAATATGCCTCCCAAGGCGCTGTTTGCCTTATTGGCAAAAGTGATAACACAACCAAATCCCCATTATTATCCGATTGGATTTCGTCAACAAAATCAATTAACCCTTGTATAATCTGATGTGTTGACATCTTAGGAAAATCTTCATCATAGTATTGTCTAAAATAGTCGTTTATACCCAAACATAAAATGTTGATATCTGCTACATTATCTTTAAACTTAGGATATAGTTTACGCAATAATGCTGTTGGTGCATTTTCAATAGTATGTCTTTCCTCAACGCCATTTAGCATATCTTTTGGCATATATCCCAGTATACTATCACCAATTAATTTTAATTTTTGCATACGAATCACCTCAATTACAATATAACATAATCCATTTTTGTTTTCAACCTTTTTTATTTGATTTTCTTGTTTTCAATTCTTCTAAATTTATATAGTCAAAAAATTTTAATTTTTTTCAAAGATTAACTTACTACAGCTATAAAAATGGAATACTAATATCGATTTTGAGCAATCTTATGTTAAAATACAAATAGAATGCTTTCCAACCTTTAAAGCCCCACCTTAAAAAATTAAATAAACATAGCCATATAAAGTGGTAAGGTAATTTTTGAATC
>CAYPKM010000022.1:0-17051 GCA_964411325.1 uncultured Christensenella sp.
TGGTGGCAGGTAAATATATGGATATTGACAAAAGGGTGGTTTTTGTGGTACAATTAGTATGATAAAAGTGTGGCTTTAACTTTTTTGGGGATTGAATAAAGTTTGGGGAGATTGGTGGAATGAAAATCTTTGATTATTTAGAGAAGAAATTGGAAAGTGAAGAGGGTAAAAAGACGGCTTTGGAAGTGCTTGCAATTTTGACATCGGCTTCGCTTGCATTTGGCTATGGCAGTGCTATTATGAATGGTGCATTACTTAGATATGCTAGGGCTATGGATAGGGCAAAGGCGTCTCAAGGGGTGTCGTACCAGAGTGATTATATGGTGGACCATTTGTTGAGGTCTTTTGTAGAAGGTTTTGACAATGACGAGATAATTTTGGGAAAGTTTGAAGAAGAGATATTGCCTTTGGATAGAATGTTTACTATTACCTATGATGATGAGGGTAGAAAGATGATAGATGGCGAGTATGTGCAGACAGAGGCGACCCCCACAATGATATTTGTAGATTACTATACCGATGATAATGGCGATGACAAGGTGCGAAAGCAGGTTTTGAAAATAGAAGACGAGTATTACCAAAGCCTTGTCGAAAAGATTGATGCTCTAGGTCAAGACGATAATATTGAATACGTAGGACAAGATGGAATTAGTTATATTTTGGATGACAAGATTTTGGACGATGCCAAATACAAAAGCATAGGCAAGATTATTAACGAGGCTGTTAAGAATGCTAGGTTTATGGAATACCAAAACACAGACGAATATATGTGTCGATAGGGGTGGTTTATGCAAGACAAAGAATTAGATGTTTTGAGAAAGTATATGTTGCGAAGGATTGCCGACAAAAACAAACTTTTTAGTGGGCAGACTAGCAAATTTTTGGATGATGCCAAGTTGCTTAGAAATGATATGTATAGCAGGTTTGCTGGAGGCAGTAAGTATTTGGGTGAGATATATGCAGACATAGAGAGTAGGGGCACAAAGATGGCACCTTACAATTACTTCGATTTGGATACACTTATTTCTTATGATAGATTTTTTGAATGTGTATTGAATTGTGCCAAGACCAACAAAAGTGTAGCTAATAGATATTATTACAAGGCTATGGACTTTGATCGTGCCATCAATAGAGATGTGCCTAGATATTTTGACGCATACAGTGGCAAAAAAGAAAGTGGATATTACAATAGAGAATGTCCAATTATTCTTTTTCAAAAGGATGGCAGACTTGCATTTAGTAGAACTCCCGACAAGAAATCTTTTGAAGAAAAATATCCTCTATGGTATCTAAACAACCTATTGTCTGATTACAATCGCGAGAGATTTTCCGAGAGGATTACGAGAGCAAATACTGCAGTAGAGGCTATCGAAGACACATTGGATAGTATGGAAGACGACCTAGACGATTTGTACCCAGGACAGATGGTTTGTGGCAAAGAGTACAGAGTTTTTGACAATAAATCCTATCTTGGTGACAGTGATTATCCTATACAATATGTGCGTGGCAGTAGCCTAGATGGTAGAGTGGAAGTAGTAGGATATGTAAATATCGAGGGTGATGAGTACATAGGTCGTGTGTACGATTTTGACGGCAATGTTTTGTGCGAGAGTGTAGACTCTGGTTTAGACTATTATGTAGATGGCAAGAAAGTTGGCAAAGAAAAGATTAGATAAATTGAATTTGTTTTTATATATAAGTTTCCAAATTTTTGTTTGGGAACTTTTTTTGATTGTATTTGGTATATTTATTTGACAAAATTCCAAAATAATTTTAATCTTTTAATGTATTAATACATATTTGGAGAATGTATATGGAAAAGAAATATGAATCTTTATTTACACCTTGGAAGATAGGAAATGTAGAAATCAAGAATAGGATTGTTATGTGTCCAATGGGTGGAACTTCGCTTTTTGGCTGGATGGAGCGAAACCACTTTGACAAAGAGTCGGCTGAGTTTTTTATAGACAAAGCGAAGAATAATGTTGGTCTTATTATCCCCGGCATTGCACCACTTAGAGATACGATGTTTGGTAGATGGCTATACCAAAACAAAAAGATGTTCAAAGAATTAAAAGTGTTTATGGACGAGATACACAAATATGGTGCCAAACTTTTTGTGCAATTGACGGCTGGCTTTGGCAGGTCGTTTGCTATTACCAATCCACTAGTGCCATTCTTAAAAAACAAATTTTTGGGAGCACTTATTAAGCCTGTGATTGATATTAGTTATATATGCGCCTCTCCTAGCGAGATTACATCTAGATGGGCTGAAAATGTGAAGTGTAGAGCATTGAAATCCAAAGAGATTAAGCAAATTATCTTCGCCTATGCCGAGACTTCTAGGCTTTTGAAAGAGGCTGGAGTAGATGGCGTAGAAGTTCACGCCGTTCACGAAGGGTATTTGCTAGACCAATTCACCCTTAAATACACCAATCACAGAGAGGATGAGTATGGTGGAAGTTTTGAAAATAGATATCGCTTGCCTGTAGAAATTGTTGGTGCTATCAAAGAGGTTTGTGGCAAAGACTTCCCTGTGTCTCTTAGATATTCTGTTTTGAGCAAAACCAAAGGTTTGGGCTATGGTGCAATGCCGGGCGAAAAGTACAAAGAGATAGGTAGAGATATGGCTGAGAGCGAGCGTGCCGTAAGATATTTGCAAGATGCTGGCTACGATATGCTTAATTGTGACAACGGCACTTACGATGCTTGGTACTGGGCACATCCACCAGCATATATGCCTACCAATTGCAATTTGGAAGATGTAGCACACATCAAACAGTTTGTAGATATTCCAGTTGTATGTGCTGGCAGAATGACTCCAGACATTGGTGCCAAAGCCATCAAAGAGAAGAAAATTGATGCTATGGGTGTGGCTAGACAATTTTTGGTAGATGGTGCGTGGGTAACTAAACTTATTAAGGGCAAAGAGGAAGATATTCAACCTTGCATATGCTGTCACAATGGATGTTTCGCAATGGCACATTACAAAGGTGTGGCAAATGATGAAAGCCTAAATGAGGCTAAACATATGGCAAGATGTGCACTTAATCCTGTCACAATGAATGGTGGCAAGTATATAATTAAGCCTGCTAAGGAAAAGAAAAAAGTAGCAGTCATCGGTGGTGGAATTGGTGGTATGGAATGTGCCAGAATTCTTAAACTTCGTGGCCACGATGTAACAATCTTTGAGAAGAGCGATGTCTTGGGTGGAGTGTTTATTCCTGCATCAAATTTTGATTTCAAAGAGAATGACAAAAGACTAATTGATTGGTATCGCAATCAAATAAAGAACTTGAAAATCAAAGTAAAACTAAACACGGAAGTGACCGATGTTTCTACTCTAAATTTCGACGAGATAGTTGTGGCAACTGGTGCAAAAGCGAAAAAACTAAGAATGCCAAATGGTGATAAATGCATTGATGCAATAGATTATTTGCAAGGCAGAGAAGTTGGCAAAAAGGTAGTAATCGTTGGTGGTGGCCTTACTGGTTGTGAGATTGCTTATGATTTGCACAAAAAAGGCAAAACCCCTATAATAGTGGAAGCAAAGGGTGACTTAATGGCAGTAAGGGGGCTTTGTTTGGCAAATTCATCGTACTTGCGTGATTACTTCAAAACCAACAAAGTGAAAGTTTGCTTGCAATCGAAATTAAAAGAAATTGGCGATAAGTACGTAATTGTAGAAGACAAAAACGGTAGTCAAAAAGTGGCTTGTGACGATATCATCCTTGCCATTGGTTATACTCCAGCACCTGTGTTTGAAAAGTCCAAAAACATTCACTATGTAGGTGATTGTTATGAAGTAGGCAATTTGAGAACGGTTGTTTGGCGTGCTTGGGAAGCTGCCGAAAGTGTGTAAAGTACAAAAAAATTCTCCATAAAATATGGAGAATTTTTTTTACTCTGCTTCTGTTGTAGGGATTAAGTCTTGTTCTTTCTTTTGTTTGTGATATAGGCTTCTGTATTGGCTATTCTTTTGCATTAATTCTTTGTGTGTGCCAGATGCTACAATTTTGCCTTTCTTGATGAAGAATATTGTGTCGCAATCCTCTATGGTAGATAGTCTATGAGCGATAGTAATTATAGTGTGGTCTTTTTTCAAAATCTCCACATTGTCCATTACTTTTTCTTGGCTAATATTGTCTAGTGCACTAGTTGCTTCGTCAAATATTAATATTTTACTTTGCTTTAGTAATGCTCTTGCTATACAAATTCTTTGCTTTTGACCACCACTAAGTCTTGTGCCACCTTCGCCCAAAAAGCTATCCAATTTTTTAGGAAGTTCTTTGACGAATTCGTCTGCATTGGCAAGTCTTAGTGCCTCGTAAATTTCTTTGTCAGTTACGTCCGGCTTGATAAGTTTCATATTTTCTCTAATGGTCATATCAAAGACGTATGGGAATTGGTTTATCATACTTACATTTTTGCCATACGCTTGGTCTAGTGTCAAACTATCCACCCCGTCGAAGTATATGATTCCAGCCGAAGGGTCGTATAGTTTGCAGATAAGTGCAACAATGGTAGATTTGCCACATCCACTTTCGCCTACAAACGCAACGTGGGTGTTTTGTTTGATAGTGAAACTTACATTGTCTAGTATTGTTTCGCCTCTAACGTATGCAAATGTTACATCTTTAAATTCGATATTGCCGTTGCATTTCTCTGGCAAATAGGTGCCGAACTTGTCGTGAGCATAAGTGTTTTCATCCATAAGTTCAAATACTCTAAATGCGTTAACTTCCATTTCTTTGAAGTAATTCTGCAAATTGCCCAATTGAACGGCGAAATCCATAACGTTATTTTTGTAAATGTATATAGTGTAGAAAATGGCTAAGTCTAGGCTTCCTGCAGATATCAACCAAATGCATAGTCCTACAAATAGAAGGTTACACAAGGAACTAACAAATGTAGCAAGAGATGATAGGAATGTGCCTACATACCATTCTTTGTTGTCTCTTTTGCCATATTCTGTTTGCAAGTCGTTTATGTGTCCTAGAATACTGCTTCTAAGCCCCAAAGTCTTGATGTCTTTGATGGCTCTTACACTTTCGCCAATAAGCGAATTGATTTCTTCGCCTTTCCTTAATACTTTTGGTTTTAGTTTAGCAAAATAGTGTATTCTAATTTGATATATTAGATATCTAATGATTATAAATAATATTAAATATAATCCTATCCAATAATTAATAACTGTTACATAGATTAGGAAACCAATTTTGCTTACAAAAGAAATAATCGTTTCGCTAATTGATTTGAATGAATCTGCTAGTGAATTCAAATCGCTAGTAAGTCTAGTTACAAATAATCCATTGCCCAAGTTTTCGTATTCACCAATATTGATATTGAATGAATTTCGAATGACGTCTAATTTTACATCTCTCTTTACATAATTCTCTAGTTTTTTGAAGAAAGGAACACGAATTAAACTAAGAATAATAGATAACATCTCTAGTCCAAAAAATCCTAGTGCAAACTTCCAAGCAAGTGGGAAGTCTTGGGTAATTGTCATATTAGAAATTACATCGCCCAAAATCATTGGAGAGAAGAAACTGATTACTGCAGATAGTATAAGTGTTAGCCAAAACATCAAGCATAAGAATTTGTATCTTTTGAAATATCTCAAATATTTCATTAGGTTTTTGAAACCTTTCATCTTTTTCTTGTCTTCTAATTCTACCATTTTTCACTCCTCTTTTGAATTTTTTTGTTTTCCAAAAATATTTTGGACAAACTAAATTATGTCATTATATATGATTATTTATCATTTTGCAATAGAAAAATGAAAAGTTTTTCAAATAATTTGCATATTTTCCACAAAGTGGGGAAATATATAAATAAGATAAGAAAATCATTCTTATCTTCTAGCGAGAAAAATAAGGCAAGGAAGATATTTATCCTTGCCTTTTCTCGTATTATTTTGTCTCTACTATTTTTACTTTTCCATTAATCCAACTTTCAAAAATATCTCGCAAATTACAATTGCTTGATTTGTTGAATGCTTCTATCAAACTATCAGGAGTGGCAATTCTAAATTTGTTGTCTTTGAAATATGTTTGCAAACATTTCATAAATTTGTCTTTGCCAAGCAGGTCTCTTACATTGTCAAATATTAGCATCCCTTTTACATATGCAATGTAGACATATTCGCTCTCATTATTATATTCATCCAATTTCCTATTCATAGTGGTGTCTACTTGAGAAAATACTTTGGTGTATACTTCTACAAATGTAATATAACTATTGGTTGTGTTGGAAATTAGTTCTTGAGTATCTACTCCATAGTCGGGATTTTCTTCGTAGAATAATACTGTTGAATATTCTGTTAATCCCTCGTCTAACCATCCATAATTGTATTCGTTGTTGCCTACAATTCCATACCACCATTGATGCGCTATTTCGTGTACTATTACATTGATATAATCACTCTGTACGTCTACCATATCTGATATCAAAACAAGGTTTGGATATTCCATTCCACCATGCACGAAGTCGCTCTCAACTACATTCAAAGTGCTATATGGATACTCTCCAAATAGCCTATTAAATGTATTAACTGCGTCTACACTTGCCTTGATTGCTTCGTTTGGGTATTTGTTGCTATAGTAATAGTAATTGATAGTTGTGTTGCCGATTTTGTCAGAGACTATATCGAATTTGTCAGAAAGTACCATTGCAAAGTCTCTAATAACTAATGCGTTCATTGTGTATGTGTTTGTAGTCTCGTTCTCGGTTGTACCTACTACATTTCCAGAAGTGGCAAGCACTAGATTTTTGTCTGCAGTCAGACTTACATTGTAATTGGCAACATCACTATAAAAAGGGTCGCCATTGTAATGATAACTATCTATTACAAAGTCGCCGTTTTCGTACATACAGGCGATTGGATAAAAGTTGGCAATATTGATTGTGTCATCGCCGTATCCAAATCTGTGATTGATATTTGGGATTGTGACTTTGTATTCAAAATATATATCTACACTTTCGTCAGGATTAAGAGTCTTGTTGAGTGCAACATTTGCAATGTCTTGGTCGTTGCCACATATGTCGATGTTTGACTCTTCATTATTTACTCTTTGGCAAGTAATCTCTATCTTGCCTTCTGTCGCACCATTGTAATAACACTTTTTGTAATTAAGTGAACTTATCACGCTAGACTTGGCATCTAGTCTAAAACTTTGTGGATACAAGTGAAACATTATATTGTCTAGTGATGTGCCTGTATTATTTTTGTAAGTAACTGTTTGTTTGCAGTCGAGTGTCTTGTCGGCATTTAGTGTCACATCAATGTTGTAGGTAGAGAGATTTTTGGCTGACGCTTCTAGTTCGCTTTGTTTGCATCCAGCTAGAAGAAATATAAGCGGGAGAAGTGCTATGAGAAAAAACTTTTTGTATTTCATAAAAAAGACATCCTTGATTTAATTTTGTGTTTATGCACAAGTTTAAAAAATATATATTCATAGGTCTCATCAAATATTCTTTCTTGTTAAATATTATTTATTTTTCTTTTGTGATTTGCTATAATGTATTGTATGGAAAGATATAATCATTTGAATAGTTATTTGAAAGATAAGTTTGGAGAGAGAGTTCTCAAAATTTGTGTGGACGCTCATTTTTCTTGTCCGAATAGAGATGGGTGCAAAGGTATTGGGGGTTGCATCTTTTGTGGTGAAGATGGTGCTGGTGAGAATATTAAAGGGAAAATGGATAAACGCGAGCAGTCTATCCAAAATCAAGTGCTTACATTCTTAAGTAGTTATCGAGGGGAGAGGGCAAATAAATTCATAGTGTACTTTCAAGCATTTAGCAATACTTATGATAGTGTGGGAAATTTGAAGAGGTTATATGATATCGCTCTAGGGTGTTCTCCCAAAATTGTGGGGTTGCAGATTGCCACGCGTCCCGACTTAATAAATGATGATGTTGCCAAATTATTGAATGCTTACAAGGAAAAATATTACGTTTGTGTAGAATTAGGTTTGCAAACGGCAAGTGACCAAATTGGTGATAAAATCAGTAGAGGATATTCTACAGGTGACTTTGCGAGTGCGTGCAAAATTCTCAATAAATACGATATAGACATTGTGGCACATATGATGGTTGGGTTGCCAAATGAGACAAAAGATGATATACTGCATACTGTAGACGTTATCAACAATAGTGGTGTTCAAGGGGTGAAAATTCACAATACGTATATACTTGAGCATACGCGATTAGCACAAATGTATGATGGTGGCGAGTACGCACCTATCACTCAAGATTATTATGTAGAAATGGTAGGAACAATTATCGAGAGATTGCGAAAGGATATTATTATTCATAGGATAACGGGAGACCCTCCCAAAGGGAAACTTGTAGCACCCTCTTGGATGTCTCACAAAAAGATTATTTTGAATGCAATAAATAAATACTTAGAAACAAACAATATTATTCAAGGACAAAATTATTTAGGAGATGTGAAATGAAAAAAATAGCAATTGTAGGTTGTGGAAATGTAGGAATGAGTTATGCTTACGCAATGGCAGTAGGTGGAGCAAATATTGATGAATTGGTTTTGATAGATATAAACAAAGACAAAGCGATGGGAGAAGCGATGGATTTGAATCACGCAATGTCATATGCTCCTATCAATTTTAAATGCTATGCCGGAGATTATTCAGATTGTGCAGATGCTACAATTATATGTATTTGCGCGGGCAGAAATCAAAATGTAGGAGAAACTAGAACAGATTTGATTTTCAAAAATACAGAGGTTTTCAAAGATATTGTTGGCAAAATTAAAAAGACGGGTTTCAATGGGATTTATCTAGTCGCCACCAATCCTTTGGATGTGATGACAGATATTACATATAGATTATCAGGTCTTCCTGCTCACAAAGTTTTGGGTAGTGGAACTACGTTAGATAGTGCTAGACTTAGATATCTAGTTGGCGACAAATTAGGGATTAATCCCAAAAGCATTCACGGTTATGTAATTGGCGAACACGGTGATAGTGAGTTTATTCCTTGGAATAATGTAATTATTGGACTTGAAAAGGCAGAAACATTTTTGTCAAAAGACCAAATGGAAGAGATATCCAAAGAGGTTTGTGGCAGTGCCTATGAGATTATCCAAAAGAAAGGCAATACTAGTTATGGCATAGGAATGTCGCTTTTGAAAATTACCAATGCCATTCTTAATAACGAAAATATAATGCTTTCAATCTCGGCATACAACAAACTTCACGATTGTTACTTTTCTATTCCTTCTATAGTGAATAAAACTGGGGTTAAGAAATCTCTTTATATCACTCTTACCAAAGAGGACGAGGACAAGTTGCAGTATTCTATTGATAAAATCAAAAGTGACAAAGAAAAAATAAAATTATAATAATTCCATTCAAATTGGAGATTTGTATGTATCCAATTTGAATTTTTTTTAGCAAAATAAATATTTCCCCACATAATAATATATAAATTATAATAAATATAATTTTGAGTCTAAATGATTGAAAAAAAATATTATTTGGGGTAAAATATGAGAGTACAAAAATTAAATAAACGCAAGCTGAAAAAATTAAATCACAAAGGATTGTGCTACTTTGACAAACAATTGAAAGATTTCAATACCTTTAGGATTAATGCTATTGCCAAAGTTTTTTTGCAGATTAATACTATAGAAAACCTATTGGATGTGATGTGGTATTTGAAAAGTATTGGTCAAAAGTATTTCGTTTTGGGTGGAGGAAGCAATGTTCTTGTTAGGGATTATGACGGTGTTGTGATTAAACTTGGAGGAGACTTCCAACAAATAGAGGAATTTGACGGCATTATAGAAATGGGCGCTGGAGTGGAAATGTTTCGTGCATACAATTTTTGTAGAGAGCATTCTTTGGGTGGCTTTGAAGAGAGTGTGGGTATTCCCGGAACTATTGGAGGGGCTACATATATGAATGCTAGTTGTTATGACTTTGAAATGTCCAAACTGATAGACTATGTCGTGGCTCTTGATGTGCTTTCGCAAAAAATCAAATTTTTGAAAGCCAAAGATTGCAAGTTTGGCTATCGCACAAGCGTGTTTGACGGTGGTGATTTCGTTATAATGCGAGTGGGACTTAAACTTTTGCCAAAAGGCATAGGCGAGATGGAAGACTTACGAAAAAATGCACTTTCAAAAAGGCTTGCAAGCCAGCCAAAAGGCTTTTCTGCTGGATGTGTTTTCAAAAAAATTAACAATCAAAATGTTAGCAAAATGCTAGACGATATGGGAATAAAAGGCAAGAGTGTGGGTGGAGCAGTAGTCTCTAACAAGCACGCAAACTTTATATTAAATGACGGGAGTGCAACTTATCAAGATATTCAAAGTCTCATTTTGGATATTCAAGAGCAGTTTGAGCAGACATATAATGAGAAATTAGAAAGAGAGATAAAATATTTAGGAGAATAAACGATGAAATTGCTAGGTGATTTTCATACTCATACTACATATAGTCACGGGACAAGCACTATTGCAGAGAATGCGACGCAAGCAGATGTTTTGGGGCTTGAATATTTGGCAACCACCGAACACGCTTACAAAAGCGCATATAGTATCAAACATGGTGATTTGGAAAAAATGCGTAAGGATATCTCCGATATTCAAGGTAAGCACAAAGTCAAATTGTTGCTTGGAATAGAAGCCAATCTCATTTCACGAGATGGCGACTGTGATGTGCCAATAGAAGAATTGGAAAAATTAGACCTAGTGGTTTTGGGCTTTCATAGATTCACTAGGGTTAAGGCTAGAGAATTTTTCAAATTTGTTTTGCCAAATTTGATTAGAAGAAAACCTTCAAAAAAACAAATAGAGAGAAATACTGAGGCGTATTTAAAAGCGATGAAAAAATACCCTATCAATATCCTTGCTCATCTGAAATATGGTGGATGTTATGTTGATTGCGAGAAAATCGCTAAAGAATGTGTCAAGAGGGGGATTTATATCGAACTCAATGGCAAGAGAATTAATTTTTCAAAAAACGATATCGAAAAGATGGTTGCCACTGGGGTTAAATTCATAATAGATAGTGATGCTCACGACAAATTGAGTATTGGCAAAAATAATAGAGCGTTTAATTATATTGAAAAATACAAAATACCTTTGGAACAAGTTGTCAATATCAAAGGTAAACCAAACTTTATAAAATAGGAGAAATTATGTCATTCTCGAATGGTGCAAAATTGGAAGTTTTGAAAAGCGAAATAGAAAACGATTGTTGTTCTATTGCTTTTTTGAGTGCAATTATCAAATGCTCAGGAGAATTGAGTATTTCTCACAATCATCAAATAAAAGTGGAAATTTTCACCGAAATTCCAGAGATTTTTGACAAGATTAAAAGTATTATCGAACAATACTATGGCAAAGAGTGCGAAATGACAATGGTGGAAAATAATAATATTTCCAAGTCTTCTAGATACAAAATAACCCTGCCTTATGATATAACCGACCAATTGCTCAAAGACCTAGGCATAATGGCACTAGACGATAATGGAATGTTGGTGATAGAGAATGGAATTGCCGACTTTGTGGTGGTGGATGATTGTTGCAAGCGAAGTTATATAAAAGGTGCTTTTGTCGCTTGTGCTACTAGTAATATTGTTATCAAGAATTATAATAACAACAAAGGCAGTGGATATCATCTTGAGTTTGTTTTCAATTTTGAAAAAATAGCCGAAGACTTTGTCGGGTTGTTAGAATCCTTTGAAATTCCTGCCAAAATAACTATTAGAAAAAATTCTCCTATTGTGTATATCAAAGAATATCAATTAATATGCGATACTCTAGCCTTGGTGGGAGCCAACAAAGCAGTATTAGACTTGCAAAATGAGGCGGCAATAAGAGAACTTAGAAACAATGTCAATAGGCAGAATAATTGTTTGAATGCTAATTTAAACAAAACTGTACAAGCATCTGTCAAACAATTGAATGCCATCAAGAATATTCAAGAGAATATGGGGCTGGAGAGTTTGAATGAAAACTTGATGGAATTGGCACTTTTGAGACTAGCCAATCCTGAAGCATCATTAGAGGAACTTAGAGAATTATCTACCGAGAAATTGACCAAAAGTGGGATTAACCATAGATTTCAAAAAATAATAGAAATTAGCGATAATATAACCAAAAACAAATTTAAAATAACAACTTTGTAGGAGATAGAATGGGGAATTTTGTACACTTGCATTTACATACTGAATATAGTTTGCTTGACGGTGCTGCCAGAATTAACAAGGTGGTTAAAGTTGCCAAAGAAATGGGAATGCCTGCCATCGCAATAACTGACCACGGCAATATGTATGGTACAGTTGCATTTTTTGATGCTTGCCAAGCCAATGGGATTAAAGCCATCTTTGGATGTGAGTTTTATACTTGTGATGATTTGACCAATAAACAAGGCAAAACAAAACTTAATCACTTGGTGCTTCTTGCCAAAAACGAAACTGGTTATTATAATTTGTGCAAACTCAATTCTATTGCCTTTGACCAAGGTTTTTATTACAAGCCACGAATAGATAGAGAGACTTTGAAAAAGTATAGTGATGGGCTTGTTTGTCTGTCTGCGTGTTTGGCTGGAGAAATTCCACAAGCAATACTAAATAGACAATATGATGAGGCAGAGAATATTGTCAAATGGTTCAAAGATGTCTTCGGCGAAGATTTCTATCTTGAACTTCAAAATCATCATTTGGAAGAGCAAATAGAAGTTAATCAAAAATTGAAAGAATATGCCAAGAAATATAGTATCAAAACTGTTGCCACTAATGATGTGCATTATATTTACAAAGACGACGCACAAGTGCAAGACGTTTTGATGTGTGTGCAAATGAGCAAAACTATTGATGACCCAGACAGAATGAAGTTTCCAAACGATGAATTTTATCTGAAGTCATATGACGAAATGGCAGAAGTTTTCCCAAATGATTTGGATGCATTAGAGACTACTATGGAGATTGCAGACAAATGCAATTATGAATTGGTGTATGGACATTATATGTATCCCAAATATGTGCCAGTGACAGGTCAAGACCCGAATGACTACTTCAGAGACTTAATAGAGGCAGGGCTCAAGAAAAAATACAAGGTCGAGACTCCCGAAATTAGAGAAAGAATAGAATACGAATTGGGGGTTATAAGCAAACTAGGATATGTCGAGTATTATCTAATAGTTTGGGATTATATCAATGCTGCTAGAGAGAGGGGTATATCAGTAGGACCCGGAAGAGGTAGTGGTGTTGGTAGTATTATTGCATATCTAATAGGCATTACCGACGTAGACCCTATCAAATATGGGCTGTTCTTCGAAAGGTTTTTGAATCCCGAAAGAGTATCTGCTCCCGACTTTGACGTAGACTTTGAAGATAGCAGAAGAAGCGAAGTCTTTGAGTATGTCAAAGAGAAGTATGGCACGGATAGGGTTGTTAAAATTATTACATTCGGCACAATGGCTGCCAAGAACGCAATCAAGGATGTAGGCAGAGTGCTTAAAGTTCCTTATAGCGAATTGGACCAAGTAACCAAGGCTATCCCAAATACTGTCAAAAGACCTAATATTATTGCTAAGGTTTTCGGCATTAATCACAAAGAGGGAACTCCTGACGAAAGTGTGCCAGAACTTGTGGAAATGTATAATAATAGTGTTGATGTCAAAAAAGTAGTGGATATTGCTTACAAATTGGAAGATAGCCCAAGACAAACAGGCATTCACGCTTGTGGAGTTATTATAGGTGGCGATATATTGGATAAACACATCCCTCTTGCCAAAAATGGAGATATTTTAACTAGCCAATATGTAGGTGGCGAGTTGGAACATTTGGGACTTTTAAAGATGGACTTTTTGGGACTAAGAAACTTATCCGATATCAAGGGGGCTATTGAACTTATCAAACAAAATTATGGCGTAGAAGTTAATTTTGATGAGATGGATTATGATGACCCCGACGTTTACAAGATGATATCTTCTGGCAATACAATGGCAGTCTTCCAATTAGAATCGGGTGGATTCCAGAAGTTTATGAAAGAATTGCAACCAACCTGTCTCGAAGATATTATAGCGGGAGTGTCGCTATATAGACCCGGCCCAATGGATAGTATTCCAACATTTGTCAAAAACAAACACTACCCAGACCAAATTAGTTATGTTAGCCCACTTTTGGAGCCAATTTTGGATGTAACATATGGTTGTATTGTTTATCAAGAACAAGTTATGAAAATTGTTCAAGTCTTGGCAGGATACACACTTGGCCGTGCAGATAGTGTGCGAAAAATGATGGGTAAAAAGAAATTAAAAGATTTGCAATTGGAAAGAGAAGTCTTTCTTAATGGTTGCGAGCCAGTAGGCAACAAGGCAGGTGTAGAAGGTGCTGTCAAACGTGGTCTTGACCCCGATGTTGCCAATAAACTATGGGACGAAATGGAGAAGTTTGGTTCGTACGCCTTCAATAAATCCCACGCCGCAGCGTATGCTCACGTTACCTATCAAACTGCTTATCTAAAGTGTCATTACGAAGCAGAATTTTTGACATCTGTTCTAAACAATAGAATAACCAACTCTGATGAAATCAAGAACTATATTACATATGCCAAAGAAGAGAAGATTGAAGTTTTGCCTCCAAATATCAATTTGAGCGAGACATACTTTACTGTTAAAAACAATCAAATAAGGTTTGGACTTGCCGCTCTTAAAAATGTGGGTGTCAATGTGGTAGACCAAATAGTAAGCGAAAGGAAACTTAATGGCGATTACAAAGATTTGAATGACTTTGTCAATAGGCTAGATACCGCACTTTTGAATAAACGTTGTGTAGAAAGTATGATATTGTCGGGTGCTTTTGATTGCTTTGGGGTTAAGCGAAGTCAAATGATGAGAGTATATCCTCAGATAATAGAGAAAGTAGTGTCGGATAGAAAGAAACAAGCCACTGGTCAATTCAGTTTGTTTGGAGATATCTTAAAAGACGACAAAACCAATATTGTGGCTATGCCAAATATACCCGAATACGATGACCAGACCAAATTGAAACTTGAAAAGGAAGTTGTGGGAATATATATATCAGGACATCCACTAGGCGAGTTTATGTCGGAATTTAAACAATTCAATTTTAATGGAGGAATGCTCCAAGTAGAAGAAAGTGTAGATTCAGACGAGGAAGTCGATGCCGAGACCAAGTATGATGGACTAACAGACAATATGGATGTTGTGTGTGGTGGAATTATTGCCGAATTGAAAAAGGTCTATAGCAAAAAGGATGGCTCAGAAATGGTCATCCTCAAAATGGAAGATTTGTACGGCTCTTTTGATTGTATGGTGTTTGGTAGAAATTATCAAAAGTTCAAACCAATATTAGAACTAGACAAGATTATCAAAATCAAAGGCAAACTTTCTATCAACGATAGAGGCGTGTGCGTAAGAGTAGATAATATCGAAGAAATGCAAAAAGCATCTCAACCAAAAGTGGTAGAGGAAAAAGTGGAAGAGAAAAAGACGGTGCAAACACTGTATCTAATGTATGATTTGACAGATGAGACTTTGTCAAAAGATATAATGGAGTTGTTAGCAAGTTATCCGGGAGAATCTCCTGTCGTGGTTAAGTGTAGCAAACAGCACAAAGCCTTTAAACTAAATATCAAAGTTAATACAAAAGGCTTCTTGATTAATGAACTACACGCCTTTATCGAAGATGATTATATCAAAGTCTTGTAATTAATAGAAATAAAAATTTTTTTGAAAATTTATAGAAGAATTGTTTGTAAAAAACTTTTTTAGTGTGTAAACTAAAAATAAAATATAAAAGGGAAGAGAAATATGAAAAGAATTGCTGTACTTTGTAGTGGTGGGGATAGTCCCGGAATGAATGCTTGTATCAAGGCTATCGTCGATGCTTGCTATTCCAATAATGTGACTGTTCTTGGCATCAATCGTGGATTTCAAGGATTGATTGAGAATGATGTGAGATTGCTTACCAAACTAGATGTTGCCAATATAGAGACGATATCTGGCTCTATTATATTTACTAGCAGAAGTGCTGATTTTATGACGGAAGCAGGCTTTAATAGGGCTATCAAAAACTTGAGAGATAATGATATCGAGGGGTTAGTTGTTATTGGTGGCAATGGCTCCTTTAGAGGGGCTAGAGACTTGGTTCACGCAGGAGTGAATGTAATAGGTATACCGGGAACAATTGATAATGATTTGTTTTTCACCGAGAGAGCTCTAGGTTTTGACACGGCTGTACAACAAGCCGTTAATGCTATCACCGATATCAAGCAAACTATGTATGCCAATAGTAGGGCAGTAGTATTTGAGTGTATGGGTAGAGATTGTGGCGACATAGCTTTGCATACAGCTGTGGCAGTTGAGGCAGATTCATTGGCGGTTAGCGAAATAGAATATTCTATTGACCAAGTTATTGCTGACGTCCGCAATTCTCTTAATCACGGGGTAAAATCTCCAGTGGTTGTAGTGTCGGAGGGTAGTAATTTGGATATATCCAAAATCTCTGATGAGATAGAAAAACAAACGGGACTAACCTCGCGTGCGATACAATTAGGCTATCTTCAGAGGGGTGGCGTTCCTACCTATTACGATAGGCTTCTAGGTGTGCGTTGGGGGGTTCTCGCTGTTCAACTTTTGATGCAAGATATGACCAATTTGGCAGTAGGTGTCAAAAATGATAAGATATTCACCATTCCATTAATCGAAGTAGAGAAAGTTCTTCAAGAATTCAGAGTGGATATGGTCAATGATCTAAGAACATTGCACGCTTTGCCAAAAATTTGAGTGTTTTGTTTGGAAAAGTGAAATTTGTGTGATAAGATAAATGTATATAAGCCTATGGGCTAAAATGGAGATAAATATGGTAGAAATTTTGAAATATAACGATGATGACCTAAAAGATGACGAGATAGACCAAGTAGTTACTCGTGTCAAGGCTTTCATTGTGTCAAGCAAAAATAATATGCTTATAGGCAAGACAGAAGAGGGTTATCAACTTTTGGGTGGATATGTAGGAGACAATGAGGATTACAAAGTCGCCCTTGC
>CAYPKM010000023.1:0-6030 GCA_964411325.1 uncultured Christensenella sp.
ACTCCAGACAAAAGAAAAAGACCCAAGAGGGTCTAGTTTTGTTTTGGCTGGGGTAGTAGGATTTGAACCTACGGATGTTGGAGTCAGAGTCCAATGCCTTACCGCTTGGCTATACCCCATTAAATGTGGCGTTTTGAATTGTGTATACTTCCACAATCTGTCTACTATTTTAGCAAACTTTTGTCTAGTTGGCAAGAAGATTAAACAAAAAAAGAGTAGGGGAATATAAACTTTCTCCCACTCTTTTTTTGAAGATTTCTTAATGTATTAAAAATTACTAAATTGGCTATTGTATAGTGTGTAATAAAAGCCTTTTTTGGCAAGCAATTCCTTGTGCGTGCCTTGCTCAATGATATTGCCTTTGTTCATAACCAAAATTATATCGCTATTGACAATTGTCGAAAGTCTATGTGCCACGACAAAACTTGTTTTGCCCTCCATCATCTTGTTGAATGCTTCTTGTATGGCAAGTTCTGTTCTCGTGTCTATATTGCTAGTCGCTTCGTCTAGTATTAGCATTGGTGGCTTTGCTAGCATTAGTCTTGCAATACAAATTAATTGCTTTTGCCCTTGAGATAGATTGTCTCCATTCTCATTAATCATTGCGTCATATCCACCCGGCATTGTCTGTATGAAGTGGTCTACTCCTGCTAGTTTGGCAGCCCTCACTATTTCTTCGTCAGTAGCATTGTCTTTGCCATAGGCAATGTTTTCTTTGATAGTGGCAGAAAACAACCAGGTTTCTTGCAAGACCATTCCATATTGTCTCCTCAAACTATTTCGTGTTACTTCGCAAATAGGGTGACCACTGGCAATTATCTTGCCTTTGTCTACATCATAAAATCTCATAAGTAGATTGATAATGGTGCTTTTGCCACATCCAGTAGGACCTACTATCGCTACCCTCTGACCCTTGGTTATGTGTAGGTTCAAATCTTGAATAAGTTTTTTGTCTTGAGTGTACGAAAAGTCTACATTTTCAAAAATTACTTCGCCAGTACATCTCTTAATCTCTGGCAACCCCTCGTCGCTAACTTCATCTTTCATATCTAATACATTAAATACTCTCACTGCTGATGCAAAAGCCGATTGCAAGTCTGTAAAAATGTCTGCGATATCATTAAATGGACGAGTGTATTTGTTGGCATAAGACAAAAATACCGAAATGCCTCCGACAGTCATTTTCCCTTTGATTGCTGATAAACAACCAAGAATTGCAACTGTTGCATAAAGCAATCCATTGATAAATCTAGTCGTTGGTGCCGAAAGTGAAGAATAAAACATTGCTTTTTCGTTTACGTCTTTTAGTTTTGTATTTATTTCATCAAATTTTGCAATAGACCTTTTTTCATATCTAAAGCCTTTAACGATTTTTTGATTTCCTACATATTCCACCATTGTGCCAGACAAATCTCCCACCATTTTTGCTTGCTTTTTGAAAAGTTTGTGAGAAAGTTTGGCAATGATAGTTGTAATAATTATAGATATTGGGGTAGCACAAAGTATAACGACGGTGATGCTTACATTGATTCTAAGCATAAAGATTAGCGTTAGTATTATTGTGGCTAAGCAATCAAAGAAGGTTGTGATACCCATTACAAATCCGTCTGTTATTAGGTCAACGTCGTTTATCATACGCGATTGCAAGTCGCCGTGACTTGAACTATCCAAAATCTTTAGTGGAACTTTGTTGAATTTTTGGAAAATCTCGTTGTGCAGGCGTTCTTCTACCTTGTAAGCCATCCCTTCAGAGACTCTAGAAAGCAACCACTTAAATACTGCAAACCCGACTACGCATATGCCGAGATATCCAATGTATTTGGCAAGCATTTCAAAGTTGACCTCGTTAGGGCCTATTATAAAGTCTATACCGTCGCCAATAAGCAGTGGAATAAATATTTCAAATGCAGAATTAATTCCTGCGAGCAATATACATACTATTAACAAAAACCAATGTTTCTTTAGGTATCCTAGCGTTCTAAAGATAGTAGAAGATGCTTTGGGCTTTTTAATTCTGGCTACACTTTCTATTCTTTTGGAATTGGTATCGAGAATGACAGGAGCGTCGGTCAAAGACTGAGTCTTTTCGTCAAGACTGGATACTACTTGCGAATTAAGCGTAGCAGGAACTATTGTAGGAACAACTACGTTTTGAACGGGCTGTGCCTTTTCGGGGTTATTAAAAGAATTAGAAGGCAGTGAAGATATCGCTTTTTGAATTTTTCGATATTCATTTTGCTCAGATTTCTTTCTTTCCTCTTTTTTTGTTCGTTTTCTCAATTTTTCTCTCCCTATTTAGTTTGTGACATATATATTTCATTGTATATAGGACATTTTTCTAGTAATTCCTTGTGTGTGCCTTGACCTACAACTTCGCCGTTGTCCAAAACAATTATCATATCGGCATTTCTAATGGTATTGGCTCTCTGAGATACCAATATTACAGTTGCATTGATATTTTCCTTTATGCTTTTTCTCAAATTTGCATCGGTGGCAAAGTCAAGGGCAGATGCACTATCGTCTAGTATCAAAATTTCGGGGTCGCCAACCAATGCTCTAGCAATTGTCAGTCTTTGTCTCTGACCTCCCGAAAAGTTTTTGCCACCTGCTTGCACTCTATAATCATATTTCTCAGGCAGAGACTTTACAAATTCTTGACTTTGCGAAATTTTAATGGCTTTCTTCATTTCGTCTATAGTTGCATCCTCTTTTCTCCAACGAAGATTGTCTTTGAGCGTGCCTTTGAAAAGAACTGCTTTTTGTGGCACAAGGCCTATCTTTTCTCGTAATTGTTCTAGAGGATAATCTTTCACATTAATGCCATCGACATATACTTGACCTTCTGTGGTATCATAAAATCTTGGCACTAGATATGTTACACTACTTTTGCCACTGCCTGTGCCTCCAATTATTCCAATTGTTTGCCCCGGATATGCCACAAAACTTAAATTCTTGATGGCAAGTTTGGAAGAATCTGAATATGCAAAACTAACATTTTTAAATTCGATTTTTGGTGAACTTTCGTGTATTTGCAAATCTAGTCTGTCGTGGTTGGTTTCGTTAACGCTAGGCTTTGTGTCAAAGACCTCGTTGATTCTGTCTGCACAATTAAATGCTTTGATAAATGCGATTATTAGGTTGGCAAGTGCAACAAGGGCAGTGGATATTTGTGTCAAATAATTGACAAAGGCTATTATTTGACCTTGAGATAGCCCACCAATGTTTACTTGCAAGCCTCCAAACCACATTACTGCAATTATGGCAAAATTAATAATAACTGACGTTATTGGGTTTAGAAGTGTGGATATGGTGATTACTTTGACAGCAGACTTTCTAAGTTTGCTAGAAGCTCTTTTAAATCTTCTCTCTTCATAATCTTGTTTGTTAAATGCTCGTATAACACGTGCCCCTTGTAGATTTTCTCTAGTTATCTCAGATACCTTGTCCAAGTCTTTTTGGGTGGCATCATATAGAGGTTCGGTTTTCTTTAGGATTACAAAAACAGCAATTAGTATTAGGGGTGCAACTATTAGGAAAAGCAGTGATAGTTTGACATCAATAAGTATTGCCATAATGGTAGAGCCGATGATTAAGAATGGTGCTCTCATTACTGTTCTAAGAAACATTCCTAGTGCAGTATCTATTCTGGTGACATCGTGGGTCATTCTGTTATTAAGAGTTGCTGTGCCAAATTTGTCCAATTCGGCGTGGGATAGGGTGTTTATGTGAGAATATAGACTTTTCCTAATGTCATAACTTATTCCCGAACACGCTTTGGCAGAGAGTTTGGCACATATTACTGCACTAATAATGCCTACAAAGTTGAGAGCAATGACTATTGCTCCCCATTTTGAGATGTAGGCAGTGTCGTGATTTTTGACACCTATATCTATCATATTGGCAACCAACAATGGAATGATAATGTCGGTAATTGTCTCCAAAAATTTGAATGATGGAGCAAGAATGATTTCTTTTTTGTAGCCTTTAAAAAATCTAAATAATTTTTTCAAAATAAACTCCTGTTAGCCTTCTGTTTGTATGTTTGTGTCGGCACAATTATATCTAATATATGTATTAGTATAATAAATATATATAATATTTTGATTATATCAAAAGGAAAAAAAATAGACAAACAAATTGTATTTGATTGTCTATTAGTTGGTGTTATTTATTTCACTCTTTCCATATATTCGCCAGTACGAGTATCAATTCTAATTCTCTCTCCGTTATTGACGAATAGTGGAACTTTGACTACTAGTCCAGTTTCGCATTTAGCAGGCTTATAAGCAGTACCAGAAGTATTGCCGGCTACAGCAGGCTCACATTCTACAATGTCAAGTTCAATAAATGTTGGAGGGTCGATGCTGATAAGTTTGCCATTGGCGTATTTAACAGAACAAACTGTATCGTCTTTGATGTATTTCATAACATCTTGAACTTGTGCTTTATCGAAAGGAACTTGGTCATAAGTTTCCATATCCATAAAGTATACAAGGTCTCCATCTTCATAAGAGTATTGCATTTCTTTGGTGTCTACAAAAACTTCTCCAACTGTTTCACTAGGCAAAAAGTTTTTTTCCAAAACTTGACCAGTTTCGATATTTTTTAATTTTGTTCTAAATAATGCAGCAAGTCTAGGACGGCTGACTTTTTGATATTCAACTACATACCACAATTTGCCATCATATTCTATAGTTGAATTGATTTTTACATCTTGAATATTCATAATGACTCCTAATAATTTTTTCTCTAAAACTAAAGTATTGTACCAAAATATTGGATATTTTGCAAGTATATATAGATATATTTTGTCTTTTCTAGCCCAAAATTTTGTAATAAATCTTTTCTAATTCACGTGCGTTCATTAGTTTGGGAACGGGATACAAAGGATTTGCTTCTTTGCTTGCGTGCTTGGCAAGAGCAGGAATGTCGCTTTCTTGAATAAAGTCAAACCTTTTGGGTATTTGCATATTTTCATTCATTTGCAAAATTTTATTTATTAGTTTGCTTGACGCTGTTTGCACACTATCATAAGACTTGGCTATATTGCAATACACAGCAATTTCTCTTAGTTTGACATTGATGGTCTTGCCATATTCACTTAGTACATAAGGCAAGATTACGGCATTGGCAAGTCCGTGAGGGGTATTGTATTTGCCACCCAAAGAATGAGCGATTGCGTGAACATAACCTACATAAGATATTGTGAATGCTACTCCTGCCAGATACGAGCCTTTGAGCATATGTCCTCTTGCTCTTTCATTTTTGCCATCGGCATATGCTTTTTCTACATTGTCAAAGATTAGTCTACAAGCCTCTAGTGCACAGTGTTTGGTGTGCTTGTTTGTGGAATTGCCGATATATGCTTCAATGGCGTGTGTTAGAGCATCCATTCCGGTTGTTGCCGTTAATTGAGGTGGCAATCCTATTGTAAGGGTAGGGTCAAGAACGGCATATCTAGGGATTAAATGAAAGTCGTTGATGGCATATTTGCTATTTGTTTGATGGTCAGATATAACAGCTGCAATTGTTGTTTCGCTTCCTGTTCCTGCTGTGGTAGGGATGGCAATAAGAGTGGGCAAGGGGTTCTTGATTTTCAAAAGTCCTTTCATTTTTCTCACGCTCTTTTTTGGATTGGAAATTCTAGCTCCAATCACTTTGGCACAGTCCATTACGCTTCCACCACCAAAGGCGATTATCGCTTGGCATTCGCTTTTTAGATAATCACTCACGCCTGCTTCTATGTTTTCAATTGTTGGATTGGGAACAACTTCGTCAAATACGCTTACTTCTATTTTGTTTTTTGTCAAATCTTTCTCAAGAGTATCTGTTAGTCCCAAGTCTTTGATGCCTTTGTCTGTTACTAACAAAACTCTTGTAATATTGTTATTTCCCAAAACGTCTTTTACCTGTTCTACCGAATTCAAAATTTCTGGCTCTCTGTATGGCATTAGAGGTATCATCATTTTGAAAATTCCTTGATAGCATCTGCAATAGGCTTTGGCGAATATATTCATATGTGTCTCCTAA
>CAYPKM010000023.1:6130-13783 GCA_964411325.1 uncultured Christensenella sp.
ACGATTATGTCATAATTATCAATAGGAGTCTTTTTGTTTAAATACTCATTGTGTGGATGCGCGCCTAGATTTTCTATGGACTTATCAGACAATACAAAATGGTCCATTGTGTGCACGTCACCTACATTGTCTTGTGCTAGCAAAATTGATGAATATGGAATTTTCCCACTCCCAACATCCAATACTGTTGGATAGCTATTCCCAACAATCTTTTCAACATTGTTTGCAAATATTTCTTGGTCTTCTTTTGAACTTTTAAACAACGGGTCATTCAAAATCATAAAGGGCAAAGTAAGCCTGTGCGAAAGATACAACATAGTGAGTATATCTTCATTTAGTGTTTCGCCATTTTCGTCTTTTGCAAATCCCCCAAAAAGCTCAATATTGTCCATTGCGAAATCTTTGAAATCTTGAGTTATTTGTTTGTCAAACAAGTCTTTGAAATGTACGATTTCTGTTTCGGTGTAGAGTTTAAAAAGTCTATCTACATCATATTCTCCTACATCTGAATACTCGTGATTGTTTAGTTCTTTAAGCATTCTTAAATATGTAATTGTTTTCATTTTTCCACCTCTCCTCTTTGAATATTTCTCCCCAAATCCATATCCAAAGCATAATCTTATTATATATAATACCACATCTGTGTGGCATAGTCAATACCCACTGGGTTTTGCACTCCCTGTGCATAAAGATATGCAAATGTATAAAGGAGAAAGTTAAAGAGAGAAGAAAAGTGTGAATAAAAATAGTTATGCTTTTATATCTTAAAAGTGGCAAAAATAGCAAAATAGGCGAGTTTTAAGAGGTGGGGATAAGTTATCCACATTTTCACATTCTAATTTTTATAAATTTTTATGAATATTTATTAAAAATTGAATATTTTTGCATAAAATTGAATAAAAAAGTGTAAAAAGTGAATAAGTTATCCACTTATCCACATAGGCTGTTTATAATTTATCGAACAAAAATGGAGGACGAGGGGATTTTGAGTGTGAAAAAACGGCTAAATGTGAATAACTTGCGACTTTATCCACATTGAATTTTCGAAAATATTCAAAAAATGTATAAATGGATATTTGTGAATAAAATAAAAGAATATACACGTTCAGGTGTATATTCTTGGATTTGTTTAATTGGATACAATCTTCACTCCACTATCAATAGGGGATATGCCAGATGGCAAATCTTCTACACCCTCTATTACTACTCCTCTCTGAGGCAAATAAATCTCGTGTCTAATTAATTTTTCTTCTATCAAATTGCCATTTGAGTATTTTTGCAAATATGCTTTTGCCTCATATCCGTCTTTTGAGTACGATAGACGGAAATATTCGCCCTTGAATAATACTTTGCTAGAATATTTCCCTTCTGTGTCGGGGATGATTTTGTCTCCGTCACTCTTGATTGTTTTGAGTGTTTCACTTCTTGTCTTGTAGGTGAAATCCAATTGATGAGAGTATAAGTCTACGCCCACGCCATTTTTGTCTGAATAGGTGTGAATATATATTGGATACTCCGATGTGTTTGTGAATTTTAGGTCGCTAGTGTATTCTGCAACCATTGCATCTAGTGCAAGTGGCACATATTTGACGGGAAGGGTGTGTCTGTGCACTTCGTCTATTTGTACTCCTCCTAGTAGTAGGGCATTGTACATTGTGGTGCTTGCTTGACAAATTCCTCCACCTATCCCCTCTGTAAATTCACCATTATATATAATTGTCGCACTTTTAAAGCCGTTTTCGGTGGTGTGTTCTCCCACAATTTCATTGAAAGATATTGTTTGATGAGGTTCAATTACTAGTCCGTCAAATTTGGATAGAGCCAATTTTACATTGTGCTTTCTGCCACCAGTGCTATCTGCTACATTTGTTTCAAACGACGAGATTTTCTCGGTCAAACTCTCGTTGTATTCTTTGGATACTGCGGGCAATTCCTCTTGAAATTCCAAATCTACGCTTATATTGTTTGTTGTCAAAAATTGGTTGTTGATATCTTGATAAAGTTTGGTCTTATCTACTCTTTTGCCTTCCTTACTTTCTGTTATTTTGAATAATTCTTGTTCGTTTGGTGTGAATGAAATCGTGCTATTTATTGGCTCTATCTCCACTTCTTTTAGTATTTCTTCTATTTTTTCGTCAAGCCCAGAAAATATGTAATTGAAAGATATATTGATAGAACTTCCTGTGCGGTCGAATTGCGAAAGAAAATCATCCCTCTCGTCATCTTCTCCTGTGTAAGTGTTTTTGTTTTGACTAGCATCCAAAATTGAACGAACATCCGAATTAACCTTTATGTCATCTTGACCAAATATCCATTGCTTGCCAGTTTGTTTGTCGTTTATTTCCAATTGGAAAGACTCGGCTTTTTCATTAAAATTGCTAAGGAGCACCTTTCCAGCCTCGTCTTTGTTCATTCCAGAAAGGTTTAGACCATTAATAATTGTTCCATCTTGCAATGTCTTGTTTGTTTCGTTATCCAAAACTAGAAATTGTCCAATAATAATGGCCGTGATGGCTAGTGTGCATAGAGTAAGTACTGCTAGCATTTTATTAGTCTTTTGTTTAGATGTTTTTTGTTTCGAATTTTGTGCTTTCATATTCAAACCTGCCTTTAATTTATTTTGCCAATTAGACGTAATTAATATTCAAGTTTTGGATAATAATTTTAGACAAAAAAGAACATAGATTTTTCTATGTTCTCTCAATTGGTTTATCTCATTTTGTATAGATATTTTCCGTTTAGATAAGACCCTTCTTCTTCTTCCACAAGCACACAACTTCTCTCTATATCATTGTATATCAAGTCGTTGTAATTGATGTAACTAACAAGAGTGGAATATATAAGCATTAGGGTTTCTTGGATGTTGATATCTAGATAGAATAATCTTTCGGTGTAGGTGACTATATTTTTGATGCATTGCTCTTCGTTTAGATTAAGCGCCGTCTCCGTTCTTACATTGTCAAAAGGAATGTTTTCGCAAACGCACAAATCTTTGATTGTTTGCATTATATCTATTGCAAGTCTAGTGCCCAAATACTTCTTTGTCTCAATTTCTCCCATATCTTGGGCTTTTTCTAGTGCACCTAGTTTGCTTAGGTAATCTTCTCTTTGCAATTTGTTGGTAAACATTTGCATTTGTTCGGTCTTTCTTTTTAGTTCGTATAGGATTGCTGATTTTTGTTCGCCCGGTGTCAAATCTATTATTTGGAAATCTTTGGATTTTTTGTAAGCAAAGGCGTTTTTGCCTCTCTCAAACTTTCTCTCTCTAAAATTGATGTTTGATGGTGCATAAAAGATGACTGGTGAGCAATTAGTAGCACCTATGAAAGGGAAGTTTTTGTTTGGTTTAAGTCCCAAGTTCCAACAAACAAAAGCCGACAAGTTAATTCCGCTAGCCACACACAAAATAACAGCATCGTCATTGTATTTGGATTGTATGTCTACAATCGCATCAATGTTTCTCTTCATTGCGTCTGCCCATTCTTCTCCTTCAACACTGCCTACTTCATTAAATCTTTCTTCTTCAATAATTGGCACATTGAATGTTCTATTGATTATTTGTGCTGTTTTTTTGCAACGATAAAAGTTAGAAGTGTATATGGCGGTGATTTTCATACCTGCTAGATGTTCGCCAACAAGTTCGGCATCCTTAATTCCAGACTCTGTCAAATCGTCATTTTGGTTTCTTGCTTTTCTAGGGTCAACATCCCTTTGTGCGTGATGACAATATATGATTTTCATTTATTTCTCCTTTTTGGTGGTAAGTTTACAAAATGTTTTGTTTATTTCTATTGCCAAATTAATCAAGTCTTCTTTTGAATTGGAGACTTTTAATTCTATTACTTGGTTGTATAGGGCGTTCATTATATTGCTAATGTATCTAGGCTCTATTTCTTTGGCAATCAAGTCTTTGGCAGATACTTTTAATTGTGATAGGCTTGTAGGCAAATTGTGTCCCTCTACAAGCGATATGTTTTTGTTCAAAACCTCTATCCCATTTGGGGTCAAATGGCTATAGATTATTTGTTTGCTAGTGTCTGTTAGCCTTAGATAATTGATGGATGCGTTTAAACTATCCACATCGCACTCAATGTTTTGATATATTAGATAAATTTTTTCTATTAGCCTAATAGTTGCTGTGCTTTCTTTGATTCCATCCATACCCAATATCATATTGATGGCATAGCAAAGTTGCGTGTGTTTGATATGGGATTTTAGAAAATATTTGAGCACGATGAAATAAAAATCAGTAATTCTTGCATCTTTTGGCAATTTATAGAAATTGGCAATGTCGAGCTTGCTAATTCTTTTTGTGTCTACTAGGCGATTAAACAATAGTGGAAACAAATCTAACTTTATAATATTTTCCCAAAAAACATTATTTATAATGCCATATTTCAAGTCTGCAGTGGCACACAATTTCAATTCGCTTAATATTCTCTCTTTTGATATCCCCAAAAGGTTTTGTCTAAATATTTTCATTGCAAGTCTTGTGCGTCTGTCTATTTTGAAATTGTATGTGCTAGAAAATCTAATCGCCCTCAAAATTCTCAGTCCATCGTCTTTTAGAGTGACTTGTGGGGCTCTTACCGTTCTAATTATTCCTTTGTTCAAATCCTTTCTGCCACCACACAAATCTATAATCTGGTCATTTACTATGTCATAATATATGGCATTGATAGTGAAATCTCTTCTACTAGCATCACTTTCAATATCGTCTACAAACTCGATTTTTTCGGGTGAATGCTTGCCATTATAACTTTCTTTTCTAAATCTTGTATATTCGTACTTTTCTTTTTTGGTAAAGATTGAAAGGGTGCCCAAATGCTTGTTTGTGAGTTTGCAATCAAATTTAAGGCTTTTGCAAATATTTTCCACATCTTCTAGTGGCATAGCTGACGAAAGGTCTATGTCTTGAGCGTCTCGCCCCAAAAGGCTATCACGAACAAAACCACCAACAATGTATAGTTGATGATTTTTCTTGATGAATTCTTTTGCTAATTTTTTTAGATTGTTAGACACTTTCATATCAAAATTATATCATAACTTTGGACTTACTCAAAACAAAAGAGAAAATATTTGTGCTTTTTTTGCAAAAGTATTCAAAAATTTTGGGATTTTTGTCAAAATTATTGTTAAATTAAATATTAGATGATATAATAATTTTGTATTATATTATAAATACTGCAATTGTGTTGTATCTTTTTGTATGTATCAAAAAGATTAAATGAAAAGTTGCGTATAAAGATGGATGTTTTTCCAAATGTCATAATTGACACTTTGATTGACAAAGCTAATTTAAGGGGGTTGCAATGAAAGCCAAGAAGATTTTGTTTACTTCGTCTGGTATTTTGAAATTGGTCTTTTGTGGGTTTGTACTTTTGGTAATTGTCGCTATTTTTTTGTTGAGTGGATTTATCAAAGAGTCTTTTTTGGCAGACACTGCAGGCTTGCAAGAGATTATTGACGAATTAATTTCTATCGATTCTAGTTATTCTTACCTTAGTGAATATTCGGCAGAACAATGCGTGGATTTTATTTTTGAGTTTGTCAATGTCTTTTGTATAATGTCATTAATTTATGCTCTATGTGGAATTGTGTGGGGAATCTTCAATTTGGTTTTTGCTAAGAAATATGATACGATGATTAGAGACAGATTGGGAAGAAAAATTACATTCACAATTCTTAGTGTATTGCTAGCACCAGAATTAGTAACAATGACACTTACCATTATCGCTATTTGGCTAAAAGATGGTAGTGCAAAAATAGAGAAAGAAAGCAAGTCCGAGGAGAATGTCTAATGCAAGGAGCAATGGGGAAAAGATTTAATTATTTTATGAGTGCGTTCTTTAGACTAATATGCTGTCTTGCGACGCTAATCGCTTTTGTGGTAGTGGTAATAGTTGTTAAGCCTGCAATTATATGGTTAAATGTTTTGCTAATAAGTCTGTCAGTCGGAGGATTAATATCTGGAATATTTAATCTCTTGCTATGTGGGATGACTGCGACTGGATATAGCGAAAACAAATGCGTGCAGATAATTTGCTTAATTGTGACAATTATTACAGGTGGACTTTTGGGAACTCTATTTACTGCAATTGCTTTTGCAACCAAGATATCTGAAGAAGAAATTTCTAATGAAAAATTAATTACAATCAAAAAACAAAGAACAAAAAAGGAAAAGAAAAATGTCTAAGAAAAAAAATAAAAATGCATTACTTATTATTACTTTTGTGCTTACTATTTTGAGCATTACTCTTAATTTGTTGCTTGGAATAGCACTTTCTTTCAATCTATTTGGAATAGTAGATTACTACAATAGCATTATGTCGCTCGTTATGGAAGGATATGATATCTCTGCTTATATCACATCATACATTTTCAATCTAATATTTGTTGTGGGTGTCAATATTTATTCGGCGATATTCTATTTCAAAGGCATCAAATATCGTGTAAATAACAAGCAGTATGGCAAAATGCTTGTTTGGTACGGAATATTCCAAATTTTATTTTCGACATACCTTGCTGGAACATTTGCATTGATTACTGCTATTGTTATGATTAATCGCAAGCCTGCACCTATAGAGGAAAAGGCTCAGAGCCAAAGTTTCCTTTCGGAATACAAACTAATGGCTATGAGCGAGGCTGTTACTAGACTAAAAGAATTGCGTGCTAGTGGTGCTATTTCCGAAGAAGAGTATTATGCAAATTTAGATAAAATATTAGAAGGTTAAGATTGATGGAAAAATGCAAAAAGTGTGGGGGCGGTCTTAATTTTAGTCCCCGTCATCAAGCGCTTGTTTGTCAAAAATGTCTAAATGAATACAGAATATCCAAAGACAAAGATTATGGTAAGCATAACTTTGATATGCAAGAAGTAACGATAGAAAAAGAAATATCCAAAAAATTCAAGTCTCATTGTCCAAATTGTGGAGCGGTTTTTAAAAAAGAGAAACACACGATGAGCTATGAATGCGAATATTGTGGTGTGTCATTAGTTATTCCTTTTGTAGAGGGTGTTGCACCTGACGGATGTGTGCTTTTTGCTTTTGACAAAGAGACGGCTAGAGAAAAGTTCAAAGAAAAGTTGAAGAAAAAATGGTTCGTTCCACACGCCGTCAAAAAGGGCATTGATAACAAAAAAATAGAAAGTGTGTATATTCCTGCCTATTTATGCGATATATCCACAACTAATTTTTATCAAGGCGAAATATATACTACTAGAACCGATTCAGATGGCGACACTGTCAAACATTACGAAAGTATTTCAGGTCAAAAAGACGTGGTTGAGAAAAACATATTGTTGGAATGCAGTGCGGAGATTACTCAAAGTTTGCTCGAAGAAATTAAGCCTTTTGATTGCAAACAAGTAATTAAGTTTACTCCCGAATTTTTGTTGGGGTATTCTGTAGAATTTTTTGATAAATGTTTGCAAGATTGCAAAAAGCAAATCAAAGATATTGTAAGAAGTAGGGTCAAAAAAGTAGTTCTCAAAGGTTATAGATATGATGGAATCAATTATTTGGATATCCATACTTGCTACAATGATTGTAAGTATTCCAAGATATTGTTGCCGACATACAAATTTAATTATACTTATTCTGGCAGAGAATACACAACTTTTATGAATGGACAAAATGGAAAATTATCAGC